>NZ_JAVKPY010000018.1:0-25341 GCF_040981035.1 Kocuria sp. CPCC 205297 | reverse complement strand
TGACGGCACGGTCTCGACCACCAGGGTGAACGAGGAGCGGTGCCGCTCGATCGTGAGCACGTGGACATCGGACAGGTCGAAGAGCGCGCACGCCGGCGCGCACATAGCATGGGACACATCGAGGCCTTCGAGGACGGTTGGATTCAGCACCCCCATCCTGGAGGCCTCGACCCCTACCCGACCCCCGTGACACGCACCCCGCTTGGGCCCTTACCCACACTCATTTGGGAAGGGCCGCTTTTCGCTACCCAGAATCTCGGGCATGGTCTGGGGATGCCTCGAACATTGCCGCCGCGCCGTCAGTTGTCCCAAAAATTCGCTGGGCAGATTGTTGAACAACCTATAGGCTGCCTTCATTGCACGAATGTGTCCCCGCTCGCGTGACCCCTTGGATGGAAGCATGTCCTCTGTCAGTCCCAGCCCGCAGCCCGGCGAGTCCGTGACCGAGGGCGGGAAAACGCCCCAGCGCACCACCGGGCACCGCAGTGCCCTGTTGGGGGCCATGTTCCTCATGGCCACGAGTGCCATCGGGCCCGGTTTCATCACCCAGACCACCGTCTTCACGGTGCAGTTGGGCGCTGCCTTCGCGTTCGCCATCCTCCTCTCGATCCTCGTGGACATTGCCGTGCAGCTGAACGTGTGGCGGGTCATCGGGATCTCGGGTCGCCGGGCGCAGGAACTGGCCGGGAGGGTGTTGCCCGGTGCCGGGGCGGTGCTCGCGGCGCTGGTTTTCCTGGGCGGTGCGGTCTTCAACATCGGCAACATCGCGGGAACCGGTCTGGGCCTCAACGCCATGGTGGGCCTGGATCCCAAGATCGGCGGGGGGATCTCCGCCGCGATCGCCGTGTTGATCTTCCTGTCGAAGCGCGCGGGACTCGCGCTGGACCGCATCGTGGTGCTGTTGGGCGCCGTCATGATCCTGCTCATGCTGTACGTGGCCATCGTGGCGGCTCCGCCCGTGGGGGAGGCGCTGAAGAACACGGTGTTGCCGGAGCGGATCGACCTCCTGGTGATCACCACGCTGATCGGCGGCACGGTGGGTGGGTACATCACGTACTCCGGCGCGCACCGCATGATCGACTCGGGAGTCACCGGTGCGGAGAGCGTCCGGGAGATCACGCGCAGTTCCGTGCTGGGCATCCTGGTCACGTGCGTGATGCGTGTGTTGTTGTTCCTCGCGATCTTCGGCGTGGTGGCCGGCGGGGTCTCCCTCACGAGCGACAACATGGCGGCGGAGGCCTTCGGTGCCGCGGCCGGTGAGATCGGTGTACGGATCTTCGGTGTGGTGCTGTGGGCCGCGGCGCTGACCTCGGTCATCGGGGCCGCGTTCACGTCCATCTCCTTCGTGACCTCGTCCCAGGGCAAACCGCGCACCCGGAACCTGCTCACCGTGGCCTTCATCGCGGTTTGCGCGGTGGTCTACCTCTTCCTGGGCCAGGCACCGCAGACCCTGCTCATCTTCGCCGGTGCGTTCAACGCACTGATCCTGCCCTTCGGTTTCGCCATCCTGTTGTGGGTCGCATGGCGCCGCAGGGATCTGTTGCACGGCTACCGCTACCCGGTGTGGCTGCTCGTGGTGGGTGTCCTCGCCTGGCTGCTCACGGTGTATCTCGCGTGGAACTCCCTGGCAGGCCTCGCGAAGCTCTGGTCCTGATCCCGCCCACCCGACCCGTCAGGTCAGGTGCGCGAGGATCTCGTCCCGTGCCGCGGTCAGGGACTCCCTGAGCAGGTGCACGGCCCGGTCACGGTCGCCGGACTCGAGAGATCGCAGCACCTGGGTATTGCGCACCGCGTAGCGCGCGTGGAACTGCGGATCCGTGGACATCGCGTGGAACACCAGCCGCATCCGCGCCGACAACCGATCCATGACCGCGACCAGCTCCGCCGAACCGGACGACGCCACGAGCTCCCGGTGGAAGCCCTGGTTCGCATCCGCCATGGCCGGCACGTCCCCGGCATTCCGGGCGGCGAGCGCCGAGGTGGTGAGCGCACTCAGCCGGGACAGCGACTGCGGATCGGGCGCACCCCACAGCATGGTGCCCGGCTCCAGGACGCCGCGGGCGGCGTAGAGGTCGCGGACGTCGTCGGCGTCGGGCTGTGCGACGAACACACCCCGGTGCGCGATCCGATCCACGAGGCGCTCCGCCGCCAACATGGTGAACGCCTCGCGCAAGGTGTTGCGCGAGACCCCCAGCTCCCGGGCCACGGCCTGTTCCGAGAGTTTCGCTCCCGGGGGCAGTTGGCCGTTCGAGATGCGGGCGCGCAACTGCCGGGCCGCCTGGGCGCCCGCCTGGGCACTCGCCTGGGCGTTCTCGCGCGGCTCGACGGCCGTCACGCGATCTCTCCCAGCGTCTGCCCCTTGCGCACGGCGGACCCCTCCGCCAGGTCCGCCCGGGTCAGCGTGCCGGAGCGATGAGCGCGGACGGGCGTCTCCATCTTCATCGCCTCCAGGGTGAGGACGGTGTCGCCCTCGACCACCTCGGCGCCGTCCTGCATGGCCCACGTCACGATCGTCCCGTTCATGGGCGCCACCAGGCTCGTTCCTGCCGAGTCCTCATGGGGCGACGACGCCGCCCCGGTTTCTGCCCCCGCCCCCGCGGTCTCACCGGACCGCGATTCGGCGCCCCCGGATGCCGAATCAGACCCGGAACCTGCGACGGATCCGCCACCCAGGAGGGCGGCGGCAAGGTCTGCGGGCAGGCCCAGTTGATGGGCGCGCCCGTCGATCTCCACCGTGACCGTGGTGCGCTCGCCGGCCCCGGGCGCCACGTACGGGGAGGCCTCCAGCTTGCGTGTGAACTCGTCCTCGATCCACGTGGTGTACACCCCCATCCCGTCCGGGGACGTGAACGCGGGCTCCTCCAGGACCGCCCGGTGGAACGGGACCACTGTGGGCACCCCGCGGATCACGAGCTCCCGCAGCGCGGCGCGCGCGCGTACGAGGGCCTGCTGCCGGTCCTCGCCCCACACGATGAGTTTGGCCAGCAGGGAGTCGTACTCGGCGGGCACCACGGACCCGGAACGCACACCGGTGTCCATGCGCACCCCCGAGCCCGTGGGCGCCTCGAACGCCTCCACCGCGCCGGGAGTGGGGAGGAACCCGAGGGCCGGGTCCTCCGCATTGAGTCGGAACTCGAACGCATGCCCGTTCGGTGACGGGTCCTCGGTGAGGCTCAGCGCCAACCCGTCGGCCACGCGGAACTGTTCCCGCACGAGGTCCACGCCCGCGGTCTGCTCCGTGACGGGGTGTTCCACCTGCAGCCGCGTGTTGACCTCCAGGAAGGAGATCAGCCCGTCCGGGGCCACGAGGTACTCGACCGTGCCCGCCCCGGTGTACCCGGCCTCCCGGCAGATGGCGCGCGCGGATTCATGAATCGTCGTGCGCTGCTCATCGGTCAGGAACGGCGCAGGGGCCTCCTCCACGAGCTTCTGGTTCCGCCGTTGCAGTGAGCAGTCACGCGTGCCCACCACGATCACGGAACCGTGGGTGTCTGCCACGACTTGGGCCTCCACGTGGCGGGGCTTGTCCAGGAAACGCTCCACGAAGCATTCGCCCCGCCCGAACGCCGACGTCGCTTCGCGCACCGCCGCCTCGAACGCCGCATCGATCTCGTCCATGGTCCTGGCCACGCGCATCCCACGACCACCACCGCCGAAGGCGGCCTTGATGGCGATGGGCAGTCCGTGCTCCTCGGCGAATGACCGGGCCGCAGCGGCGTCGTCCACGGGACCGTCCGTGCCGGGAACCAGGGGAGCGCCGGCGCGCACGGCGATGGCCCGGGCGGTGACCTTGTTGCCCAGCTCGCGGATGACCCGGGCGGATGGACCGATCCAGGTGAGGCCGGCGTCCGCCACGGCCTGCGCGAAGTCCGCGTTCTCGGACAGGAACCCGTAGCCCGGGTGCACGGCGTCCGCGCCGGAACGGGAAGCCACGGCGAGCAGACGGTCGATATGCAGGTAGGTGTCCGCGGAGGCGGAACCGGGCAGGGCGTAGGCCTCGTCGGCCATATGCACGTGGAAGGCGTCGGCGTCAGGTTCGGAGTACACGGCCACCGAGGTCAGGCCGGCGTCCGCGCACGCCCGCGCGATCCGCACCGCGATCTCCCCGCGGTTGGCGATCAGGACCTTCTTCATGGTGTGTCTCCTGCGGTGTCGGATGCGGGGTGGGGCGGATCGGTGAACGTGAAGCGGACCGCGCTGCTCGGGGGTAGCTGCGCGGCGAGGGGGAGGTCCTCCGGAAGTACGACCCCGATCACGGGATAGCCGCCCGTCACGGGATGGTCGGCCAGGAAGAGCACGGGAACCCCCGAGTGGGGGACCTGCAGGGAACCGGCCACCACGCCCTCGCTCGCCAGTTCGCCCTCGCGGGAACGCTCGAGCGGCGGGCCCTCGGGGGGTTCCTCGAAGCGCACCCCCACGCGGTTGGACTGCTCACTCACGACCCAGTCCCGCGAGGTGAACGTCTCGAGTGCTTCCGGCGTGAACCAATCGTCACGGGGCCCCGGGCTCACCCGCAGGGTGACGGTCTCCCCGGGGGTGGGAAGCGTGACCGCCGGCGGTTCGGGCAACCCCACGGTCCGGCCCGCGGCGGCCTTGAGAACCGGGAGCTCGTCACCGGCGCTCAACGGGTCCGGTCCGATCCCGGAGAGCGCATCCGAGGAGCGGCTCCCCAGCACCTCGGGTACGTCGATCCCACCTCGCACTGCCAGATAGGTGCGCAGGCCTCTGTCCGGGGCTCCCAGGGTGAGGCGCTCGCCGTCGTACAAGGCGAACGGAGCGTGGCACGTGACGGCGCGTCCGCCGAGGGGTCCCTCGATCCGGGCCGGAGTGGGCGCGCCACTGAGGGCCAGTACGTGGTGCCCGCGGGCCGTGACCGACAGTCCACCCAGCAGCGTCTCGATCACGGCGGCCTCGGGCGAGTTGCCCACCAGCCGGTTGGTCTGCTCGGCCGACGCGCGGTCCGCGGCGCCGGAGGCCACCACGCCCAGGTCGCCTCGGCCGGGTCTGCCGCGGTCCTGGAGCAGGGACTGCATCCCGGGATCCTCGATCATCAGGGCGTGTTTCCGCTCCCGGCGCGACGCGGGTAGTGCCGTCTCTGAGGACACCGCCACGAGTTCGCGCACCGCCCGGTAGCGCACGGTGTCACCCGGTCGGATCAGGGCGGGCTCCTCCCGGTCCACGTCCCACAGCGGCGCGTCCGTGTGACCGATCAGCTGCCAACCCCCGGGGGAACGCCGTGGGTAGACGGCCGAGAAGCGTCCCGCGAGCGCCACGGACCCGGCCGGCACCGCGGTGCGGGGCGAGTCCCTGCGCGGCACCTCGAGCGGATCGCCGTCGGCCACAAGGTACGCGAATCCCGGCGCGAACCCGCCGAACGCCGCCGTCCAGCCGGTTCCCGTGTGCGCCTCGATCACGCCGCGCTCGCCGAGCCCGGTCAGCTTTCCCACGGCGGCCAAGTCTTCGCCGTCGTAGACCACGTCGATCGCCACGTCCTTACCCGCGGCCGGCTCGGTGGAATCAAGCCGGATGTCGACGACTTCGCTCGCGGCCCTCCGCGCCGCGGCGGGAGTTGTGAAGGTCAGCAACACGGTCTCCGCGGCGGCCAGGACATCGAGCTGACCCGGGTACGGATGGGCACTCAGGTGGGCATGCAGCCGCATCACGTGCTCGAGCGAGGGGCACTCGATCAGGAAGGCCCGCGTGCCGGCCCAGCGCAGACCCGTCCGCGGCGGGGTGGCCGTGTCGGGTGCTGCCGACGAGGACGTGGAAGGCGCGGTGGCTCGGTCCCGGGGTGCGGTGCGCGGCGCGCCGGATCCGCTCCGCGTCACGTTGGCGGCTCGCGGAGTGGCCGGGGAGGGCACGCCCGTGCCGTCGTGGGCGGTGCCCGGACCGTGCGTCGTCGAGTCGCGGCCGCTCACACGAACGACCGGATCGTGATGCCGGCGCGCTCCAGACCCGCGCGGACCTCGGCGGCCATGGTTGCGGACCCGGGGGTGTCCCCGTGCACGCAAATGCTCTCGGCGGCGAGATGCACCGTGGAGCCGTCCACCGCGGTCAGCGTGCCGTGTTCGGCCAGGCGGATCATGCGCTCGGTGACCTGGGCGGCGTCGTGCAACACAGCGCCTTGCTCGCGGCGGGAGACCAGCGTGCCCTCGGGGGTGTACCCTCGGTCGGCGAATGCCTCGGCCACCCCGCGCAATCCCGCCCGCTCGGCCTTGTCCAGGGCCACGGAACCGGGCAGCAGCAGCAACGGGAGGTCACCGCCGAACGCCTTGACCGCGTCCACGACCGCCTGCGCGTGTGCCTCGTGGTGGACGATCGTGTTGTACAGCGCCCCGTGGGGTTTGACGTATTTGATGGTCGTGCCGGCCGAGCGCGCCATCGCCTCGAGTGCACCCATTTGGTAGAGCACGTCATCGGCGAGTTCGGTGGGGGAGCAGTCCAGGAATCGTCGGCCAAAACCGACCAGGTCCCTGTACGCCACGTGGGCGCCCACGGTGACTCCTGCGGCCACCGCGTCCCGGCACGTCTGTGCCATGGTGCCCGGGTCCCCGGCGTGGAACCCGCAGGCCACGTTGGCGGAGGAGACGGAACGGAAGATGGCGGGGTCGTCGCCCATGTGCCAGTTGCCGAACGACTCGCCCACGTCGCTGTTCAGATCGATGACCGTCATGCGTGACCTCCGTCTCAGTACCGAGTTCCAGAATGCCGCACGCGGGAGGATTGTTCAACAATCTAGTGCGAATGACCCTCGAACTCCTCGGCCTCCAGGACCCGCGGAAGCGTGTTGACGGGGATGAGCACCACGTCGCGAATCTTCCAGTCCAGGGCCAGTAGCTGTTTGCGGGCGGCGTCCAGGCGATCGGGAGTCGCGACGTCCGGGGTGCGGGGAACCACGAATCCCTCGACCTGGAACACCTGACCCTCGTCGCGTACGCGTGCGGCACCCACGCGCGCCCACTCCAGCTGTCGGAGGAAGGCGTCCACGTCCGCATTGAGCGGGTGAGGCTCCTTGTTGTCCACGGTGGTGGGACGGGCATCCGCGAGCCCGGCCACGGCCGCACGGAGGTTGGTGATCCCGTCCCTGAGGATGGACATGGCGATCACGATGGCCGCCACGGCGTCCGCCCACCACCACCCCAGGCCGATCCCGATCACACCCGTGGTGGCCGCGGCAGAGGTCATCCAATCCGCCTTGTTCATGTCCGCGTCCGCGAAGAGCACCTTGTTGTGCAAGGGCGTCGCGAGTTTCAACTTCATGCGCCCCAGGATCACCGGCGGGATGCCCGTGACAACCAGGACCCCGATCATCAACCAGCCGAGCCACACCGTGGTGCCGAACAGCTGGATCCCGCCGATGGACGGGTGCTCCGCCGTGATGAGTTTGCTGCCCGAGTCGACGATCAGATATGTCCCCATGACCAGCAGCGCGGTGGCCGAGACCAGGTGGGCCATCCCCACGGAGCGGTGATGGCCGAAGGGGTGCTTCGCGGTGGCCGGGCGGCGGGTGATCCGTACGCCGACCAGGAACGCAATGGGCGGGATGAAGGACAACAGGTCCTCGACCCATGCCGTCTTCATGGCCTGCGAGTTCCCCAGCACGAGGAACACGAGGATCACCGTGACCGCGAGGGTCCCGATGGTGAGCCATTCCAGGCGCACGGCCCGGGTGAGCGCTCGGGTGATCTCCGGCGGAAGTTGCTCGTCGTCCACCGGGTGGTGTTGCGCGCTCATGACCTGCCTCCGTGGTCGGCGAGGAATGCTTCGAGGTCCATGAGGAATGCGTTCTCCCCGTTGCGTACCGCCATGACGTGTTTCCGGGTGTCGCCGAACTCGTCGGTGGATTCGGCGTAACCGCGGGTGATGCCCACCTCCGTGTCCCACGGGCTGTCCTTCGTGAGCCCACCGATGACCAGGTCCAGGTGGCCGTTCTTCAGCTGCTTGACCAGATCCTCCTCGCCGCCGGGAGTCCAGGTGACGTGAGCACTCACGGTCTCGGCGTACTGCCGCACGAGATCCACTTCGGTGCCCGTGGGTGGGTTGGGTCCGAGATCCGTCTCCGGGGGACTGTGCGAGACACCCACACGGAGTTCCCCGCCGGTCACGTGCTCGAGTGTCCCGTGCGGGTCCGCGGGATAGTGACCCGAACACCCGGTCAGCGCAAGAAGCAGGAGCAGGAGAGCGATCAGCCGCCCGATGGGTGATCTCATGACACCACTGTAGGCCCGAGTGCCGTTCGCCACACCCGGATATTTTCCCTGGAATAAATCTCCGCGGCAGCGCATTATATAGGTAATTCAAATTTGAAATATCTACGGAACGGAGCTGCGGCACTCGCGCTGCGGCGTCGTCGACCACAAGCCAAGGAGGCCGACATGCAACTCGGCATCTTCACCATCGGGGACGTGACCCAGGACCCCACCACCGGCAAGACCCCCACCGAGAACGAGCGGATCAAGGCCACCGTGGCCATCGCTCGCAAGGCGGAGGAGGTGGGTATGGACGTGTTCGCCATGGGCCAGCACCACAACCCGCCGTTCGTGGCGCCCGCAAACCCGCCGATCCTCATGGCCCACCTGGCGGCGCAGACCGAGAAGATCCAGCTGGGCACCGCCACCACGCTGATCACCACGACGGACCCCGTGCGCATCGCGGAGGACTACTCGTACGTCCAGCACCTAGCGGACGGGCGCGTGGACCTCACGCTGGGTCGCGGCAACACAGGGCCCGTGTACCCGTGGTTCGGCAAGGACATCCGGCAGGGCATCCCGCTGGCCGTGGAGAACTACCAGCTGCTGTACCGGCTGTGGCGCGAGCAGAGCGTGAACTACTCCGGTCGCTTCCGCACGCCCCTGCAGGGCTTCACAGCCACGCCGCGCCCGCTGGACGACGTCCCGCCGTTCGTGTGGCACGGTTCCATCCGCTCCCCGGAGATCCCGGAGCAGGCCGCGTTCTACGGTGACGGGTTCTTCCACAACAACATCTTCTGGAACAAGGAGCACACCGAGCGCATGGTGGACTTCTACCGCCAGCGCTACGAGTACTACGGCCATGGCTCCTACGATCAGGCGATCGTGGGTCTGGGTGGTCAGGTGTTCATGGCCAAGAACTCGCAGGACGCCATGCGTACG
The DNA here is from genome assembly GCF_040981035.1 of Kocuria sp. CPCC 205297. Classification (NCBI taxonomy): domain Bacteria; kingdom Bacillati; phylum Actinomycetota; class Actinomycetes; order Micrococcales; family Micrococcaceae; genus Kocuria; species Kocuria sp. CPCC 205297. The sequence continues at coordinate 16,210 of NZ_JAVKPY010000018.1, read as the reverse complement.
TTCCGCCCGTACTTCGACAACGCGCCGGTCTACGGTCACGGCCCGTCGCTCGAGGACTTCACCGAGCAGACCCCGCTGACCGTGGGATCCCCGCAGCAGGTCATCGAGCGCACGTTGTCCTTCCGCGGGTACGCGGGTGACTACCAGCGTCAGCTGTTCCTGGTGGACCACGCCGGCCTGCCGCTCAAGACCGTCCTCGAGCAGATGGACATCCTGGGCGAGGAGGTCGTCCCGGTGCTGCGCAAGGAGTTCGACGCCGCTCGCCCGGCCCACGTGCCCGAGGCCCCCACCCACGAGTCCCTCGTGGCGCGCCACGCCGCGGGCAAGGACCCGATCCCCGGCGGTGGCCCGGATTCGCAGGCCGCGAAGGATCGCGCACAGCAGGCGGAGGCCGCGCAGCGCGACCACGAGAACGCCAAGTAAGTTCACGTACCACGTCAGAGAGAAGGACACCATGACCGATCGGTTGACCCTCGCGGTGGTGACCGCGGGACTGTCGGAGGACTCCACGACCACGCGCCTGGGCGAGGCGATCGCCCAGGCCGCGAGCACCACGGTCGAGAACGCCGGGCAGCACGTGCACATCAAGGTGATCCAGCTGCGAGATCTGGCCCACGGGCTGACCGACATGATGATCACCCATGTGGCCTCGCGCGCCGTGCAGGACGCGATCGACACCGTGCTCACCGCGGACGGCCTGATCGCCGCGTCGCCCACGTACAAGGCGTCCTACTCGGGGCTGTTCAAGCAGTTCTTCGACGTGATCGACGAGTCCGCGCTCGAGAACCTGCCCACCGTGGTCGCCGCTACGGGCGGGTCCCCGCGGCACTCGCTCGTGCTGGACACCGCCATGCGGCCGCTGCTGAGCTACCTCAAGGCCCTCGTGCTGCCCCTGGGCATCTACGCGGCGTCCGAGGACTGGGGTCACAACGACCTGCAGCGCCGGATCGACCGCGTGGGCGCCTCGCTCGGCGCCATGCTGCTCGCGGGTTCGCGGGGCAGTGCCGGTTCCACGGACGGCGCCTCCCAGGGCGACGCCGCTCGGCCGGGTCTGCGCCGCGAGGTCAAGGACGAGTTCAGTGACGTCCCCGACTTCGCGAGCCTGCTGGCCTCGGTGGGATCGTGAGCGACACGGCCACCCGCGCCGTTGCTTTGTCCAAGGCTGCGCCGCCCGGGTCCGCGCACGTCGAGACCGCGCAAGCCGAGACCGCGCCGTCCGGGCCCGTGACGAGTTCGGACGGCGCGGACACCACCGGCGCGGCATGCATTGGTGGCGCGGAATTCCTCGATGATGCGGCGCGTGCGGGTATATCGGACGCGTCCCGGCAGGACTGGGACGCGTGGCAGGTCTACTTCGAGACCACCGCGCTGCTCACCGCCCGGATCGAGGAGCGGCTCAAGCAGCACGGTTGCTCGCTCATGGACTATCAGTTGCTCCTGCTGCTCTACAGCGCGCCCGAGCACCGGATGCGCATGGGTGAGCTGGCGCACCGCCTGATCTTCTCGCCGTCGCGGTTGAGCTACCAGATCGGTGTGCTGGGCAATCGCGGCTGGGTGGAACGCCGCCGCGTGGAGTGCGACGGCCGCGGCTTCGAGGCGGTGCTCGCAGCCGAGGGCCTGCGCGCCTTCCGCGAACTGCGCCCCGCCCACGCGCGGGACGTCCAGGAGCTCTTCTTCTCCGCACTCCAGGACGACGACGCCGCTCGACTGGCCGACCTCATGCGCCGGGTGGGTGGGCTGCTGGGTTAGTCACGGCCACCTCGGGATCGCCCTGGTGGCGGCCGTGATCCCGAAGTCGCCCATGAAGGATGCCGCCCCGCTGTGCAGGAGTTGATCCTGTTATGCAGTGGGGCGGCATCACGCCGTTCCGGGGTCAGGAGCCGAACGTCCTGCGCCCGGTCCGTTCGGCGAAGATCCGGGGGACCACCGCGGCGGCAAAGTCCCCCGTGTTCCGGATCCGCGCGCGATGGGATGCCATGGGATCGCGGCGGACCCAGCGGTGGCTCTCGTGGCCGATCGCGGGCCAGTTGGAGGTGGCCATGGTGCTCCTTGATGGAACTGCTGATCCTGATTGTCTCAATAGGAGTCTTATTGAGACAATCCATCGATCCGGTCTCAATAAGCGGCGCTGGCAGACTGGATTCATGACGGCTTCACCCGGAACCCTGCCCCTGCGCGGCCGAACGGCGCTGGTTACCGGGGTGTCACGACGCCGCGGCATCGGCTTCGCCGTTGCCCGCACCTTCGCGCGGCTGGGCGCGAGTGTATTCATCCACCACTACGGCCCGCACGACGAGGACCAGCCATGGGGCGCGGACGATCTGAGCGACGTCGTGAACGCATTGCGGGCCGAACTCACCGGGGGTGCGCGGCTGGGGGAGATGAGCGCGGATCTGCGGGACCCCGGACGGATCCGACCGCTCATCGATGCCGCGAGCGAGCTCACCGGGTCGCTGGACATCCTCGTGTGCAACCACGCCAGGAGCGGTGGGGACGGCTCCATCCTGGACATGACCCCCGAGGCGCTGGACGCGTTCTGGCAGACCAACACCCGCTCCACGCTGCTGCTGACCCGGGCGTTCGCGCTCCTCAAGGCCGACGCCCCGACCGCTCCGGCGCGGCCGGGAGAACGCATCCGGGGCGACCGCGAGCGGAGGTTCACCGCACCGACGGGGCGGGTTTTCTGGATGACCTCGGGACAGGGGCACGGGCCCATGCGCGGCGAGGTCGCGTACGCCACGAGCAAGGCCGCGCTCGCCGGGGTCACCGCTACCGTGGCCGCGGAGCTGCTCGAACTCGGCATCGTGCTCAACACCGTGAACCCCGGACCGGTGGACACCGGGTACCTGTCCCCCGATGCCACGGACCGTCCACTCGGTCAGATCCAGGAGTTGATCGACGGCACCCCGTTCGGCCGCTTCGGGGCGCCGAGCGATCCCGCGAACCTCATCGGCTGGCTCGCCACGGACGACGGCGCATGGATCGTCGGCCAGGTCCTCACTTCGGACGGTGGGTTCTACCTGGCGTGAGCCCGGTGGGGGCGGGGCTTCGCCCCGGATATTCATGAATCGAGTAATGGACGTCTTCGGTCCGTCGCGTGGCACGCTGCTGCTTGCCGGGGATCCACGGCGACAGGTGACAGCGCAGGAAGAGAACCATGACCAACACGACCCGGACTGCGGCGTCGTCCGCGGAGAACGCGACGAACGTGACGGACACGCAGAACGAGAACGGCGCGGAGACCGCCGAGAACCCGGCCACGATCGATGGCGCGAACACCCAGTCCGGGCTCCCCGGCGGCGTCGTCCACGAGTTGCCCGCGGACCTCGCCGAAGCGCTCGCGCTGGACCCCGTGACCGCCGAGCTGTGGCGCGGACTCACTCCGCTCGGGCGCAACGAGTTCGTGTGCTGGGTGGAGGATGCCCAGAAGCCGGAGACCCGGCAGCGGCGGATCCGGCGCACCGAGGAGGAAATGCACGAGGGCAAGCGCCGCCCGTGCTGCTGGCCCGGGTGCAAACACCGGGAGCGCACCGGTCGCTGAGACCCGATGCACCCCCTGGCGTGAAACCACGGCCGACGTGACACAACAGTCGGCGCGGTACTACGGCCTGCTCGGCACTACAACCGCAGCGAGCCCGCGCCACCGGAGGCCGGCCCCTTGCCGGAAGCCGGTGTGGTCGGGGCGCTCGCCGGGCACGTGGCACGGAAGCCCGCGATGAGCGCGGCGTTCATGGCCGCATCCGGGTCCGGACCCTCCTCCACGTAGGAGCGGCCCGTGTAGGCCAGGGCCATCCGTCGGGAGGCGTCCCGCGTGGTGAAGGACACCGCACGGGTGCCGAAGCCGGCGCCGTCGTGACCGATGAGCACCTCGGGCGTGCCCGCCGCGGTGCGGCAGGGACCGTTGATGAGGTAGAGGCCGTAGCCGTAGCGCGCCTGCTGAGCCGCGCCCACGGGAGTGACCATGGCGTCCACGAGGTCCTTGCGCAGCAACTGTCCGGTCATGAGGGCGCCGGTGAAGTCGGTGATGTCCTCCGCGGTCGCGTACACCCCGCCCGCGCCGGAGAAGATGGACGGGTTGACCATGGGCAGCGGCGCCAGCCCGGCCTGGAACTTGCCGTACGGCAGGAGGTAGCGGCCTCGGACCAGCGTGGACTCCTCGAGCCGTGACTCCTGCATCTTGGCGGGCTTGAACACCCGGTCCCGCACGAGGTCCTGGATGCGCGACCCCGTGGCGGCCTCGAGCAACATGGACAGCACCACGTACCCGACGTTGGAGTAGGACCAGCCGGTCCCGGGCTCGAACTCCCACGGCAGCCTGCGGCTGAGTTCCACGAGTTCCTGCTCGGAGTGGTACGGGACCACCGCGGCCTCCAGGTCCTGCACGGTCCACGTGTACCACTCCCGGTCCGGGAGCAAGGAGTAGATCCCGTCCGGCATGCCCGAGGTGTGGTTCATCAGTTGCGCCACGGTCACGCCGCCGTGGCCCGGGTAGAGCCCCGGGGTGACCTGGTCGATGGTCGTGCGCAGACTCCATTGCCCCGCCTCGATGCGCTGCATCACGAGCACCGCGATCATCGCCTTGGTGATGGAGGCGATCCACGCGCGGTCCTGGGGCCGGGCGCTGTCCTTCTGCAGGTCCCGCTTGCCGGCGGCGCTCAGATAGGTCCCGCCCGGGCCCACGACGCACCAGGGGCGATTCAGGCCTCGGCCGGATTCGGGGTGTCGCTCCCGGAACGCAGCGAGCGCATCGCCGTCACCGTGGTGATTGCCACCGACACGAGGGCCATCAGGCCGAGTCCGGAGAAACCCACGAGCGCCAGGACCGGCCCCGCGAGGGCCCCACCGGCCGCGCCGCACAGGTTCATCGTGAGGTCGGAGGTTCCTTGCAGTCCGGGGCGGTCGTGGGTCGCCACGGACCCGGTGACCATCGTGGACCCGGACACCGTGGACGCGGACCAGCCCAGTCCCAGCAGGATCAGGGCCGCCAACACGAGCCCTTGGTGGTCGGCGCCCAACCATGTGAGCATGAGCGCGACCGCGAACAGGGCCTGGCCCACGAGCACCGTGGCGGCGCGACCGAGTTTGTCCGCGAGCCAGCCGACGACGGGGGAAAGGGCATACATCCCCGCCACGTGCAGGGAGATGGTCAGCCCCACCACGGACAGCGTGGCCCCCTGGGTCGTGAGGTGCACGGGTGTCATGGACATGAGACCCACCATCACCGCGTGGGACAGGGCCACCCCGAGCACCGCGCGCCGAGCCGCGGGGACGGTGCGCAACAGGGTGAACCCGCCGGCCGGGCTGGGTGTGGAGGCCACCGATTCACCGCGGGACAGGGCGACCTTGAGCGGGTCCGGGCGCAATCCGATGAAGTACACGATGGCCCCCAGGACCTGGGCACACAGTGCGATCACGAACCCGCCGGTGAACTGGGGCAGCCCCAGCGCCTGCCCCCGCGATCGCCACGAGGGCGCCGGTGGTCAGGGAGATCCGCCGACCACGACGTTGCGCCAACCGCGCCAGGGGGATGGCCAGAATGGCGGCACCCAGGGTGTTCATGGTGGCCGCCAACCCGGACGCCGCACTGCTCCCGGAGACCTCCGTGACGAGCAGGGCACCCAACGCGAGGGTCGCACCCGTTCCCAGCCCACCCAGGATCTGGCCCAGCGCCAGCACGGTCAGCACTTTGCGCTGGAACTCTGGCCCGGGGTCGGGTGTCTGCGCGGTGGAGGCCGTGGAGGTTTCGGTTATGCACGCATCATGACGGACGAACGCACCGGCGCACCATCATCACCGGCTTGCGTCCCGCTCTCAGTCGCCGCGCGGGCGGGTCAGTTCCGCCTGCCGGTGCGCCTTCACCGGCTCGGGGGTGGTGCGGTTGTCCTCGCGGGTCTGTTTCGTCTCCTCATCGCCGCCCACGACCTCGTCCACGTCATTGAGCAATGCTTCGAAGCCCTGCTGGGCCACGAGGACCTTGTCGTTCTTGGTGGCGCCCGGCCCGAGCGCCGTGTTGTCCATGCCGGCGTTGGAGTGGAAGTCGCTGTCCGTGGCACCGGGCAAGAGCGCCGTGACCGTCACGCCGGTGTCACGCAACTCTTCGCGCAACGATTCCGCGAAGGAGAAACCGAATGCCTTGGAGGGGCCGTAGACGGTCTCGTAGGGAGTGGGCGTCGTGGCGGAGATGGAGGACACGATGAGGATGCGCCCGTGGCCGTTGGGGACCATGTGCTGCACGACGCGCTTGGCCATATGTACGGTGCCCTTGACGTTGATGTCGATGAGCCGGAACTCGTCCTGGAGGTCGGTGTCCATGAACGCCCCGCCCAGTCCGATACCGACGTTCAGGGCCGCGGCATCCAGGGGACGACCCAGCTCGGCCACGAAGTTCCAGAAGCCCTCGACACCGTCGTAGGTGGCGGCGTCCGCCTGGAACGGGTAGGCCTGTGCGCCGAGCTCCTCGATGCTCCTGGCCGCCTCATGGACGCGGTCACTCGAGCCGGACAGGGCGACGTCGTAGCCGTGCCGGGCGAACTGCTTGGCCAGTTCGAACCCGATGCCGGAGGAACCACCGGTGACCATGGCAAGGGGGCGTTGATCGGACATGAGGATTTCCTTCCATACCGGGACCGCCGCGCGAACGGGTGAGGATCGCGGAGCCGGGGCCCATGACGGATGCCGCTGACACGTGACGGCTGGACCAGTGTGCATCACCGATGCAGTGACCACAACGCCGTGACCGCTTGCTAGGGTGACGTATATCACTCAGGGGACTTGCGGGGTGCCCGTGCCCATGTCAGGAGCCGCCATGAGCCACCCCGTGAACATCAACCCCGTGCGAGGTCTGCTCTACCAGGTGCGCTACAGCCCCGAGCACCCCGCGGTGATCTACGAGGACGAGACGGTGGACTACGCCCACTTCACCGAGAGCGTGCGGCGTCTCGCGGGCGCGTTCGCGCGTTCCGGGGTGGGCACCGAGGACCGGGTCGCCTCACTGGGGTTGAACTCCGAGGTCTTCCTGCGCACCATGTTCGCCGCATGGTGGCTCGGCGCGGTTTTCGAGCCCCGGAACTTCCGACTCGCCCCGCGCGAGGTCGCAGGCCTGCACACCCGATCGACCCCCGCGGTGACCATCGTGGAGCCCGGTCACGTCCCCGCCCCGGAAGCGGCACTGCCGCTCGCGGAGGGTTACGAGGGCGGCAGCGTCGTCGTCACGGACACGGACCCCGCCGTGCCCTGGATCCCGGACGGTTCGCAGGGCGGGGAGGCTTCGGGGGGCGACGGCGCCGCTGTTCCACATCGGTGCATTGAACTCGTTCACCGTGCACGCGCTTGTGCGGGGCAGCACGACCCTGGTGCGCAGGACATTCGTGCCCTCGCAAGTGCTCGCGGACATCGAGCACTACGGGGTGGACACCACGTTCCTGGTCCCCGCCAGCTGGGCCGTTCGCTGCCCGGTGTCCAGGCGGTCCCCTAGGCTGGGGGCATGCAGCACCACGGTGACATCTCGTTCCGCACTCGCAAATGGGTCAAGCCGGAAGACCTCAACGCCAACGGCACCCTGTTCGGGGGATCGCTGCTGCGCTGGATCGACGAGGAAGCGGCGATCTACGCGATCGTGCAATTGGGTAATCAGCGGGCGGTCACCAAGTACATGTCCGAGATCGAGTTCGTCTCCTCCGCGGTGCAGGGGGACATCATCGAGATGGGCCTCAGTGCCACTACGTTCGGACGCACCTCGTTGACCATGCGGGCGCAGGTGCGCAACATGATCACCCGCGAGTTGATCCTGAGCATCGACAAGATCGTGTTCGTGAACCTCGGGGAGGACGGCAAGCCCGCCCCGCACGGGTACACGCAGATCACGTACGACCGCGACAGAATTCCCAGCATGTCGCTCCCCGCCCACAACAGCCCCAGGAGGTCGCAGTCGTGAAGCAGCTCACCGCCCAGAGGATCACCCCGTCGTGGATGTACCACGGTGAGGGGCCGTGCTGGAGCAAGGAATGGAACGGGCTGGCCTGGGTGGACATGCTCGCCGGGGACGTCATGACGTTCACCCCGGACGACCAGCCGCGCCGCCAGCACGTGGACGCCGTGGCCGCGTGTGTGCGTCCGCGCCGTTCGGGTGGGCAGATCATCGCGGTGGAACGGGGAGTGGTCCTCACCGATCCCACGGGCGCAGTGGAGCGGGAGATCCCCATGTGGGGGGACCCCGAGATCCGCATGAACGAGGGCGGTGTGGCCCCCGACGGCTCCTTCTACGTGGGGTCCATGGCGTACGAGCAGACCGAGGGCGCGGCCACGCTGTACCGGGTCGCGCCGGATCTGTCGTGGCAGCCCGTCCTCGAGAACGTGAGCATCTCCAACGGGATCGCGTGGTCCCCGGACGGCACCCTCGCGTACTACAACGACACCCCCACCCACGAGGTCTCGGTCTTCGACTGGAGCCCCGAGGCCGGCCTGCAGAACCGCCGCACGTTCGTCGCGCCCGTCCTGGACGACCACGCCGCCGCGGCCGCCACGGACCCGGAGGAGAGCTACGAACCGGGCCGCGTCTCGGTGAGCCCGGACGGGTTGACCGTGGACTCCGAGGGCGCGGTGTGGGTCGCCCTCTACGGCGCGGGGCAGGTCCACCGCTACCTCCCGGACGGGGCCCTGGACACCGTCGTCGCTGTGGGCGCCACGCAAACCACCGCGTGCACGCTGGGGGGTGAGGACCTGCGCACGCTGTACATCACGACGTCGCGCGAGGACCTCCCGGACGACGTCCAGCCCACCGCCGGTTCCCTCTACTCGGTGCGCGTGTCCGTCCCGGGCCAGGTCACGCAGGCCTTCGGGGGCTGAGCGCGTCGGCGGGCCGGCTCCCGAACCGGCGCGGCCCGCGGACGTGGTCGCCGCACCGCGGCGGCCTCGCCGCACGGTTACCATCACCGCAGGAGGCCAGATGAGTACCGCACCCGGGGTGAGCGGCGACGCCGTCACCACAGCGATCCGCCTGTTGGCCGCGCAGGGTTACGACGCCACCACCGTGGACCAGCTCGCACACGCCACGGGGGTCAGTCGCGCCACGTTCTTCCGCAAGTACGGGTCCAAGGAGGACATCGTGTTCGCGGATCACGCGTCCAACCTGGAGCGGCTGGAGCAGTTGCTCAACCGCCCGCACCTCACCGCCCAGGCGGGGGTGAGTGAGGGCGTGCAGCTCGTGTTCCGGTACAACCTGGACCACGCGGACCGTGCGCTCGCACGACACCGACTGCTGCAGCGGGTCGAGGCGTTGCGGGACCGGGAGCTCGCCACATCCCACCGGTACGAGCGGGTGTTCCGGGAGTTCCTGCGCCGCGTCCTGCCGGACGGCCCCGACCGGCGGGTCACGGCGATCTCGTTGGCCTCCGCCATCGTGGCCGTGCACAACGCCTACCTGCGCACGTGGTTGCACGATCCCCAGGCCGCGGACGGCGAGCGGCTGGCCGCGGGACTCAATCGGCGCATCGCGTGGTTGTGCACCCTTTTCGGGCTCTCGTTCGTTCCCGGGCGCCCGGTTCAGCAACTTCGCTCCGCGGACGACGGTGCGGGCCCGGCGCCCGTGGTCGTCATCGTCCCCGAGGGGGTCGACGCGCGGGACGTCGCCGAGCGGACGGCGCGCTCGGTGTACGAGGCCCTAGCCCCGGGTGGCACGCAGCTCGCGCGGGATGTCCGGCCCGGTGGGGAGCAGGACGCCTCCGAGGGCGGCGGGTTCGCCGGGGCGCGACTCTCCGACGAGGTGCGTGTCCCCGCGGCGGATCAGTCCGCGCGTCGCTCAGACACGAGCACGGCGTAGACGAGTTCGTCGCGCCACTCGCCCAACTGGTAGTGGCTCTCCCGCAGGGTCGCCTCCTGGCGCATGCCCACGCGCTCGCAGACCTTCGCGGACGCCACGTTGAGACTGTCCAGGCGCGCGAAGACGCGGTGCGCGCCGAGGTGCTCGAACGCGGCGTCGACGGCGGTGCGCGCGGCCTCCGCGGCGTACCCCTTGCCCGTGTGGTCCGGGTGCAACGCCCAGCCGATCTCCACCTGCGCGGACTCCGCGTCCACGAGGGTCAGCACGATCTCGCCCACGAGCTCGTCGGAGTCGTGAGGGGAGATCGCGACCCGCAGGCTGTCGCCGTCGGAGGACCAGGACCCGGGTTCGCGATTGGCCTCGACCGTCCTGATCACGTGGTCCATGTCGCGGGGTTCGCGCCATGCATGCATGGCGTAGTCCTCGCGGGACTGGTAGGAGTGCATGGGCTCGATGTCGGCATCGGTGGGCCAGCGGAAGCGCAAGCGGTCCGAGTGCAGCGGCAGCTGGAGAGTCACCGGATCAGCCTATCCAGGACGTACCGGAGATCCGGGGGCCGGGTGACACTGAATGTCTTGACGTGAGACGCAGTCTCACGTCAGACTGTTCTCGCGATACTGTGGGCCACACCACCCTTCGCCCAGACACAGGAGCCAAGCGTGAGCGAACAGACCTTCCCGTCCACCGTGACCATCGACGTGACCCGTCCCGTCCTGCCCGGGCGGGAACGACCGATCGCCCTGGTGTCCCTGGGCTCTACGGAGCCCAACGGGCTCGTGATCTGGGGTTCGGAGGCCATGCGGGAGTTGCGCCGGGAGCTCTCGGCCATTGACACCTCGCAAGTCGAGGCCGTGGTGGTCACGGGCAACGAGAAGTCGTTCGGTGCAGGGGCCAATCTCAAGGAGATCCGCGCCGCACAGTTCGACGGGGGTTCGGAGGACTACGTCGGCTCCGGGCACGAGGCCTTCGGCGTCCTGGCGGAGATGCCCGTTCCCACGTTCTCGCTCATCACGGGGGTGGCCCTCGGCGGCGGTCTGGAACTCGCGCTGCACACCGACTACCGCTTGGCCACGTCCGGCAAGGCACCCATGGGTCTGCCCGAGTGCCGGCTGGGCTTCTTTCCGGGCTGGGGCGGCGTCTACCTGCTGCCGCACCTGGTGGGCGCTGAGGCGGCACTGAACATCATCGTTACGGACTCCATGCGCGGGCGGAACCTCAAGCCCGCCAAGGCCGCGGAGATCGGTCTCGTGGACACCGTCCTGGATGCTGCCCCCGGTACGGACGAGTGGGAGACGGCGTGGCAACGCTGGGTCGTGGAGGCACTCGAGGGCAAGCACGAACCGCGCCGCGCCGACGACGACGAACAGACCTGGCAGGCCGCCGTGGACAAGGCTGCCGCCAAGGCCCACGCCGCGTGGCACGGTGCCGCTCCCGGCCCGGTGGCCGCGATCGACCTCGTGGGCCGTGCGCGCACGGACACCCGCCAGGCCAACGGTGCCGCCGCGGTCCAGCTCTTCAGCTCGATCGTGCAGTCCGACGCCGCCCGCGCGTCCCTGTACGCGTTCGAGCTCGTGAGCGCGCGCAGCAAGCAGGCCGCCAACGTCCCGGACGCCCCTGTCCGCGAGATCAAGAAGGCCGCCGTGATCGGCGCGGGCCTCATGGCGGGCCAGCTGGCGTCCCTCATCGCCCAGGGCGCCCGGGTCCCCGTGGTGATGACCGACCTCGACGACGAGCGCCTCGCCACGGGCGTGCAGCGCACCCGCGACCGCTTCACCGCCCAGGCCGAGAAGGGCCGCATGAGCGCGGAGCAGGCGGAGCAGCTCGGTTCCCTGATCTCGGGGGCCGAGAGCCCGGAGGACCTCGCGGACGCGGACTTCGTGATCGAGGCCGTGTTCGAGGAGCTGGACGTCAAGCGCCAGGTCTTCGCCCAGTGGGAACCGGTCATCAAGGAGGACGCGATTCTCGCGACCAACACCTCCTCCCTCTCCATCACCGCTATGGGCCGGGACCTGCAGCACCCGGAGCGACTCGTGGGCTTCCACGTGTTCAACCCCGTGGAGGTCACCCCCCTGCTCGAGATCGTGGCGGGCGAGAAGACCGACGACTCCACCCTGGCCACCGCGTTCGACCTCGCGGCCAAGCTGCGTCGCATCGCCGTGCGCGTGGAGGACGCCCCGAGCTTCGTGGTCAACCGCGTGCTCACGCGCATGTTCGACTCGATCGGCCGCGCCATGGACGCCGGGGGAGACCCCGAGACCGTGGACCACGCCCTGGACGCCATGGGGCTTCCCATGACCCCCCTGCAGTTGCTGGACTTCGTGGGCCCCGCCGTGCTCGTGCACATCACGCACACCATGAACGACGCCTACCCGGACCGGTTCACCCTCTCTCCGTGGCTCGACGCCGTCGCGGACGCCGGTCTGACCCACACGCTGCCCGCGCGCGGCGAGACCTCGCAGACCTACCTCTCGCCCGAGGCTCACGACGCACTCGAGCGCACGCGGCAGGAGAGCGGCGTTGCGGCGTCGTCGGACGACGGCGCCGGGGGAGAGCTGCTCACGCGCGTCCAGGACGCGCTCGCGGACGAGATCGGGCACATGCTCGACGAGGGCGTGGTCGCCTCCGCACGGGACGTGGACCTGTGCATGATCCTGGGCGCCAACTACCCGTTCCACCTGGGCGGCATCACCCCCTACCTGGACCGCACCGGCGCCGCCGAGCGCGTCCGCGGTGCCCGGTTCAACGCCGCCCAGCAGTAGCAGCTTCCAGCAAGGATCGAGGAGTCATCATGAGCAAGGACAGCACGGAGACCACTGGCATCACCATCGAGCACCCCGAGGGCTTCCCCACGGGCACGCTCGAGCCGCACTACGACCTCAACGAGCCCCTGGCCACGGACGAGGCCGGGATCTACGAGGGTGTCTCGGAACAGGACCGCGCCCACCAGCTGCGGGCCCGCACATTCGTGCAGGAGGAAGTCCTGCCCGTTATCGCGGAGTACTGGGACCGTGGCGAGTACAACCTGGACCTCGTGCGGCGCATGGGCGAGATGGACCTGTTGCGCGATGGAGTGGAGGTCCCCGGGATGTCCCCCATGTCCAAGATGGCTGCGGGCCTGGTGGCCATGGAGCTCTCCCGCGGGGACGGCTCCATCTCCACCGTGTCCGGTGTGCAGGGCGGGCTGGCCATGCGGTCCATCGCCCTGTGCGGCAGCGAGGAGCAGAAGCAGCGGTGGCTGCCGGACATGGCCACGGGCAACCTGCTCGGCGCGTTCGCGCTGACCGAGCCGGCGCACGGCTCGGACTCCATCGGGCTCGAGAGCCGGGCCACGCCGGTGGAGGGCGGCTACATCCTCAACGGCGCCAAGAAGTGGATCGGCAACGGCTCCATGGGCGGGATCACCGTGGTGTGGGCCCGCAGCGACGAGGACGGCGCGGTCCACGGCTTCGTGGTCCCCCAGGAGTCCGAGGGCTACACGGGCACCACCATGAAGGCCAAGCTCGCACTGCGCGCCATCCACCAGGCGGAGATCACGCTCGAGAACGTGTTCGTGCCCACCGAGAACGTGCTGCCCCACGCCAAGAACTTCCGCGACACCTCGGCCGTGCTGTTCGCCACCCGCATCGGGGTGGCGTGGGCCGCGGTGGGTCACGCCCAGGCGTGCTACGAGACCGCGGTGCACTATGCCATGCAGCGCCACCAGTTCGGGCGCCCGCTGGCGGCGTCGCAGATCGTGCAGGAGCGGCTCACCCGCATGCTCAGTGAGCTCACCCAGATCCAGACGCTGGTGATGGCCATGGCACGCAAGGAGGAGGCGGGCACACTGAGCGGGCCGCAGGCGTCCCTCGCCAAGTACACCGCCACCCGCACGGCCCGCCAGGTGGCCATGAACGCCCGCGACCTGCTGGGCGGCAACGGGATCCTCATGGAGAACCGGGTGGCACGGCACTTCGCGGACATCGAGGCCATCCACACGTACGAGGGCACGGAGACCGTCCAGGCCCTCATCATCGGCAAGTCCATCACAGGGATCTCCGCGTACAAGTAAGTCTCGCGGGGCGCACCCGGCCCGCCACCGATCCAGGAGCACCATGTTCGCGAACACCGAGCCGCTGACCCCCTTGCGCTTCCTGGAGCGCAGTGCCGAGGTCTTCCCCGACCGCCCGGCGATCGTGCACGGCTCGCGGGTGTGGAGCTACGAGCAGTTCGAACGGGACGTGCGCCGGTTCGCCACGGCGCTGTTGCCGCTGCTGTCCGGTTCCGACGGCTCGGCGGGCGCTGCTTCCCGGGGGTCCGCTGGATCGGACGACGCCGCTGGGTCGCCCGAGTCCGCGGGGTCGCGTGAGTCCGCCGGGTCACCGGTCACGGGCGGTTCGCCCGGAACTGCCGCGTCGGGCGACACTGCCGGGTCCGAGCGATCCGCGGGGGCCTCGGGTGAGGGGAACGAATCGTTCCAGGGCGCGGAGTTGCTGGAGTGCTCGTGGCCCACGGTCGCGGTGATCGCGCCCAATCTTCCCGCGACACTCATGGCGCACTACGCCGTGCCGGCGGCCGGGGCAGTGTTGGTGCCGCTCAATCCGCGACTGAGCGCGCGGGAACTGAGCTACATCCTCGAGCACTGCGAAGCCCGCGTGGTGCTCGCGGACACCTCGGTGCTCGAGACCGTCGCACAGGCCCTCGGTGACGGGTCGGACGTGACGCTCGTGCAGATCGACGACCCGCAGGCGGGCGTGCACCCTGTTCGCGACGGCGCGGGGTCGGGAGTGTCCACGTTCGAGGAGTTCATCGACGTCGAGCCCGCCCAGCAGGCAAGACCGGGTGCGTCGGGCGGCAACGTCCGCGGCGTCGGCTACGGCGTCGCGGACGAGAACGCGCCCATCACCCTGAACTACACCTCCGGCACCACGGGGCGCCCCAAGGGGGTGCTGTACGGCCACCGCGGGGCGTACCTGAACAGCCTCGGGGAGGTGTTCCACAATGGGTTCACTGGCGCCACGCGGTACCTGTGGACCCTGCCCATGTTCCACTGCAACGGGTGGTGCACCACGTGGGCCGTGACCGCCGCGGGTGGCACGCACGTGTGTTTGCGGGCAGTGCGCGCGGACGAGATCTGGCGCGCGTTCGACGAGCAGGGCATCACCCACCTGTGCGGCGCGCCGGCCGTGTGCTCGATCATCGTGGACGCCTCGGAGGCCCACCCACTCGAACACACCATCAGGATCACGACCGCCGGGGCCCCGCCCGCGCCGAGCATCATCCAGCGGTTGGAGAGCGCGGGCTTCGACATCGTCCACGTGTACGGGCTCACCGAGGTCTTCGGCCCCATCACCATTTGCGAACCCCAGGAACAGTGGCGTGAGCTCTCGCCCCGGGAGCGGGCGCAGCAGATGTCCCGGCAGGGGGTGGCCATGATCCAGGCGGAATCCGCCCGCGTGGTGGACGACTCCCTCGAGGACGTGCCGGCGGACGGTACAACCGTGGGGGAAGTGGTGCTGCGGGGCAACAACGTGATGATCGGCTACTACAAGGACGTACCCGCCACGCGGAAGGCGTTCGAGGGCGGGTGGTTCCACACGGGTGACCTGGGGGTCATGCACCCCAACAACTACATCCAGCTGCGGGACCGCGCCAAGGACATCATCATCTCCGGCGGGGAGAACATCTCGTCCATCGAGGTGGAGCAGGCCCTCTACTCCCATCCGGACGTCGCGGACGTCGCCGTCGTGGGGGTAGCTCACGAGAAGTGGGGCGAACGCCCGGTCGCGCACGTGGTGCGGGTGAACGGGTCCACGGTCACGGAGGACGACCTGCGCGACCACGTCCGGAACCAGCTCAGCGGGTTCAAGGTGCCGGACTCGGTCGTGTTCAGTGACGAGCTGCCGCGCACGGCCACGGGCAAGGTGCGCAAGAACCTGCTGCGGGACTGAGGCAGCCACCCGGGTAACGCCACTGCGCGACCGCGGCCACGTGATTGTGCGGCCGTTGTCTGCGGGCGCCGCGTCGATGCCCGGCTCGGGGCGGGGCGACCACCCCGCGTCCGAACGCGGCCCGGAGGTGGCGGGCCCTCCCCAGGGCCGTTTTGCGCAGTCCCGCGGGCGTGTGTAATGTATTCCGAGTCGCCGCAAGGACGAACAGCGAACCGCTGGTCCGGCAGGCCGACGAGCTACCTCCCCCAACTTCCGAACGGCAACGGCGTGCGAACGCCGAGTTGCGAAGAAGACGGGGAACGGATAAGCTAGTCGAGTTGCCGCAAGGACAGCGAGAAGCGTTCCGAATCAACGGCAGCCAAAACTTCCAACTCATGGCTCTGAATAAGAGCTTAGGTGTGGTTTGTTGTTTGTCAACTCAATAGTGTGTCTAGTTTGTTGATACCAAAGTTTTTTTGTTTTTGGT
>NZ_JAVKPY010000040.1:0-685 GCF_040981035.1 Kocuria sp. CPCC 205297 | reverse complement strand
ACTACATAGCCCGCGCACTCCTCGAAGCCGGCGGATTCAGACCACACCTACACCCCGAATTGTGAAGAGCCGTAATAGGTGCAGTGATCAGCCGTCTTCGCCCTGGCTCATCAACGCGAACACCGTATTCCGCGAAGACGTCGTTGTAAAACCATGAAAATGCGCCTCATCCTTTACGCAGTTGGCCTAGCGTCAATGATCATGCCGCGCGGAGGACCTCGGGCATCCCCATCAACTCGGGAACGTCACGGAACCCTCTAGTTCAACTGACCTCATCATGCCGGCTGAACGGTAACGTTCGTGGCTGGTGACGAGTTCGGCGATCTCGGCAGGCGGATCCCCGTGGGCCCCGATGTTAAGCACTGCGTGGGGCACCCACTCATCGGCCTCATCCCGCCCCTTTCCCAGGAACAGCATTTCAACACTATGGATGCTGGGGGTGGCCGATCGTCGATTCCGGGGGTCCTGCGAGGTAGTTGGCATGACCGTTAGAGCCCAGGACGTTCCCTTCCCCCACGGTCAAGCCCCGAGAAGTGGTGTAGCGATCTTTCGTAGGGGTCAGGCAGTGAGGGCGGTCAGGGGGTCGGGGATCACCTCGCTTCCGGTGCGGGCCGCGGGGGTGAGCCGGCAACGGGTGAGGACCTCGAGTCCGAGGTAGCGGCGGCCCTCGGCCCACTCATCGGTC
>NZ_JAVKPY010000017.1:0-33219 GCF_040981035.1 Kocuria sp. CPCC 205297 | reverse complement strand
GACCGATGAGTGGGCCGAGGGCCGCCGCTACCTCGGACTCGAGGTCCTCACCCGTTGCCGGCTCACCCCCGCGGCCCGCACCGGAAGCGAGGTGATCCCCGACCCCCTGACCGCCCTCACTGCCTGACCCCTACGAAAGATCGCTACACCACTTCTCGGGGCTTGACCGGGTGACGGACCAAACCGTGCGGATCGCAGCCGCCCGAAAGCGGGTGTGATTGATTCAGAAAAATGACTCAACGACCTCGAATGACACGGTGTTCTGAAGCACTCAGATGAGGAAAGGTGAGCCTTGCCTTACTCACATTTCAGGCGCACAATAAATGCGCCCGGAACATCCGCCGACATGATTCGGCGGGGAGGAGTGACCCGGGTCCACCAGGAAAAGGGGGCACGGCCATGAGGACCGCGCGCAAAACCGCTGTCGCGGCAACCGGCACGACACTGTGTGACATGAAGCCGGGTGATTCCCAACGGGTCGACTCAGTGCTGCAAGCCGCGGACCCTACCGTGCGTCGTCGCCTCGAGGCCCTGGGCTTCCGCCCCGACGAAGAGGTCACGTGCGTGCGACGCGCCCCCATGGGGTGCCCGATCCTGTTCCGCGTTTGCGGCGCGGACATCTGCCTGCGCAAGGAACAAGCGCGCATGATCACGGTGGCCGGTTCCGCGGCGGCGAGTGATCGACCCGAACTCGCCCGGTCGGCGTCGTGACCTGTCATGCCCCCGAGGGACGTGGGAACACCGTGTCCCTGGAAGCCACCGAGGTGGCCCTGATCGGCTGCCCCAACACCGGCAAGTCCTCCCTGTTCAACCGGCTCACCGGCCTGACCGCCGCCACGGGTAACTACCCCGGCGTGACCGTCACGCGCTCGCGAGGTGTGGCCGCCACCCCCGCCGGCAGGATCACGCTCACCGACCTCCCCGGGACGTACTCGCTCGAACCCGCGAGCCCGGACGAGCAAGTGGTCCTGGACCACCTCACGGGAGCCCTCGAATCCGACGAGGCCCCCGGTGCCTTGCTCGTGGTGCTGGACGCCACGACCATGCACCGCGCCCTGGGGCTGTGCGCGGAGGCGCTCGCGCTGGGTCGGCCCACCGCGGTGGTGCTGACCATGATCGACGAGTTGCGCAGCCGCGGCGGAGACATTGACACCTCCGCGCTCTCCCGTGCGCTCGGTGTGCCCGTGGTGGAGACCGTGGCGCACAAGGGCCGGGGCATCGACGACGTCCGGGAGCTGCTGGGCCGTGCCGCCCAGTGGCCCGTGGCGCTCGTCCCGCCGCCCACGGGCGACCAGGCCCAGCTGAGCGCATGGATTCGCTCCGTGCTGGACTCTGCCAACTACAGGCCACCGCACGAGTCGCGGGCCACCACGGGGATCGACCGCGTCCTGCTGCACCCCGTGTGGGGAACGCTGGTCTTCTTCGGCGTGATGTTCGGGTTCTTCCAGGTCATCTTCACCGTGGCCGCCCCCATTCAGGATGCGATCCAGGGCGTCTTCGATTCCCTGGGTGCGGCGGCATCCGAGAACCTGGGATCGGGGTTCTTCGCGGACTTCGTGGGTACCGCCCTGATCGGCGGTGTGGGCGGGGTGCTGGTGTTCCTGCCCCAGATTTTCTTCCTCTACCTCATGATCTCGATCCTGGAATCGGTGGGATACATGTCCCGCGCGGCATTCCTGATGGACAAGATCATGGCGCGCAGCGGGCTGGACGGCCGCGCATTCGTGGCCATGCTCTCGTCCATGGCGTGCGCGGTCCCCGGGATCATGGCCACGCGGACCATGCCGTCCTCGCGTGACCGGATCGCGACCATCATGTCCGCTCCACTCATGACGTGTTCGGCCCGGCTGCCCGTGTACCTGTTGTTGATCTCCATGGTGGTCCCGGCGGACGCCAGCTGGGGTCCCGTGGGTCTGCAGGGCGCCGCGCTGTTCGGCATGTACCTCCTGGGTGGTCTGGCGTCCCTGGTGGTGGCCCGGATCTTCAAGGCCACGGTGCTGCGGCGCGGAGCCCTCCCGTTCTACCTGGAGATGCCCCCGTACCGCGTCCCCACCCTGCGCGGTCTGTTGCGCGCGGTGTGGACGCCGGTGAACATGTTCATCCGCAAGGTGGGCACCATCATCCTGGTGGTTACGGCGGTGCTGTGGGTCCTGATGAGCTTCCCGGCCCGCGAGGCGGGGACCGCTCACATGGACGAGGCCCAGGCACAGTCGTACGTCATGGAGAACTCGTGGGCCGGCAGCGCGGGCAAGGCCGTGGAGCCCGTCTTCGAGCCACTCGGGTTCGACTGGCGCGTGGACATCGGCCTGATCGGCTCGTTCGCGGCGCGTGAGGTGTTCGTCTCGACCATGGGTCAGGTGGCCGCCGCGGAGGATCCGGAGGATCCCGGGGTAGCCCTGCAATCCATGACCTACACGCACGGTCCGCGCGAGGGTGAGCGGGTGTTCACCGCACCGACGGTCGTGGCGCTTTTGCTGTTCTTCGCGTTCGCCATGCAGTGCGTGTCCACACTGGCCACGATGCGCCGTGAGACCAACTCGTGGAAGTGGCCCGCCGTGGCCATCCTGTACATGTTCGTGCTGGCGTACTCCGCGGCGTGGCTCGGCCACACAGTGACGGCGTGGGTGGTGGGGTCGTGAGCATCATGACCGAGCCCGTACTCATGCACCCGGAGGCCACCTCGGATCCGCGGGTGTTGCGGTGGGTGCTCACCGGGCGCAGCGATTCCCTGGCTCACGCGACGGCGGAGCCGGACGGCCCGCTGCAGCGTCTTGTGGTTCACGGAACCTTGCGGCGCGCGACTGGCGGGACCGGGTGGATCGACACCGAGTTGGGCGCGGGGCGCGAATGGCGCAACATCGCGGCCGAGGTGCGCGACGCCGTCGGCGAATGTGCCGCCCACGCCGCGCCGCACATGGTAAGCGATGCCGACCTGCGGGAACTCGCCCAGGAAGTGCTCGAACGGGAGATCGCACCGTTGGCCGGGGCGCACGGTGGCCGGATCGAGATCGTGGGCGTGGAGGGCCACACGGTCACGGTGAGTCTGGAGGGCGCGTGCCACGGTTGCCCCGCCGCGAAGGTCACGCTACAGAACAGGTTCCAGCGTTCTCTGGCCCGCAGGATCCCGGATGCCACGGTGGTCGAGGACTCACGCTCGGCGGCCCGCACCACCGTGCGTCCCGCCGGGCCGCTGCGGCTGCCCTTCCCCCGGTGGCGCAAGGGCTGACCCGCCCGTTCGCGGTTCGGCCCCGGTTGGTGGGGCCCGCGGTGAAAGCGGTGAACTTCCCGCCCGTGGGGTCGCCGACTGCTGGTGAGCTCGCTGGCTTCGGGGCGGAACTCAGCCGTACTTCTCTGGGTCCTTCCGGCGCAGGTTCTCCCGCGCCACCGCGGTGAGGTTCTCGAGTGGCAGCCCCGCCGGGCAGACCTCCGTGCAATCGCCCAGAAGGGAGCACGGGCCGAACTCGTGCTCGGCGGCGTCGAGCACCTTGCTCGAGCGCTCGTCGCGTTCCTCGGGCGTCTTGGCGAGCGGCGGCAGTTCCTTGAGCAGCGTGCCCACGTAGAGCTGGCCCGAGCCGTTGGGGCACGCGGCCACGCACGCGCCGCAACTGATGCACCCAGCGGTGTTCAATGCCTTCATCGCGACCGGGAACTTGGCCTCCTTGGCCACGCGCCGCAGGGCCTTCTTGTCCACGGACAGGTCCTTCTTGACCGGGAACGCTCCCGCGCGCAGGGGCTCGATGAAGATCTCGTCCCCGTCCCGGTAGGCCCTGAGCGACTGAGTGCACGAGGCCCGGTTCTTCTCCGGCCCGTGGGCCACGCCGTCCACGGTCACGCCGCACTTGCCGCAGATGCCCTCGCGACAGCCGTCGTCGAAGCTCACCGGCTCTGCACCCTGGCGCTCGAGCGTCTCGTTGACGGCATCGAGCAATTCGAGCACGCTCATCTCTTCGCGGGCCTGCACGGGGTGGACGGTCTCGAAGCCACCGGGCTCGTCCTCGCCCGCCTGGCGCCACACGTGAACGGTCAACAGCATCAGCGCACCACCTTGGTCAGTACGGCCACGGGAATGCTCACGTTCCCCAGGGCGACGCCGCCGCCCACGGCCTTAGCGATCGTGTCCACCTGTCGTACCCGTCGCGCGGTTCCGGTCACCCCGGTGTCCATCGCGGCGGTCCGCAAGCCGTGGATCATGTGTCCGGCGAGCGCGGCCATCGAGGCCGTATAGAACACCGCCACGGACGGCCGGGACAGGCTCGCCACCAGGTTGCCGAACGCGTCACCGTGGGTGTGATCCACGGACGCGGCCGGACGGGCACCCGCCGTCAGGTCCAGCACGTGGTACACCGTGAACAGTCCGAGCACCGCGCCCGTGGAGCGCATCGAGCGGGCGATGATCCGGGGGACGGAGCGGCGTCGGCCCCGGGGGCGCTGACGTGGCGCGTGGCTATCTGAGCGGCTGGCCAGGAAAGCGCCGTTGAACGCCGCTTTCCGGTACCGTTGCGTCCCGCTCGGGGGAGGCGCGAGGGGGAAGCCACCCCGCAGCACCTTCTGCGCGGCGGCGCCCACCCGCCACGTGATGGGCCGGAGCGCATCCGCCACCGCGCGGCCCTCGGCGCTCATGGCCCGCAGCGTGAGCTCGGTTCCGGCCAACACATGGGTCGCAGCACTTCCGATCAACCCGATACGCACCACCCACAGCACGGAGTTGCGGGGCAGCACCGGCGCGCCCACCGTGCGAATGAACTCGGCGTACTCGTTGTAGTGGTCCCGGCCTAGGTAGACCTGCATGTTCCCGGCCATGTGCCCCACAGTGAACACGCTCAACACGGTGCCAGAGGCGGCCATGGCGAGCTTGAGGTCGGAGCTGTGGGTGTCCCCGAACATACGCTGCCAGGCATCGCCGGCCACGGCAGCAATCCCGGCAGTGACGGACGCGTCCGCGGGGGCGGTGGCCGTGCGGGTAGTGCCGGTGACGGGTCGCTCGGTCGAGGGCTGCGCGGCGGAATTCATCACTGAGCCATCTTAGAAGTTCCTTCGGGGCATAACAGTTCGCGGGGTCACACGCGGTCATGCCCGCAGATCAGGAAGAAGCCTGGGTGGTGGTCATCCGCAGTTGGTGGCGTGGGTTCCCCGGTCGGCTCCTTCGTGCGGATGTTCACCTCCCGATAAGTGACTCACGTGTGCCGTGCGGGCGCTTCCGCGCCGGCCGGGACCGCCACAGATGGATCAGCAGCGCGGCACCCCAGACCAGGAACAGTGGATCCCACAACCATGCGTGACCGATCATGGCTAGTCGCTCGTATCCGGTGGCCGGGCGGATGAGCCCGATGAGCACGGCATTGCTGATCACCGTGTTGGTCCCGCCGTAGACCACCAGGACCACGGCACCCACCCAACTTATGGCCCGCCAGAACCGCCGCCAGGGCACCCTGCCATAGGCTTCCGCCACTGGGATGACGGCTGCCATGAGCTTGAAAAGCGAAACCATGCCCAGCCCCAGCCCGACGGCCAGGGGTGCCTCGTAGGACAGCCGTACCGTCCACTGCCCCACGGTGTCCAGCAACCAGTGCCCGCCCAAAGCCCAGTAGAGGCTGAATCCGGCATGCACGACCCCGGCCGCACACGCCAACCAGACCCAGCCGCGACCGCCGTGGGATCGGGGCAACAAGCTCATGTGGTCAAGCTAAGCACGCCCTGCCAAGACCTCCGCGATCGCGTTTAGCGCTTCCTCGTTCTGCAGCGAGGAACGGTCGCCCAGCTGCTCGCCCTCGTAGAGCTGGGTCAGCAGGCGGCGCGTGATCTTCCCCGAACGGGTCTTGGGCAGATCCGGAACCACGATGACCTCGCGCGGTTTGGCGATCGGGCCGATCTCCCGGGCCACGTGCGCGCGCAGCTCCTCGCGGACCTCGTCCGCGGACAGCGATTGCGCATCCGCCGTGAGCACCACGCACGCCAAAATAGCGTGGCCCGTTACCGCGTCGCGGATCGGGGTGGCCCCGGCCTCCACTACGTGGGGGTGGGTCACCAGGGCGGATTCGATCTCGATCGTCGACAACCGGTGCCCGCTCACGTTGATCACGTCGTCCACCCGCCCCAGGATGTAGAGGTCGCCCTCGTCATCGGTGCGTGCGCCGTCGCCGGCCCGGAACCAACCGCGCTCGCCGTAGGCCGCCCAGTAGGAAGACAGGTAGCGCTGCGGATCGCCCCATACCGTGCGGGCCATGGACGGGCCGATCTTGTCGATCACGGCGTAACCCTGCAGGTTGGGGCCCACTTCCTCACCGGCCTCGTCCAGTACCCGCACAGATACGCCGGGGACCGCACGCGTAGCGCAACCGGGCTTGGGAGAGGTGTGCGCTGCAGCCTCGTCGAACGTGCCGGGACGGGCGAACTGCGGATCGTGCGGGCGCGGGGACGCGACGCACGAGCCCGTCTCGGACTGCCACCACGTGTCCACGAAGGGCACCTCGTCGCGGCCTACCTGGGCGCGCAACCAGCGCCACGCCTCCGGGTTGATGGACTCGCCCACGGAGCCGAGCAACCGGATCGAGGAGAGGTTGTAGACCGGGGGCAGCCCCTTGGGGAACGCGCCCATGAGCGAGCGGATCAGGGTGGGTGCCGTGTAGTAGTTGGTCACGCCGTAGCGCTCGATGATCTCAAAGTGGCGACCGTAATCCGGGGTGTTGGGCGTGCCCTCGTAGATCACCTGGGACACGCCGTTGACCAGCGGGCCGTAGATCTCGTAGGTGTGCGCGGTGACCCACGCGAGGTCCGCGGTGCACCAGTGCACGGTGGAGTCCACCTTGGCGGGGTCGTTCACGGCGGACAGCTCCTCCGGGCGCAGCACCCCGGACGCGTCGGGCACGTCCGGGAGCAGGTCGAACAGCAGGGCGTGGGTGTATGCCGTCTGCACCATGTATCCGCCCATCGTGTGGACCAGGCCCTTGGGCCTCCCCGTGGTGCCGGACGTGTAGATGATGAACAGGGGCGTCTCCGCGTCGAACGCCTCGGGCTCGTGGACGTCCGAGACGCCCGCGGTGAGCTCGTGCCACCACACGTCACGCCCGGGGGTCCACGGCACGAGTTCCTCGTCCTTGGAATGCAGGCCCCGGGTGCCGCGCGGCAGATCGGTGCGCCCGGGCCGGGACGTGCGGCGCACCACGATCACGTGCTCGATGCTGTTCTCACCGCTGCAGGCCTCGTCCGCATTGGTCTTCACGGGGACGACGGCGCCGCGCCGGTTCTGCCCGTCCGTGGTCACCAGGACCTTGGCTCCGGTGTCCTCGACTCGGAACTTGAGGGCTTCTGCGGAGAACCCGCCGAACACGAGCGAGTGGATCGCCCCGATGCGCGCGCACGCGAGCGTGATGATCACGGTCTCCGGGATGACCGGGAGGTAGATGACCACGCGGTCGCCCTTCTCCACGCCCAGTTCGAGCAGGGCGTTGGCGGCCCTGGACACCTCACGCTGCAGGTCCGCGTAGGTATAGACCAGGCGGTCCCCGGGTTCACCCTCGAAGTACAGGGCCACGTGCTGACCACGCCCGGCTGCCACATGGCGGTCCACGCAGTTGTACGAGACGTTGAGTTTCCCGCCTTCGAACCACGCGATCTCGGGCACGGTGTAAGTGGGGTTGCCGTCGTGGTCCTCACCCGTGCGCTGCGGCTTCTCGAACCGGTGAGCCGTGTGCCACGGCTGCGCCCAGTCCAGCCGCCCGGCCTGCTCGACCCAGAACTGCACCCGGGCGTCGTCGGAGATCAACGCCGGGTTCGGTGTGGGGTGAGCGGGGTCTGAGTACGAGTGCGTACCGGTCACGAGTCCTCCTGTGATGTCGATCCGAACGGTCGGTGTCTGTAACGGCCGGGCCCCCGGTCGAACGACCGGGCCGCGGTGGAACGGCGGGCGCCGGCGGGAACCGGGCGGGTTGTCACCTGGTTCCGGCCACGCTCCAGCGCTGCTGCGTCCACCGCTCGAAGATGCCGAGCAGGGCGTCCGTGAGCTTGCCCAGCACGGCCAGCAACACGATCGCGAGCAGCAACCGGTCCGTGCGGCCGTTGTTCTGCGAATCGGTGAGCAGGAATCCCAGGCCCATGGAGGAGCCCAATAGTTCCGCGGCCACCAGGAACAACCACGCCTGGGCCAGGGCCAGGCGCAGCCCGGAGATCACGGAGGGCAGCACCGCGGGCAACTGCACGGTGGTGAAGAGCTTGACCCCGCGCAGCCCGAAGGACCGTGCGGCTTCGATCAGGTGCCGGTCCACGTGGCGCAGCGCGGCGGACACCGTGGTGTACACCGGGAAGAAGGCGCCGATCGCCACCAGGGTCACCTTGGAGTTCTCCCCGATCCCGATCCACAGCAACAGCAGCGGTACCCACGCGAGGGACGGCACGGCGCGCAGCGCGCCGATCGTGGGCGAGCCGATGGCCCGCGCCCACGGGGAGAGCCCCAGCAACGCGCCGAGCAACAGCCCGAGCCCACTGCCGATCAGGAAGCCCACGATCACGCGCTGCGTGGAGATCCCCACGTGCAACCACAGGTCACCGCTGCGCAGCAGCTCCCATCCCGCGGCGAGCACCGCGGACGGGCGCGGCAACTGCACGGGGGAGAAGGTCCCGTTCGTGGAGAGGGTGTGCCACGCGAGCACCAGCAGCACG
The DNA here is from genome assembly GCF_040981035.1 of Kocuria sp. CPCC 205297. NCBI lineage: Bacteria > Bacillati > Actinomycetota > Actinomycetes > Micrococcales > Micrococcaceae > Kocuria > Kocuria sp. CPCC 205297. The sequence goes on along the minus strand of NZ_JAVKPY010000017.1, from coordinate 24,564 downwards.
GGCAGGACGATCCCGATCAGCCCCAGGGCCCAAGGATTGCGCAGCGCGCTGGGACGCGTGCGGGAATCCGCCGCGGCAGGGGTGTCTGATGGGGGTGCGACGTCGCCGGGTGCCACCGCGCCCGTCTCGTGGCGTCCGTTGTCGTCGGACAGTGTGGCCACCGCAGTGACGCCAGCTGCTTCGGAGGACGCGCCGTCCGAGGACCGCGGTGCGGCGGAGGAGGTGTCGTGAGTGCTCATGAGGACTGCTTCCCTTCGATCACCTGGGCCACGGCGGCCGCATCGGCGTGTTGTGCGTAGTGCTGCTCCACGATGTTCGCGAGCGCCTCGTCCACGTCCTGCTGCGAGGAGACGTCCCCGGATTCCACCAGGATGGGCCCGACCCGCTCGAGCACCGCGAGCTGTTCGGGGCCCGGAACGGGGTCGATGTCCAGGTGGGTGCGCTGCCAGACCCGCCGGGCGGTGTCGCGATCGATGCTCGCGCCTTCCGCGAGGGTCGCGATCCCCTCCTCCGGGTGCTGCAGCGCCCACTGCCGCGCGTAGGCGTACGTGTTCACCACGTCCTGCGCACCCGTGGGATTCAGCTGCAGGAACACCTCCCTCGCGTTGAGGAACCCGTACGTGTTGAACTCCAACTGCCGGTGGAACAGCACGTCCCCCGCCTTCTCCGCGGCGGCCATCACGGGGTCCAGTCCGGACCATGCGGCCACCTGACCGGTGTCCAGCGCGGTGCGCCCGTCCGCGTGCTGCAGGTTCACCACGGTGACGTCCTGTGCGCTCATGCCCGCCGCGCCGAGGGACTGCAGGAGGAAGAAGTACGGATCCGTGCCCTTCGTCGCGGCCACGGACGTGCCCGCGAGGTCCGCCACGGTGCGCACGGGGGAGTCCGGGGTGCGCACGAGCGCGGACCACTCGGGCTGTGAGAACAGGTCGATCGTCCTGATCGGCGAGCGGTTGGCACGTGCGAGCAGTGCGGCGGAACCTGCCGTGGAGCCCACGTCCACGACCCCGGCGCGTAGCGACTCGTTGGCCTTGTTGGAACCGGCCGAGTACACCCACGTCACGGTCTGGCCGTGGGCGCCGGCGACCTTCTCGAGCCAGCCCTTGGCCTTGATGATCAGGGACAGCGGGTTGTAGGTCGCGTAGTCCAGGTAGATCTCGTGCGCGGAACCGCCGGCCACACCGCGGCCCGGACCTTCGCCCTCCATGACGCATCCGCTCAGGGGCAGCGCCAGCGCGGACAGGCCGAGTGCCTGCAGTGCGCGGCGTCGGGACAACTGCGCCATGCGCTCAGCGCTCCACGCCGAGCAGGGCCAACAGGTGGGCGCGCAGTGCGGTGATCTCACTGTCCTCGCGGGAGCGCGGGCGGGCCAGCTCGGGGGAGATGATCTCGGCGATGGTCGCGGGGCCCGTGGCCGTTTCCCGCGCGAGCACCACCACGTGATCGGAGAGCACCAGGGCTTCCTCGACGTCGTGGGTGACCATGAGCACGGTCGTGGGATCGGCGCGGTGCACGTCCAGCAGCAGATCCTGCATCCTGATCCGGGACAGGGCGTCCAGGGCCCCGAAGGGCTCGTCCAACAGCAGGACCCGCGGGTTCCGTGCCAGGGCCCGGGCGAGGGATGCGCGCTGTGCCATGCCCCCGGAGATCTCCGAGGGACGGTGATTCGCGTGGTGGGACAGGCCGACGAGCTCCAACAGCTGCGCCACCCGCCGCTTCCCCTCCTGGGCGGGAGTCCCGTGGGGCAGACCCAGTGCCACGTTGCGCGCCACGCTGCGCCACGGCAGCAACCGCGGTTCCTGGAAGCCGACGGCGCAGCGCGGGTCGATCTCGCGCACCACCGAGTCGTCGATCCGGACTTCGCCCTCGCTCGCCGTGCCGAGCCCGGCCACGGCGCGTAGCAGGGTGGACTTGCCGCACCCCGAGGGGCCCAGGACGGAGACGATCTCGCCCGGACGCACCGTGAAGGTCACGTCCCTCAGGACCTCGTGGACATGCGCTCCGTGGTGTGCGGGGAAGGACTTGCCGACCCGGTCGAAGGTGACCGCCGCGGCGTCGACGGCAGATTCCGGGCGCGTGAGGACATGGCTCAATTCATCAACTCCATCGTTCCTGGCATTAGCACCTTGCCCGCGTGGGGCTGGTTGCTGCGACGTCAACGAGCCAGGTCTCTCAGCCGCTCCGGATGGGAACCCCACCATTGAACGGGCCGGGAGCCCGCGGGTGCAAATCGTGTGACGCGCCGGGGCGTCGTCGTGACGTGCCGTAACCCCAGGTGTTTCCGAGGACCGGGGATCCCCGTTAGGATCGATGTCACAACGATCACGAGTGCCGACGTTCAGCCCTGGCTTGTCGGACGGCAACCCTCTCCCGTAGCGGGGTGCCCCAGGTGAGGATCGGGCCGCATGACACACCGCATGCGGCAAGTACGGCGCCACACAAGCGCGCTGGACCCGCAAGGTAGGCCGCCGTAGGTGGTGCACGGGGCGCGGGTCGTGTTCCTGCTGAGGGGCTGACCGAGATGAGCAAACGGATTTCCGTCAACGCGTTCGACATGACCTGCGTGGATCACCAGAGCTTCGGGTTGTGGCGCCACCCGCGGTCCCGGGCCACCGAGTACAACACCATCGAGTACTGGACGGAGCTGGCCAAGCTGCTGGAGCGGGGCAAGTTCGACGCACTGTTCCTCGCGGACGTGGTGGGCATCTACGACATCTACAAGAACTCCGCGGCTCCGGCCGTGCGTGACGGGGCCCAGGTCCCGGTCAACGACCCGTTCATGCAGGTCTCGGCCATGGCCGCCGTGACCGAGCACCTGGGCTTCGGCGTGACGAGCGCGGTGACCTACGAGCAGCCCTACACCCTGGCCCGCAAGTACGCCACACTGGATCACCTCACCAAGGGCCGCGTGGGATTCAACGTGGTGACCTCCTACCTTCCGTCCGCTGCGGAGAACCAGGGCCTGCCGCGCCAGATCGAGCACGATACGCGTTACGAGATCGCGGAGGAGTTCCTGGACGTGTGCTACAAGCTCTGGGAGGGCTCGTGGGAGGAGGACGCCGTGGTTCAGAACCGTGAGACGGGTGTCTACGCGGATCCCACCAAGGTCCATCCCATCCGGCACAGCGGGGAGCACTTCACGGTTCCCGGAGCGGGGCTCACGGCACCGTCCCCGCAGCGCACACCGCTGATCTTCCAGGCCGGCGCGTCCTCGCGCGGGCAGGCGTTCGCGGGTAAGCATGCGGAAGCCGTGTTCATCGGCGGGTTGCGCCCGGACCTCACACGTTTCGTGACTGACAAGATCCGCGACCGGGCTCAGGCCGAGGGCCGCAGCCGTGACGACGTCAAGATCTACGCGATGCTCTCCGTGGTCGTCGCGGACACGGACGAGCAGGCCCAGGAGAAGTACCGCGATTACCTGCAATACGTGGACCTGGAGGCCTCCCAGGCGATCATCGGTGGGTGGTCCGGCGTGGACCTGTCCCAGTTCGACGAGGACGAGGCCCTGAACTACATCAAGACCGACTCCATCCAGTCCTTCCTGACCCCGTTCACGCTGCAGTCCAAGGACAAGCAGTGGACGCGCGAGGAGATCGCCAAGCACTGCGCCCTGGGCGGGATGGGTGCCGTGCTCGTGGGCTCCGCACAGACCGTCGCGGATCAGCTCGAGACCTGGGTGGACGAGGGCGGCCTGGACGGCATCAACCTGGCCTACCACGTGAGCCCCGGTTCCTTCGAGGACTTCGTCGAGTACGTGGTCCCCGAGTTGCAGAAGCGCGGGCGCTACCGCACCGAGTACGAGGGCACCACCCTGCGCGAGTCCCTCTACGGCGGCGGCCAGCCGCGGGTCAAGGACACCCACCCCGCCGCGAAGTACCGCGGCGCGTTCGTGGGCAAGCCCTCCGTCGCGGACACGCCGTCCCGCGAGCTGGTGGGCTGACACCTCCCTCCAACGACGACGCCGCTCGCGCCCGGTCCCGCAGGCCCGGCAGGGCGGCGTCGTCGACCCCGGTCACCGTGACCGCCCCATCCCTGGCGATGCGGAAGAGAGCGACCCCGTCACGACCTTGTGTCAGCTGACGACGACCAGGATTCCCCACTGGGTCCTGCCCTGCGGCGGAGCACCTTGCGGTGGAGGCGTTCGCGGATGACGTCACCGGATCCGCAGTGCCCGGATCCGTGACGACCGTAGGGTGGGGGAAATGCCCGTGACCCGGAGGGAACCGTGGACGAGGACCTGCTCGGAGTGATCATGCTGTCGTTCAGCACGGTCCTGGTGTGCGTCGTGACCGTGGTGACCGTCAGGGCAGCGGCCGTCGGCTCGCTCGATCGCAACGGGGCCGTGGGCCTCCGGACCCGGCACACGCGCGCGTCCGACGCCGCGTGGTCCGCGGGTCACGCCGCGGCCCTTCCGAGGGTGCGGTGGTCCGTTCCCGTGGCCGTGTGTGCCGTGGTGGCGGCGATCGTGTTGCTCGTTCTGGGGCGGCCCGAATGGGGCATCGTCGCCGGGCTGGTGGGTGTACTGCTGCAGGGCGCGGTGCTGGTGTCCGCCGTGGGGCCGGCCAACCGTGCCGCTCGGCGGGCCGCGCAAAAGTCGGCTCCAGAACCCCGCGCCTGAGACTGGGGCGCATCAGCGGCGTCGTCGACGGCGCGGCGGGCGTAGGGGGGCACGACGGGGCGCTCGCGGGGGGGCCTTCGCCGGAATGGAGAGCGGCCGGTGCGGGTGGCCAGGTTGCGGGTCAGTGACTCGCTTCGAGCTCCACGAGCAGGACACCGGCGGCGGCCCAGATCCCGTAGCTGACCCCCAGGGGCATCCCCGCGGCGCAGCACCAGGGTGAGACACATGAAGGCCCCGGCGTACCCCAGCACCACCACGGCGTACAGGGCGGGTTGTCCCAGGGCCGCCTTGATGCTGAGCGTCGCGGTGACCTCCGGGAGGACGGCCCCGGCCAGGAAGAGCCAGGCCATGACGTTGCCCTGCCTCATCACACCCGGTCCCGGCGGTTGCGAACACCGGCGACGGCGCGGTCGGGCGCTGTGGCGCTACTCGGGCAGGAGATCAACGCCGGTGAGCCTATAGCGGCGGCACCCGGAGCCACGCCGTGTGACCGAAGTCGGGCGGCGGCTGCCGTTGACCGCGCGGGGCGCGCGAGCGTCGTCGTCGTCCCTCGAACCGACGGGAGCGAGCCCGTGGACAATTGACCCCGGCGGCCTAGAGTGGTGACACAGCTTACATGGTAAGGCGACTTCCACATACGCTACGAAGGAGTAAACATGAAGGTTTTCGCGCACACGGAGCCGGGTGGAGCAGCCCAGGAACTCGAGGTGGAACAGCCCGAACTGGAAGGCTCCGCGGTCATGATCCGCGTGACCAACTCGGGGGTCTGCCACTCGGACGTGCACTGCCAGGACGGGTACTTCGACCTCGGCAGCGCCGGGCGCTACGAACTGACCGCGGCGGGCGCGCAGTACCCCGTGGTGCTCGGGCACGAGATCGTGGGTGAAGTCGTGGCCGCGGGACCGGACGCCACGGTGACGCCCGGGGACACCAAGTACATCGTGTTCCCGTGGATCGGTTGCGGCGAGTGCCAGGCCTGTTCGGAGGACCGCGAGAACTACTGCAGCGGGAAGAAGCGCAACCTCTCGGTGCAGCGCCGCGGCGGCTACGCAGAGGAGGTCCACGTGCCGGACGAGCGCTACCTGGTGCCGCTGGGCGACATCGACCCGTCCTTCGGCGCCACGCTCGCCTGCTCCGGCCTGACCTCCTACTCAGCGGTCAAGAAGATCATGCCGCTGCCCGCGGATAAGCCCGTGGCCGTGATCGGCGCGGGCGGTGTAGGGCTGATGACCATTGCGGTGCTCAAGGCCCTGGGTCACGAGAACATCGTGGCCGTGGACATGAGCGAGGCCGCGCTGAAGAACGCCCAGGCGGTGGGCGCGTCCGCCACGGTGGCCGTGGGCGGCGAGGACCTCGTGGGCGACATCGTCCGGGTCGGCGGGGAGAAGATTGCCGCGGCCATCGACCTCGTCAACAACGGGGACACCTCCAACGCCGCGCTCTTCGCCATGGCCAACGGCGGGACCCTGGTCAGCGTGGGCCTGTTCGGGGGCCAGTACCAGTTCCCCACCGCGCTCACCGCGTTCAACCTGCTGAACATCCGCGGCAATTTCGTGGGCAGTCTTCCCGAACTCAAGGAGCTCGTGGCGCTCGCCCAGGACACGGATCTGCCCAAGCCGCCCATCACGGAGCTCCCGCTCACCGCACAGGAGGTCAACTCCGCGCTGGACGGCCTGCGCAACCGCACGTTCAACGGCCGCGCGGTGCTCGTAGCGGGCTGATCCGCACCGGGCCCCGTGCCCACCGTGCACGACGACGCCGTCGCCACCCCGATCTCTGCGGGCGGCGACGGCGTTCGCGCACCCGGACGAGGAACGGACACTCGCGCCCGCCCCGGGCGGGCGGCACCGAGGGGACGGACCACGCCGCGCCCGGCCCCGCGGCGTCGTCGTCCGGGGCGCGTCAGAGCAGGCCGGAAGTAAGGCGGCAGACGTTCTCCACGAACTTGCGCCCCAGCGAGCGTTTCTCCCAGGCGTCCAGGTCCAAGAGGGTGGAGTTGGCGCGGAACTGCCCCACGACGTCCTCCATCCGGGTGCGGAACGACTCGTCCACGATCAGGACGGAGACCTCAAGGTCCAGCGCGAAGGAACGCTCGTCCATGTTGGAGGAACCGATCACGGAGACGATGTCGTCCACGAGCACGAACTTGGCGTGCAGCACGGTGGGGGAGCTGTAGCGGTAGATCTCCACCCCGGCGCGCGCGAGTTCGGAGTAGTACGAGTTCTGGGCGTGCTGCGCGAGGAACTGGTCCGAGGTCTCACCCACGAACAACTGCACCCGTACGCCCGCCTGGGCCTCCGTGGTGATGGCGTGGAGCAGGGACTCGTCCGGGACGAAGTACGGGCTGGAGATCACTACGCGGTGATTGGCGTTGTAGATCAGGTGGTTGAACAGGCGCAGGTTGTTCTCGGTCTCGAACCCGGGCCCGGACGGCACCACCTGGGCGTACATGGGCTCGGCCGTGTGCTCGAGCGCGGCGGGGGTCTCGTCCAGCAGGAGGTCGTCGGTTTCCGAGTACCAGTCCGAGACGAACACCGCGTTCAACTCGGTGACTACGGATCCCGTGCCCCGGACCATGAGGTCCTTCCACTCGAGGCCCTTCCGCAGGTTCTTCTTCTTGTTGTAGGAGCGGTGGATGATGTTCTGTGAGCCCGTGTAGGCTACCTGGCCGTCCACCACCAGGATCTTGCGGTGGTTGCGCAGGTCCGGGCGCTGCCACTCACCGCGCCACGGGCGGATGGGAAGCATGCGCCGCCACGGCACCCCGGAACGGTTGAACTGGCGGACCAGTTCCGCGTACCCCGGGTAACCCAGGGACCCCACGTGGTCGATCAGGATCCGCACGCGCACACCTCGTTCGTGGGCGCGGATCAGGGCATTGAGCAGCTCTCGGGAGACCTGGTCCACGGCCACGATGTAGAACTCGAAGTGCACGTAGTCCGTGGCGCGGTCCACGTCCCGGGCCATCCGGGCCATGGAATCGTGGTTATCGGTGAGGATCTCGAAGTCGTTACCGCCCACCATGGGCAGGGCACCCAGGTTCTGGTTCAGCTCCGCGGTGGTGCGCACCCATTCCGGGTACTCGGCGAGCTCGGGCCCCAGCGGGAGGCGCTCGGGGGTGTTCTCCTGGATCACGTGGTTCATCCGGGCCTGCTTGGCCATGCGTTTACGCGGTAACCGGGTGGAACCGATCACCACGAACAACAGGAGCCCCGCGTACGGCATCAGGAAGATGGCGAGCAACCACGCGAGCGCCACGGACGGACGGCGCTGATGGGGGATCCAGCCCAGGGCCAGGATCTTCAGGAGCAGGTCCAGGACCGCCAGGATGATGAGGATCCACTCCGGCAGGGTGTCCGCGGGGAGCAGGTCGAAGGGTATCCAGGGGTACATCCGTGACCGTTCGTCAGGGGCGCCGCAGGTAGTAGGTGTCCTCCGAGCCCTCGGAGGGTCGTTTCACGAACCCGCAGCGCACGAGCACCCGGCGTGCCGGTTCGTGGTCGGCCGGGACGGAGCCGTGCACCGCACGGATCCCGGGGTCCTCGAATGCGCGGTCCACGAGCGCGCGCAAGGCCTCGGTGGCCAGCCCCTGGTTCTGGTGCTCCGGGACGATGGCCCCCTTGATCTCCAGTTCGTGGTCCATGGCGGGTCCCGCGAACCCCGCGGCGCCGATGATCTGCCCCGAGCTGAGCCGGATCACGGCGAGCAGGGCGCAGTCGCTCTCCGTGAAGAAGTGCTCACCGGCCTCGATCGCCTCCCGGGCCCAGTCCTCGTTCTCGGGGGTGGGGAAACCCGGCGCGAACTGGGGCAGTCGTGAGCCCCCGGCCACGACCTCGAGTTCATCCGGTGTGAACGCGCGCAGCTCCAACCGCTGCGTGCGCAACGGCTGCGGCGGAACCGGCCGCGGCATGTCGTCCAACATGGCTCCCTCCGAGGGTTCTCGTGCTGTGGTCCCGGCCCGTCAGCCGAAGTGACGGGGCAGGGTTGATGCGTGGGCGGTCTTCAGCTCGTCCAGCGCCACCGTGAACTCGCCCTGGAAGTCCAGGGCCCCGGCCTCGGTGTCCACCACGCCGATCCGCGCGAACGGGTAGCGGCGCACGGTGCACATGTCCTGGAAGCGCACCTCCTCCGAGCGCGGCACGGCCACGACGGCGCGGCCCTGCGTCTCGGAGAACAACAGCGTGAACAGGTCCACGCCGTCCCGCTCGGCGACCTCACCGAGGCCGATCCGGGCGCCCACGCCGAAGCGCAACGCCATCTCGGCGAGCGTGGCCCCGAGGCCGCCCTCCGCGACGTCGTGCGCGGCGTCGATCATGCCGTCCCGGGACATGTTGATGAGCATGTCACCCAGGACGCGCTCGCGGGCCAGGTCCACGCGCGGGGGCAACCCACCCAGGTGGCCGCGCACACGCGCCCACTCGGAGCCGTCCAGCTCGTCCGCGGTCTCGCCGAGCAGGTAGATCGCCTGGCCATCCTCACTCCAGCCCGAGGGCGTGCGGCGCGTGACGTCGTCGAACACGCCCATCATGGCGATCACCGGGGTGGGGTTAATGGCCACGCCGCCGGTCTGGTTGTAGAGGGAGACGTTACCGCCGGTCACGGGCACACCCACGGTCTGGCACCCGTCCGAGAGGCCGCGCACGGCCTCCGCGAACTGCCACATGATGTCCGGGTCCTCGGGGGAACCGAAGTTCAGGCAGTCGGACACGGCCACGGGGCGCGCGCCCGCGGTGGCCACGTTGCGGTACGCCTGGGCGAGCGCCAACTGGGCGCCCTGGTACGGGTCCAGGCGGGTGTAGCGACCGTTCGAGTCCGTGGAAAGGGCCACGCCCAGGTTGGTGCGCTCGTCCACGCGGATCACGCCGGCGTCATCCGGCATGGCCATGGCGGTGTTGCCCTGAACGTAGCGGTCGTACTGGTCGGTGACCCAGTCCTTGGAACACAGGTTCGGGGAGGCCATCAGTTCCACGAGCGCAGGGCCGAGCTCCGCGCCGGACGGGCGGGCGGCGTCCTCCGGGGAGCCCGTGAAGTGGGCTGCCTGCAGTGCGTCCTGGGATTCGGGGCGCACGTAGGGGCGTTCGTACACGGGACCGTCGTGGGCCACGGTGCGGGGATCCACGTCCACGATGACCTCACCCTGGTAGTCGATGACCAGGCGGCCGGTGTCCGTGACCTCGCCGATCCACGAGTACTCCACGTCCCACTTGGCCATCACGGCCTCGAAGCCCGCGACCTTCTCGGGGGTGACCACGGCCATCATGCGTTCCTGCGACTCGGACATCAGGATCTCGCCCGGGGTCAGGGACGGATCGCGCAGCAGGACCTCGGTGAGGTCCACGCGCATGCCGCCGTCACCGTTGGACGCGAGCTCGGACGTGGCACACGAGATGCCCGCCGCACCGAGGTCCTGGATGCCCTCCACGAGCGAGCCCTTGAACAGTTCCAGGCAGCACTCGATGAGCACCTTCTCCGCGAATGGGTCACCCACCTGCACCGCGGGGCGTTTGGAGGGCTTGGAGTCGTCGAAGGACTCGGACGCGAGCACCGAGGCGCCGCCGATCCCGTCCCCGCCGGTGCGCGCGCCGAAGAGCACCACCTTGTTGCCCGTCCCGGACGCGTTCGCCAAGCGGATGTCCTCGTGGCGCATCACACCCACGGCGAGCGCGTTGACCAGGGGGTTGCCCTGGTAGCACGGGTCGAACTCCACCTCTCCGCCGATGTTCGGCAACCCCAGCGAATTGCCGTAGCCGCCCACGCCGGCCACGATCCCGTGCACCACGCGCTGGGTGTCCGGGTGGTCGATCGCGCCGAAACGCAACGGGTCCATCACGGCCACCGGGCGGGCACCCATGGAGATGATGTCTCGCACGATCCCGCCCACGCCCGTGGCCGCACCCTGATAGGGCTCCACGTAGGACGGGTGGTTATGGGACTCGATCTTGAAGGTCACGGCCCAACCGTCCCCGATGTCCGTGACGCCGGCGTTCTCACCGATGCCCACCATGAGGTTCTTGCGCATCTCGTCCGTGACCTTGTCCCCGAACTGGCGCAGGTGCACCTTGGAGGACTTGTACGAGCAGTGTTCAGACCACATCACGGAGTACATGGCCAGTTCCGCCGCGGTGGGGCGGCGGCCCAGGATCTCCTTGATGCGCTCGAACTCGGTCTCGTTCAGCCCCAGTTCCGCCCAGGGCAGCTCGGTGTCCGGGGTGGAGGCGGCGTGCTCCACGGTGTCCAGGTTGAAGTGGGTTTCGCTCATGACGACTACTAGATCCCTTTGCGAACGATGGGGCGTGCGGTGCCGGGCGGGCGCTCACGCGGAGGCATGGTGTGGGCCGGGTGTGGTTCCCCGAACTGGCCCGATGACGAACGGACGGGACGCCGCGGTCCTCGCTGCGGGCGAGCGCGGCGTGGACGGGTCAGCGCAACAGGTGTCCCAGGGCGGAGACGAAGACGTCCAGCCCGTCTGTTCCCTGGCGCATCTGGACCGGACCGGAGCCGGAAAGATCGGCGCCGAAGCCCGGTTCCACGGCGTGCTCGGGGTGGGGCATGAGTCCCACCACGTTGCCCCGCGCGTTGGTGATCCCGGCGATGTCGTTGCGGGAACCGTTGGGGTTGCCGCCCGCGTAGCGGAAGACCACCCGGTGCTCGGCCTCTAACTCGTCCAGGGTGCGCTGATCCGCGACGTACTGCCCGTCCTGGTTCTTCAGCGGCACCACGATGGTCTGGCCCTGCTCGAATCGCCCGGTCCACGCGGTGTCCGTGTTCTCCACGCGCAGCGCCTGGTCCCGGCAGATGAACTTGAGCTGTTCGTTCTTGATCATGGACCCCGGCAGCAGGTGGGCCTCGGTGAGCACCTGAAAACCGTTGCAGATCCCCAGCACCGGCATGCCCTCCCGGGCATTGGCAGCGTCCACGATCCTGTCCATGAGGGGGGCGAAGCGGGCGATCGCACCGGCGCGCAGGTAGTCCCCGTAGGAGAAGCCACCGGGCAGGATCACGGCGTCCACACCGTCGAGGTCCTTGTCTGCGTACCACAGCTGCACCGCGGTGCCGCCGGCGATCTCGACGGCGCGAGCGGCGTCGCGGTCGTCGAGCGTGCCCGGGAAGGTCACGACACCCACCCGCACGTCCGCGAATCGAGAATCGGTGGCGGGTTCGGAGAGGTCCGCCACGAGGGGCGTCTGCTCGGCCGTGAGGTTCTGGGCCACGCTCAGTCCTCCTCGGGGGCCACGGAGACGTTCACGACGTCCTCGATCACCGGGTTGGACAGTAGCTTCTCCGCGGCTTCGCGGGCCTGGGCGAGCACCTGCTCGTCCGCTTCGCCCTCGACCGTGAGTTCGAACCGGCGGCCCTGGCGCAGCTCCGTGAAACCGCTGAGCCCGATCCGGGGCAACTCATTCGCGATCGCCTTGCCCTGCGGGTCAAGGATTTCCGGTTTGGGCATGACGTCAACGACGATACGGGCCATTTCCACTACTCCTGCGCTTACGGGCCAATCCTCGCCCATCCTATCGGCCCGCGGGTGGGCCGCGGGCAGACGGCAGAGCTGCCGTGCGCGGCCCGCAGGGGATGTTTCCGGACACGGGCGTCCCCTACGATGGAAAGTGTGCTGAGCGTCGGCCCGCCCGGGAGCCCTCCCGGTCACCGGGTCGGCGAAGCGCGAGAGCTCGCCCGGACCCGCTCCACCAGAGAGGACACTGTCATGGGATTCCCTGAACAACAGCAAGAGGCCCCCGGACTGCAGGCCGAGATGAACCCCGTCCCCGATTGCGGTGAGGACAGCTACCGCGGATCGGGCAAGCTCGAGGGCAAGGCCGCGGTCGTCACCGGTGGTGACTCCGGGATCGGCCGAGCGGTGGCTATCGCCTACGCCCGCGAGGGCGCGGACGTGCTGATCACCTACCTGCCCGAGGAGGAACGAGACGCCCGCGACGTCGCCCGATACATCGAGGAGGCGGGACGCAAGGCCGTCCTGGTCCCCGGGGACCTGTCCGAAGCGGCGCACTGCCGTGCCGTGATCGCGAAGGCCGTGGAGGAGTTCGGCAAGGTGGACGTGCTCGTGAGCAACGCCGCCTACCAGATGACGCGCGAGAGCCTCGAGGAGATCCCCGACGAGGAGTGGGAGCACACCTTCAAGCTCAACGTGGGGGCGTACTTCCACCTGGCCAAGGCGGCCGTGCCGCACATGGCGCCGGGATCGGCGATCATCGGCAGTTCGTCGGTCAATTCGGACATGCCGGTCCCCACCCTGGCGCCGTACGCGGCGACCAAGGCGGCGATCGCCAACTTCTCGGCCAGTCTCGCGCAGTTGCTCGGGGAGCGCGGGATCCGCGTCAATAGCGTGGCCCCCGGGCCCGTCTGGACACCGTTGATCCCTTCGACCATCCCCGCGGAGCAGCTCGAGAGCTTCGGGGACGCGGAGCCCCTCGGGCGCGCCGGCCAGCCCGCAGAACTGGCCCCGGTGTACGTGTTGCTCGCGTCCGACGACGGCAGTTACGTCTCCGGGGCGAGGATCGCCGTCACCGGCGGCAGCCCGATCCTGTGACCCGGCCGCGCTGACGTCAGCGAGTCCTCCGGATGGCGGGTCGTGCCGTTCCCGCGGCGCGATCCGCCGTCCTCCCGTCCCGCCCCACGAGAGAAACGAGCCCCGTGAACGCAACCCCCGACCGCGCCGAGCCCCTGAACAAGGTGTCCCGGCGCCGGGACGGCTACGTGGACCTGCGTTCCTACGCAGCCCTGGGTAACGGGCGCACCGTGGCGCTGGTGGCCCAGGACGGATCCGTGGACTGGTACCCCATCCCGGACCTGGACTCCGCGCCGCCGTTCGCCAAGCTGCTCGACGCCGAGCACGGCGGGTGCATCGAGCTGCGCCCGGAGGAGGAGTTCGAGGTCACCCGGGAGTACGTCCCCGGGACCAACATCCTGACCACCACGTTCTCCACGGCCTCGGGGACCGTGCGGGTCACCGATTCCCTCAACATGGGGTCCACGGGGCAATTGCCGTGGAACGAACTGGTCCGCTCGGTGGACGGTGTGACCGGGAACGTGGCCATGGTGTGGCGGGTGGCCCCGGGCACCATGTTCAACACCGTCTCCCCGTGGGTCGAGATGATCGCGGGGGAGCCCGTGCTGCGCACGAACCGGGTGGGCATGGGGGTCCGCACCGACGACGCGGGGGAACCGCAGGTGGGGACCCGGCAGATCTCCGGGCGGTTCACCACGCGCCCCGAGTCCGAGCATCTGCTCGCGGTGGTCGCCACGCACGGTGAGCCCTTGCGCCTGCCCTCGCCCCGTGAGATCCGCAAGAACCTGGCCATGACCCGGGACACGTGGCGCCGATGGCGTGATCTGCTCGACTACGACGGTCCCTACCGCGCGGAGGTCGAACGCAGCGCCCTCGCGCTCAAACTGCTCAGCCACAGCCCGTCGGGGTCCGTGGCGGCCGCGGCGACCACGTCCCTTCCCGAGAACAGGGAGGGCACCAAGAACTTCGATTACCGCTTCGCGTGGATCCGTGACGCCACCTACACCCTGCACTCGCTGTTGCGACTGGGGGAGCAGGAGGACGTGCACGCGCAGGTGTCCACGATCCTGCGCCGAGCCCGGGCACAGACCCCCGACCTGCGCGTCCTCAACCGCTTCGACGGCGAGGTCCCCGCCTCCGAGATGACCGAGTACGACGCCCCCGGGTGGCGAGGGATCGGCCCCGTGGTCTCGGGCAACGATGCCGCGGACCAGTTGCAGTTGGGCGTGTACGGGGACGTCTTCGACATCGCGCACCTCTACGTGGGCGGCGGCAACGTGCTGGACACCGCCACCGCCCGAATGCTCGCCGACCTCGCGGACGCGGTGTGCGACCTGTGGCGCCGCCCCGACTCCGGGATGTGGGAACTGCCTGAGCACCGGCACTACACGAGCTCCAAGCTGGGGTGCTGGCACGGCCTGGACCGGGCCGTGAAACTGGCGGAGGCCGGTCACATCCCCGGGTGCGTGGACCGGTGGCGCTCGGAACGGGAACGGATCCGGGAGTGGATCGAGACCGAGGGCTGGAGCGAGGAACGGGGCGCGTACGTCTGGTACCCGGGAACCGACGAGCTGGACGTGTCCGTGTTGCTGCACGCGATGACCGGGTTCGATCGTGGTCCCCGCATGTCCTCGACCATCGACGCCGTTCGGGAGGAGCTGGGCCGCGGTCCGCTCATGTACCGCTACAGCGGCATGGAGAAGGAGGAGGGAGCGTTCGTGGCGTGCTCGTTCTGGACCGTAGCGGCGCTGGCCACGGTGGGCCGTCGCGAGGAGGCCGTGGACCTCATGGACGAGATGCTCCCTCTCGCCAATGACGTGGGGTTGTTCACCGAGATGATCGACCCCGAGGACAACTCGTTCCTGGGCAACTTCCCGCAGGCTCTCAGCCACCTGGCCCTGCTCAACGCCGCCGTGGCACTTGAGCAGGCGGCGCTCGAGTAGGATGCGCTGCAGCAGGGGACGACGAACGCCGAGGTCCGCTCAGTCGAAGCGCGCCACCACCCAGCCGTCCACCACATCCACGGCGGCCGCGGGGAGGTCCTTGGCCGGGTCGTGCGGCAGCTGCCGACCGGCGGCCATGGCCAGTCGCGAGCCCAGGAACCGGCCGTCCGGGCCGAACACCCAGTAGTGGTTGGGACACTCGAAGCTCTCGGCGCGCCCCGCGGCCTCCCGGCACACCGTGGCCTGCTGGTGTGGGCACGTGTTGGACAGCACGTGCAGCGTCCCGCCGGCATCCCGGGTCACGAGCACCGGGCCCGCGCTCGAGCGGGCGGTCACGAAGTCGAGGGGTTCCGCCACCGCGGAGACCACGGTGATCCGTTCCCATCCGTGGGCGGTTTCCCCGGGCCTCATGAACGGTCTCCGCGGGTCCGAGCGGTTCGGCCCTGCATGACGACGCCGCTCGCGCCGTTCCGTCCGACTGCTCCGGTCCGCGCCATAGCGCCGATGTGCCCGCCCGCTCCGGACTGCCTCGTCGCGCCATCATGCCCGGCCGCGCGGACGGGCACCGCGGCGTCGTCCGAACGGCGTGGCCGGGGCGCGGAGCCGGCGGAATCGAGCGGCGCGGACGCGGCGTCGTCGACCCCGTCCAGGAGCCGCTCGACGGCCGCCGCCAAGCGCTCTCGCAGCCGATTACCCCGCTGCGCGAAGGCGCGCTGGCGCCGGACGTACTCGGCCTTGCCCTCGGGCGTCTCGATCCGCACGGGCTCGTACCCCCATTCCGTGAGGTCGTAGGGGGAGGCCTCCATGTCGGTCACCCGCACGTCCCACGCGAGGTCGAAGCAGTCCGCGAGCAGGTCCGAATCCACCGCGGGCAACAACTTGTAGGCCCACTTGTACAGGTCCATGCTCGCGTGCAGGCACCCCGGCTGTTCCATGCGGCGCTGTGACTCGCGCGTGGGCTGCAGCTCGTTGCGTTCCACGGCCTGGGGCTGGAAGAAACGGAACGCGTCGAAGTGCGAGCAGCGGATCCGGTGGGCCTCCACCACGTCGTCCGTCCCGGACGCCCCCAACCGCAACGGCGCGTCCTCGTGGCGCACACCGTTGCTCTGCGCGCGGTAGGCCATGGCCCACTCATGCAGCCCGAAGCAATCGAACGTCCCGCTCCTGGCCAAGGTGTTCGCGAGGATCTCGCGGGTGAACCGCACCGCGGTGCCCCGCTCGGCCACGAATTCCTCCACCGCGACGACGACGCCGCTCACGCCCTCCCCCACGCCCGCCGCCTCGAGCTCCGCGGTCGTCGCGGGACGGTAGTGCTTCCAGCCCTCGCGCTCCGAGGCCTCCAAGAGGATGATGCCGGGCCCAGGGTGCCACCGCGTGAACTGGGCCGGGGACAGCGTGTAGTACGTGAACAGGAAGTCCTCCACGGGATGCTTTTCCCCGCGGGATCGCCGGTCCAGGAACGGCCGGGTGTGGGGCGCCACCCGCTCCGCGTGCGAGTGCGCCCGGCGTGACCACTCCTCCCGGGTCAGCGCCTCATGCACTCTCGGCGTCCTGGGTGTTGTCGATCAACCGCTGCATTCCGCGGTTCAGCAACCGGACCTGTTGAGGGGACAACCGCAACCGGCGCATCATCTCCGGTTGCACGGCCTGCGCCCCGTCCTGCAGACGCGCGCCCTCCTCCGTGAGAGTCACGGCAAGGGCCCGCTCGTTGTGCGGATCGCGTTCCCGCGTGAGGTAACCGCGGGCCTCCAAGCGTTTGAGCAGGGGCGAGAGCGTTGCCGAATCTTGCATGAGCTGCTCGCCCAGGTCCTTCACCGTGCGCGGGTTGGCATCCCACAGCGCGAGCATCACGAGGTACTGGGGCAGCGTCAGTCCCAGGGGCTCCAGCACGGGGCGGTAGCTGTGCGCGACCCTGCGTGACGCCACGGACAACGAGAAGCACAGCTGGTCCGCCAGGGACAGCGGATCCTCGACGGCGGATTCGTCCGAACCACCCAGGAAGTCGATGATCTCGGCGAGCCGGGGATCCTCGGACGGGTCCGAATCAGAACTCATGGATGAAGCCGGGGTCAGCGTCCCGTACCCCCGTACACCGTGGCGGTCTCGTCCGAGTCCAGACCGAACGCCGTGTGCACGGCCCGGACGGCCTCGTCGAGCTTGGCGATGGACGTGATGATCGAGATCCGGACCTCGGACGTGGAGATCATGTCCACGTTGATGTCGCTCTCCGCGAGCGCCTCGAAGAACGTGAACGCCACGCCGGTGTTGGTCTTCATACCGGCGCCCACGAGGGAGAGCTTGCCCACCTCGTCGTCGTAGTCCAGGCTCGCATAGCCGATCTTCTCTTCGGCGGCACGCAGCAGGTTCATGGCCAGGTCACCCTGGGACTCGGCCAGGGTGAAGGACACATCGGTGAGCGGGTTCTCGCCGGTGGAGACGTTCTGGACGATCATGTCCACGTCCACCTTGGAGTCGGCCAGCAACCGGAAGATCCGCGCGGCGATCCCGGGGCGGTCGGGGACCCCCACGATGGTGATCTTGGCCTGGCTGCGATCATGAGCGATACCGGCGATCAGCGGCTGTTCCAAGGGGATCTCCTTCTGCGGCGTGAGGTTCTCGTGCGGGCTGGGGATGACCATGGTGCCCTCGTTGTGACTGAAAGACGAACGGACGTGTAACGGCACGTTGAAGCGGCGGGCGTACTCCACGCAGCGCAGGTGCAGGATCTTGGCGCCGTTGGCGGCGAGCTCGAGCATCTCCTCGGAGGAGACCCGGTCCAGTTTCTGGGCGGTGGGGACGATGCGGGGGTCCGCGGTGTAGACGCCGTCCACGTCCGAGTAGATCTCACACACGTCCGCGTCCAGGGCGGCGGCGAGCGCCACGGCGGTGGTGTCCGAACCGCCGCGGCCCAGCGTGGTGATGTCCCTGGAGGAGCGGTTGACGCCCTGGAACCCGGCAATGATCGCGACGTTGCCGTGGTCGAGCGCCTCACGCACTCGGAGGGGGCTGACCTCCACGAGCTTGGCCGCACCGTGGGCGCCGTCCGTGATCATTCCGGCCTGGGATCCGGTGAAGGACTGCGCGGGAACGCCGAGGTCGGAGATGGCCATGGCCAACAGGGCCATGGAGATGCGTTCCCCGGAGGTCAACAGCATGTCCAACTCGCGAGCCGGTGGTTTGCGGGCCACCTCACCGGCGAGGTCCAGGAGGTCGTCCGTGGTGTCACCCATCGCGGAGACGACCACGACCACCTGGTGGCCGGCGTTCCTGGTCTCGGCTACTCGCCGGGCGACCCGGCGGACACCGTCGGCATCGGCGACCGATGAACCGCCGAACTTCTGGACAATGAGGCTCATACATTCCTCTCACAGGCAGGCACCCGGCCCGAACGCACGGGCGGTCTCGCGGGATCAGTGATCCATGCTATCCGCTCACCCGCAGCCGCACGGAGTCGAGCGAGCATTCGTGGACACAAAGAGGGACGCGAATGTTACGGGCCTCAGCGGGCCTCGGAGACCACCGTGCGTCCCTCGAAGGCCCTGCCCAGCGTGACTTCGTCGGCGTATTCGAGGTCACCGCCCACAGGCAGCCCCGAGGCCAGCCGGGTGACCCGGATACCCAGCGTTTTCAACATCCTGGTGAGGTACGTGGAGGTGGCCTCGCCCTCCAGGTTGGGGTCCATGGCCAGCACGATCTCCTGAACTGTCTCGTCCGACAACCGGGTCATCAGCTCGCGGATGCGCAGCTGATCCGGTCCCACACCCTGCAGCGGCGAGATCGCGCCGCCCAGCACGTGGTACATCCCCCGGTAGCTGCGGGTGCGTTCGATGGCCATGACGTCCTTGGACTCCTCGACCACGCAGATCACGCTGCGGTCCCGGCGGGCGTCCCGGCAGATCGCACACTCCTCCTGCTCTGTGACGTTGCCGCAGATCACGCAGAACGACACCGAGGTCTTCACCGTGGTGATGGCCTCCACGAGCTGTTGGACCTCGTCCTTGTCCGCGTCCAACAGGTGGAAGGCGATGCGCTGCGCGGACTTGGGGCCGATACCCGGCAACCTCCCCAGCTCATCGATGAGGTCCTGGACCGGTCCTTCGTACACCGTGCTCCTTCATTGTCGTGTTCGTGATCAGCGGGGCGATGGGCCCGGTCACTGATCCGTTCCGTGGGCGTGCTCGTCGATGAGCATGCCGCCCAGGATGCGCTCGATGGCCGCCCGCCCGTACAGGGACGAGTCCTCGAGGGATTCGTCGTCCGCGCCCGGGACGAAGTTCTCGTCCTCCATGCCGGGGCTGCGCGAGGTCGGGGGCGCGATGTCGGTGGAGCGCCGTTCCGCTGCGGCAATCGCTTCCGCGTGGCGCTCTCGCCAGCTCGGGCGGTTCCCACCGGGGCGGGTGTGGCCGTTCTCGCGAGGGACGACGCCGCCGGGGCGGGTGTTCCCGCGCCCGTCGTGGTCGGGACCGGGGCCCGCCGGGTTGTCGCCGCCGGGGCCGTTCCCGCCCTGGGCCCTACGATCCCTCGCGGGCGACGGCGCTCGGGGCACGGGTTCGTCGTACATGTCCGCCGGGGGGTCATCCTCCGGTGGGGGCGGCGGTTCCTCCGGGCTCCAGTACTCCGGGCCGCGATCTCGCGGCTGCGGGGCACGGAAGGAAGGAGCACCGGATGCGGGGTCCTCGGGCACGGAGCCGTCGCGCACGGAACCATCCCGCATGGAACCGTCACGCATGGACAGATCGGGCCCGCCGGAAGCGGCCCCGGAATCGTGGGACTCGAACGCCGCGGAGTCATCGGAAGCGGGAACATCAGACCCGGGGCCATCCGACGCGGGGGCACCAGGGGTCCACGAGGTCGCGCCGACGTCCGCGGAGTCACTGGCACTGCCCAAGCCCTCACGAGACGGAACCGAGGTGGAATCGCCGGTGCCAGCGCGGTCGTCCGCCGGGGAATCCGTCGCTCGGTGGGCATCGTCCCTGGAGGAGTCGCCCACGGAGCTATCGGACGTGTCCGGATTCTGGTCCGAATCATCACGCGTGGGCGCCGCATCGGCGGTTTTCGACGTGGAATCCCCGCCGCTCGGTGCGGCGAAACCCGGTTGGGGAATGGAGGCTACGGACCACGAGGTGACGGGTTCGTCGTCGTCCGGGGCGGATGCGGGCGCTGAGTGCGACGAGGAAGCGGGCACGGAGGACCGGTCAGTGCCGGGCGTGGAACGAGAGGCGGAATCGGGCATGGACCGCGACTCGCGTTCCGGTGTCGGTTCACGGTCGGGCGCGGGAGGATTGCCCCGACGACGATTGACCCCGAAGCCCTCCGGCTCGCGGAAATAGTCCGGTTGGTCGGAGGATCCGGCCCGGCTCGAGGCGTTCAGCCTGGTGTCCCGCCCGGTGGGTCCGTCGCCGCGAGATGCACCGGTGTCTCGCCGTGAGCCGGATCCGTACTGTTGGCCGTGCTCCGAGGAGGAATCGTCGCGTTGATAACTCCGGTCCTGCTGCGATCCGCGATCCTGTCGGGATCCCTGAGCATTCTGGGGCCCGCCGCCCCGGGGCGCGGGGCGATCTCCCCGGTAACCCTGTCCACCGCCGGCGTCCCGCCCGGGACCGGGCCCGGTGCCACGGCCCGCGTTCGACGGCGGACCACCCGCACCCGGGGTGTCCTGCAGGCCGCGCGTGTCACCGGGGCGCACTGCTTCCACTGCACAATCCAGCCCCACCACGCTCTGGATGGCATTACGGACGTCCGCCTCGAAGCGGGGGAAGTTCAGGAGGTCGCCGTCGTTCTCGAACGCGATCCGTAGAGTGCGGTTCTCGAACGAGATGGGCGTTCCTCGCACGGTGATGGCCCAGGCCACGCGGCGGATCTCCGCGAGCGCGGACACGATCTCGGGCCACGAGGAACGCAGCAGTTCCAGTTCACCGCTGGTGACATCGCTCGGGGCGGCCTGCTCCTCGGACGCCTGCGGGGCTTGCGGCTGGTGGTCATCGTGTGGCGCGACGTCACGGCGAGGCTCGCCCTGCGCGTACTGGCGGGATGCGTCGTCGTCAGGCCGCTGGGACCCGTACTGGTTCGGCGTCTCCCGTTGTTGCATGCGTGCCGGGACCCCGGCTCCCGCGTCCTGTGCCGCGGGGGAGCGGGTGTCGGTCGTGCCGTCCGCGGGCGGGTGCTGGGCGTCGGGGCCGCGGTCGCCTTCCGGAACGGGGTCCGCAGCGGCGGGGTGGCTGCTGCCCTCGGGCTGTTCGGACTCGTCCTGCGGGTCCGTGGGTTCCTGGACGTCCGGGGTCTCCTCCGCGGGGCGACCCGTTGCGGAACCGTCCGCGCCGTCCACGGCAGACCCGTCCGGGCGCACGGGCTGCGACGGGGCAACGGAGTCCGTTGCGGCGTCGTCGAGCGCGGGGGGCATCGGGGAAGGTACCCCGGCGGATTCCGGTGCGGGGGCGTCGTGCGACGCGGGTGCCGGCGCGGCGGTGCCGGATTGTTCCGGAGATGTGGGCTCCTGGCTTCCGCGTGCGGTCGGTTCCACCGCGGGGGACGACGACGCGGCGTCGTGCGCCGTCGTACGAATTCCGGTGCCCCGAGGAATGCTCAGGCGGCGTTCCAAACGGTCCACCCGGGACGTGATGCCGCGCGTTGTGTGGTCCGCCGAGGGCAGTAGGATGCGGGCGCACAGCAGTTCCAGGTGCAACTGCGGGGAGGTGGCCCCGGTCATCTCGTTGAGGGCCTCGTTGGTGATGTCCGCGGAGCGGGAGAGCTCGGCCGCGCCCAGCTGGGTGGCCTGGTTCCGCAACCGGTTGATCTGGTCCGTGGGCATCCCGTGCAGGATGTTCGCGGCGGAATCGGGGACCGCGTTGACCACCACCAGGTCGCGGAAGCGCTCGAGCAGGTCCTCCACGAAACGGCGGGGGTCCTGCCCGGTTTGGATGACGCGGTCCACGGACGCGAAGACCGTGGCGGCGTCGCCGGCGGCGAAGGCGTCCACGACGTCGTCGAGCAGGGCCGCGTGCGTGTAGCCCAGCAGGGCGACCGCGAGATCGTAGGTGAT
This sequence comes from Kocuria sp. CPCC 205297, assembly GCF_040981035.1. Taxonomy (NCBI): domain Bacteria; kingdom Bacillati; phylum Actinomycetota; class Actinomycetes; order Micrococcales; family Micrococcaceae; genus Kocuria; species Kocuria sp. CPCC 205297. The sequence goes on along the minus strand of NZ_JAVKPY010000017.1, from coordinate 2,437 downwards.
GCCGCCGTCGTCGGAGCCGGCCATGAGCTGATCCAGGACGGAGAGCGAATCACGCACCGAGCCGCCGCCGGCGCGCACCACGAGGGACAGGACGCCCGGTTCGGTGGTGACGCCCTCCTCCTGGCACAGCTGCTCGAGGTAGCGCATGAGTGGTTCCGGGGGAACGAGGCGGAAGGGGTAGTGGTGCGTGCGGGAGCGGATGGTGGTGAGCACCTTGGAGGGCTCGGTGGTGGCGAAGATGAACTTCACGTGCTCCGGCGGTTCCTCCACGATCTTCAGCAGGGCGTTGAAGCCCTCCCGCGTGACCATGTGGGCCTCGTCGATGATGAAGATCTTGTAGCGGTCCCGGACGGGGGCGAACGTGGCGCGTTCCCGCAGGTCACGGGCATGATCCACGCCGCCGTGGGAGGCCGCGTCCATCTCGATGACGTCCAGTGAGCCGGCACCGTCCCGGGCCAGATCCTGGCAGGACTCGCAGTGACCGCACGGTGTGGCCGTGGGCCCTTCCGCGCAGTTGAGGCAGCGGGCCAGGATGCGCGCGGACGTGGTCTTACCGCAGCCGCGCGGGCCGGAGAAGAGATAGGCGTGATTGACCCTGTTCTTGCGCAGCGCGGTCATCAGGGGCTCGGTCACGTGTTCCTGACCGATGACATCCTGAAAGGTCTCCGGGCGATAGCGACGGTACAGGGCGGTAGTCACGTATGAAACCTTAGCCGGGGACTCGGACGCGCACAGCGCACTCGCGGAGGTGGGGAGCCGGGTACGAAAAGACCCCCCGTGCACCCGCCAGAGCCCATATACCCTTGCTACCTTCCGGTCCTGGGGGAGTTTTACGAGATGGCGCCACACGAGGGGCTGCCCCATACTTTAGCTCAAGCCGGCGAGGAGTTCGAACCGAGCGGTGCCGTCGAGGATCGTGCGATGAAGTGGGCCCGATGCAGTTCGTGGCCGGCGGTGACCGGTTCCCCGGCTAACTGGCGGGTCAACTGGCGTCAGAACAGTTGCGCGGCGCGGGTGCGTTGACGACGTCGCTCGGCGTGGCATTTCCGGGCGGCTACCTTCCCGATTCGCGCCCGCCCGCCCAGTTCCGTTATGCTGATGGCCGCACGTTGCCCACGGATGTGATGCACGTGCGTGCCTGGAGGATTCGCCTAGCGGCCTATGGCGCACGCCTGGAACGCGTGTTGGGTTAACGCCCTCGGGGGTTCAAATCCCCCATCCTCCGCGATTGGCCCGTCTGCCGCGTGTTTACGCGGGAGGCGGGCCATCCTCATGCCATCGACACGCCGCGAGTAGGGTGACATGGACCACCCCCCGACGAAGATGACCGTCGCTCAACCGATGATCTGTCGGACGCGCCCTCTCCGCGCAGCAAATTCGCCAACCGAAAGCGCAAGCAGCGTGTGCGCGGCTACGGTGAGGGCACTGTCTATGAGTTCGAACGCCAACTTCCGTCGGGCGCGATCTGGCGCGGCTACCGGGCGAAGCGCAGTATCAAGCATGGTGAGCGCTCGATTCGGGTGGTTGGGCAGGGCAAGACTCGTCAAGAGGCCGGGACTGCTGCACGGATAGGTGACAGGTTGTAGTCACGCCGCCAGTTCGACGGCCGTGTTCATGGTGGTCTCGAACTCGATGGGCGTCAAACGCCCGAGCCGGGATTGGCGTCGGCGGCGGTGGTAGGTCCGTTCGATCCAGGTGATGATTGCGATCCTCAGCTGTTCGCGGGTGGTCCAGGAGCGGCGGTCGAGGACGTTCTTCTGCAGCAGAGCGAAGAAGCTCTCCATGGCTGCGTTATCGCCGCTGGAGCCGACTCTGCCCATCGATCCGACCATGCGATGACGGGTCAGCGCACGCAGGAACTTCCGACTGCGAAATTGACTACCTCTATCGCTATGCACCACGCAGCCGGCGACGTCGCCGCGCATCGCGACGGCGTTCTCGAGGGCCTGAACGGCCAGCCGGGACTTCATCCTCGAATCGATCGAGTAGCCCACAATGCGGCCGCTGAACACGTCTTTGATCGCGCAGAGGTAGAGCTTGCCTTCGGCGGTCTTGTGTTCCGTGATGTCGGTCAGCCACAGTTCATTCGGCGCGTCCGCCGCGAACACGTGACGGGTGCGTCCGGACTCGTCCGTGACCGCGCAAAGATCGTCGTGGACGGGAGGGCCGGGGCGGCGGCCCTTGCCGCGCTTGGGTTTGCCGGCCCTTCCCAAATGAGTGTGGGTAAGGGCCCAAGCGGGGTGCGTGTCACGGGGGTCGGGTAGGGGTCGAGGCCTCCAGGATGGGGGTGCTGAATCCAACCGTCCTCGAAGGCCTCGATGTGTCCCATGCTATGTGCGCGCCGGCGTGCGCGCTCTTCGACCTGCCCGATGTCCACGTGCTCACGATCGAGCGGCACCGCTCCTCGTTCACCCTGGTGGTCGAGACCGTGCCGTCA
>NZ_JAVKPY010000016.1:0-33510 GCF_040981035.1 Kocuria sp. CPCC 205297 | reverse complement strand
TGACGGCACGGTCTCGACCACCAGGGTGAACGAGGAGCGGTGCCGCTCGATCGTGAGCACGTGGACATCGGGCAGGTCGAAGAGCGCGCACGCCGGCGCGCACATAGCATGGGACACATCGAGGCCTTCGAGGACGGTTGGATTCAGCACCCCCATCCTGGAGGCCTCGACCCCTACCCGACCCCCGTGACACGCACCCCGCTTGGGCCCTTACCCACACTCATTTGGGAAGGGCCACCTAACCCCAATTGGGTAACGACCTTTTACCATAAGGGTCAACTTACTGGCGCGCCCCGAAAAACACCCGTAGTGTCCAGATCAGTTCATCCGGCGATCAGAGCACCACCCAAATCACAGGAGAAGATCATGGCCACTCTCACCGCTGTTTCCGCTTGCACCGCCACCGGCTGCGCCTTCAACGACAACGGCTGCACCGCCCCCGCCATCACGGTGGGCGGCCAGGGCTCCGAGGCCTCGTGCACCACGTTCATCTCGCTCGACGCCCGCGGTGGCCTGCCCACCGCCAACGGCCAGGTGGGCGCGTGCCAGCGCCTCGAGTGCGTGCACAACAAGGAACTATTGTGCACCGCCTCGTCGATCGAGGTCACTGCGGACGCCAACTGCGCGAGCTACGAAGCCCGCTGATCGCGGAGCTCGCCGAGTAACAACTGCAGACATGAGAGGACCGCGAGTCATGCGACTCGCGGTCCTCTCATGTCTGCAACGATTGATCGAGCCCCGGCAGGTTCACACGACCGCCGGACAGCCTCGGGGTGTGACGCTGCCGCTGGGGTACCGGCGCGGCGTCACGCTGCGGCGGGGGTGCCCAGCAGGGATGCGAGGTTGTCGGCGAGGTCTTGCGCGGACGACGTCGGACGATGGAACGGGACGAAGTAGACGCTGGTAGCGGTCGAACCCTCGCGCAGAACCGTGACCCCGGTGAGATCCACGTCCACCACGAAATCCCGATTCCGGGTGTGAGCGCACCCGCCGCTCGAGGGCTTACGCGTCAGCAGGTGGGCGGGGATCCATCCGTTCTCCGCGGCATCGCACATCCCGGCCAGATCGATTGGATCCACGGACACCGCAGCGTCCAGGGCCACGGCTTCGGTGTTCACCGCGGCCATGGAATCCCCGAGCTCGCGGCCGAACGCCCGCACCTGGTCGACGCTCAGTGGCGTGGCACCCGAACCGTCATGAACCACGACCCGTGCCGTGGAGACGATCGCGAGTCGCCCGGAGGCGGTGTCGGCCACGGCCGCCACGAGCTCCGGCAACTCCCCCGTCATGAGGAGTTCGTCGGTCCCGCCCGGGGTCAGCCACTCAAGACCCGCCAGGAAGTGTGCACTGGCCGCCACGATGCGTACGGAGGGGTCCGGAGCGAACTTGGCGATGTCCACGCGCACGTCCACGGTCTGCCCCGCCGGGGTCAGCGCAGCGGTGTCGGGCTGGGGAGCAGCAGCCATGACCATCCGGCCGTCCGACATGAACCCGTGTGCCAAACACGGCAGTGTAGGTTGACCCTCGAGGCGGTAGGCGACCACGTTCGCTCGGCCCGCGCCCGCGAGCATGCGGTGCGCGAGCGACACCACGCGCTCCGACACGCCCACGTACCCGAGCTGTGCCCCGTTGTCGGTTCGACCCACGATCGTCCCCGCTTCCGTTGTGACCAATCCGACCGGGTCCGCCGAGAACATCCCGATCGCACCCGATTCGCGAAACTTAGGAAAGCCTAACCTCCCAAAAAGGTGGACGGAAGGGTTTGCGACGAATTTGGTCAGATTTTTATGATCTAAATGGAGGTGATTCAGATCACGGGCATGTGCGATAGCATCGCAGCATGCCTCCCCTGCCCCTCCGACCCCGTTCATCCCGCGCTGCCCGACGATCACGCTCGCCGCGGGTCGCCGGGGCCGCGGCGCTGACCGGGGTGGCGTTGCTGGTCTCCGGGTGCGGGGCCTCGGGCGGGGACGCCCAGAAGGACGCGGGGCAGAATCCCGGCGCAGCGACGTCATCCGCCACCAACCGGGCGACGAGCGAGACGGCCCGTGCGAGCGAGCCCGGTAAGGGCCCGGAGTGTCCCGAGGACGCGTGCTTCACCGTGGCGATGACCGGTGATCTCCTGCTGCACGAAGGCCTGTGGCGCAACTTCGCGGTGGACCCGGCCATGAACCAAAGCAGACACTTCGACTTCGACCCGCTGCTGGCCGGCCAGAAGCCGTACCTGGACCAGGCCGACGTGGCCATCTGCGAGATGGAGACCCCGGTGGCGCCCAAGGGTGGGCCCTACTCGGACTACCCGAGCTTCAGCGTGCCGCCGGAGATCACCGTGGCGGCCAAGAACACGGGTTACGACGCGTGCACGTCCGCGACCAATCACACCGTGGACCGCGGCACCGAGGGCGTGAACCGGACCTTGGCGACCCTCGACGACGCGAGCCTCAAGCACACCGGCTCGTACACTTCCGAGCGCGCATCCGAGGAGCCCATGCTGCTGGAGACCCCGGCCGGGACCGTGGCCGTGGTCACCGGGACCAACAGTCTCAACGGCCAACGGGCGGAGCACGACTGGCAGGTGGACCGGCTGCGGGACCCCGCCGAGGAGCCGCAGGCCGCGCGACAGGACATCGACCGCGCCGTGGCGCAGGCGAAGAAGGCGCGCCAGCAGGGCGCGGACGTGGTGATCGCGGCCATGCACTCGATCATCGAGTACCAGGACGACGCCGACGCCTACCAGAAAACCACGGCCCACTCGCTGATTGATTCCGGTGCGTTCGACGCCGTGTACGGTCACGGTTCGCACAGCGTGCAGCCCATCGAGCACTACAACGGCAAGTGGATCGTCTACGGACTGGGCAACACCGTCACGGAGACCTCCCCGGCGTACGAGAACAACAACCAGGGTCTGATCACGCGCTTCCAGTTCGCGCGCGGGGACGACGGCGGGTGGCGGGTCAGCGATCTGGCCTGGGCACCGAGCTCCAACACCCAGGACGGCCGGTTCCAGTGGTGCTCCACGGCCTCGGACCAGCCCAACGGCGTGTGCCGCTCCCCCCAGGAGGACCGGCAGATCCGCGAGCGCATCGCGGCGATCATCAATACAGACTCGGCGACGGCGAACGGGTTGCGGGAGTGGCGGGTCGCGGAGGAAACGGAAGACTGAGCGGCGGAACGTTCACGAGAGAAGGCCGGTTCCACGAGACCCGTGAAGGTCCCGGAACCGGCCTTCTCCGTGCTCGTGACGGGGGCGTCAGCCCTGCACGCCGAGCTTCCCCAGGATGATCTGGCGCACGCGTCCGGCGTCCGCCTGGCCGCGCGTGGCCTTCATGACCGGTCCGATCAGGGCGCCCACGGCCTGGACCTTGCCGCCCTTGATCTTCTCGACCACGTCCGGCATCTGGGCCATGGCGTCGTCCACGGCGGCGGTGAGGGCGCCGTCGTCGGAGACGACCGCGAGCCCGCGGGACTCCACGATCTCCGCCGGGGTGCCCTCACCCTCGACCACGAAACCGAGGACCTTCTTGGCCAGCTTGTCGTTGATCTTGCCGCCGTCGATCAGCCCGTTGAGTTCGACCACGTGGGCCGGGGTCACGGGCAGGTCCGCGATCTCGACCTCGCGCTGCTTGGCGAGGCGGGCGATCTCACCCATCCACCACTTGCGCGCCACGGCGGCGGAGGCGCCCGCGGCAATGGTCTGCTCGATCTCGTCCAGCACACCCGCGTTGACGACGTCGCGGAACTCCTCGTCCGTGTACCCCCAGTCCGCCTTCAGCCGCTTGCGGCGCTCGGCGGGGGGCTCGGGAAGGCTCGCGCGCAGTTCCTCGATCCAGTCCGCCGTGGTCACCACGGGCACCAGGTCCGGTTCGGGGAAATAGCGGTAGTCGTCCGCGTCCGACTTGGGCCGCCCCGCGGTCGTGGACCGGGTGTCCTCGTGCCAGAAGCGGGTCTCCTGCGTGACCTTCTCCCCCGCGGCGAGCACGGCGGCGTGGCGCTGGATCTCGTAGCGCACGGTGCGCTCCACGGCGCGCAGCGAGTTCACGTTCTTCGTCTCCGAGCGCGTGCCGAACTGCGTGGCGCCCTTGGGCATCAGAGACACGTTCGCGTCGCAGCGCACGTTGCCGCGCTCCATGCGGGCGTCCGAGATGCCGAGGTTCTTCACGATCTCGCGGATCGCGGCCACGTAGGCGCGGGCCAGTTCCGGCGCCCGCTCCCCCGCACCCACGATGGGCTTGGTCACGATCTCGATGAGCGGCACACCTGCGCGGTTGTAGTCCACCAGGGAGTACTGCGCGTTCTGGATCCGCCCGGCATCCCCGCCCATGTGGGTCAGCTTGCCGGCGTCCTCCTCCATGTGGGCGCGCTCGATCTCCACGCGGAACTCCGTGCCGTCCTCCAGCTCGAGGTCCAGGTGCCCGTCGAACGCGATGGGCTCGTCGAACTGCGAGGTCTGGAAGTTCTTGGGGGTGTCCGGGTAGAAGTAGTTCTTCCGTGCGAAGTGGCACTTCTGCGCGATCGAGCAGTTCAGCGCGAGACCGAGCTTGATCGCGGATTCCACTGCCTTGCCGTTGACCACCGGCAGCACGCCGGGCAGCCCCAGGGACACCGGGGTCACGTTGGTGTTGGGCTCGTCCCCAAAGGTGTTGGGGGCGGCATCGAACATCTTGGTCTTGGTGTTCAGCTCCACGTGCACCTCGAACCCCAGGACGGGGTCGAAGCGCTCGAGGGCTTCCTCGAAGGACAGCACGTCCTGGCTCATCACTTGCCTCCCTGCGCGGCAGTGGCCGCAAAGTCACGAACGGTGGCGGTCACGTCGGCGCGTTCCCGCCACAGCGGGCCGCCCCACTGCTCGGTGAGCAACCGCTCCAGACCGGCCCCGGCGCGGTACACGCGGGCGTCCTCGCGCGCCGGTGCCATGAACTGGATCCCCACGGGCAGCCCGTCCTCCGGTGCCAGGCCGCCCGGCAGGGAGATCCCGGGGATCCCCGCGAGGTTGGTGGGGATCGTGGCGATGTCGTTCAGGTACATCTGCATGGGATCCGCGGACTCGTCCACGCCCCCGATGTCGAACGCGGTGGTGGGCGCGGTGGGCGAGATCAGCACGTCCGCCTCCTCAAACGCCGCCGCGAAATCACGCTGTACGAGCGTGCGCACCTGCTGTGCGGAACCGTAGTACGCGTCGTAGTACCCCGCGGACAGCGCATACGTCCCCAGGATGATCCGACGCTTGACCTCGTCCCCGAAGCCTGCGGCGCGGGACGCGCTCATGACCTTCTCGATGGTGGGCGTGCCCTCGGGAGTGACGCGCAGACCGAAGCGCACGCCGTCGTACTTGGCCAGGTTGGAGGAGACCTCCGAGGACATGATCAGGTAATAGGCACCCAGCGCGTACTCGAAGTTGGGCGTCTGGACGTCCACGATCTCGGCGCCCGCGGCGCGCAGGAGTTCGAGGGACTCCTCGAAGCGCTGCTGCACACCGGCCTGGAAACCCTCGCCGCTCAGCTGCTGGACCACGCCCACGCGCAGCCCCTTGAGCCCACCCTCGGCCGCTCCCTCGCGCGCGGCGCGGGCGTAGGAGCCCACGGGATCCGTCAGCGAAGTGGAGTCGGCGGGATCGTGACCGCCCACGACCTCGTGCAACAGTGCGGCGTCGAGCACCGTGCGGGAGCACGGGCCCACCTGGTCGAGCGAGGACGCCATGGCAATCACGCCGTAACGGGACACCGAACCGTACGTGGGCTTGACGCCCACCGTGCCGGTCACGGCCGCGGGCTGGCGGATGGAGCCACCGGTGTCCGTGCCCAGGGCCAGGGGCGCCTGGAACGCGGAGACCGCGGCGGCGGAACCGCCACCGGAACCGCCCGGGATCTTGCGCAGGTCCCACGGGTTGCGCGTGGGACCGAACGCCGAGTGCTCGGTGGACGAACCCATGGCGAACTCGTCCAGGTTGGTCTTGCCCAGGATGGGCATGCGCGCCGCACGCAGCTTGCGGGTCACCGTGCCGTCGTACGGGCTCATCCAACCCTCGAGCATCCGGGACGCCGCCGTGGTGGGCTGGCCCTTGGTCACGATGAGGTCCTTGACCGCCACGGGCACACCCGCGAGCTCGGGCAACTGCTCGCCCTTGGCGCGTGCCTCGTCCACACCACGGGCCACATCCAGGGCCTCCTCGCGGTTGCGGTGCAGGAACGCGTTCAGCCCGTCGGTCCCGTGCGAGCGGTCCTGGGCGTCCAGCGGGGTGCCGTCCGTGGCCTCGATCTGCTCGAGGTGCGCGGTCACGGCGTCCACCGAGGAGACCTCACCGGAAGCCAGCTTGGCCGCGAGGTCCGCGGCGGACAGTTCTACGATGCGCTCGCTCATGCTCACTCCCCGTCCAGGATCGCCGGGACCCGGAACTTGCCGTCCTGGCTGTCCGGTGCGTTGCTCAGGGCTTCCTCCTGCGTGAGGGTCTCCCCCACCACGTCCTCGCGGAAGACGTTGTGCAACGGCAGGGGGTGGCTCGTGGCGGGGACGTCGTCCCCGGCGGCTTGGCTGACCGAGGCCACGGATTCGACGATGAGATCGAGTTCACCGGCCACGCGGGCCAGTTCCTCGTCCGACATCTCGATGCGCGCGAGTTCGGCCAGGTGCGCCACCTGCTCGCGATTGATCGCAGACATGCATGCTCCTGGTATTCGCTGATTGGTTCCGATCCAGTCTAGCGAGCGCCTACCCTGGACTCAGCACTCCCGTTCTCCCGCCGATCTCCCGAAGGGGTCCCACTTCGTGGCTCAGTCCTCCGCCCGTTCATCACGACGCCGCTCCACGCCTTCCAAGGGCACCTCCCGGATGACCCGGGCGGACGCCGCGCGCGCCCGCGTGGATCACGACAACGCGTGGCGCCAGTGGGTCTCGGACTCCGCCGTGGAGACCGTGGACACCGCACTGAGCCACGTCCAGGCGGTCGTGGAGGAACAGGTGCGCCAGTACGGAGCATTCCCGGCCTTCCTGGTCACCGGCGCCAAGGACGGAGAGTTCGAACTGGATTCGGTGGACCCGTCTCGTGTGAACGATCTGGCCCCCCAGGACGTGCTGGCCGAACTGCGGGACATCGCGCGAGAGAAGGCCTCCGGATTGCTCGTCGCCGCACTGGCCTACCCCGCCACCCTCCCGGACCGCTCCGGTGCCACCGCGGTGATCGTGGAGGTCGCCCACCGCGAACGGCTCAGCCTGGAAGTTATCCAGGAATACAATGTCGTGGAGGCCAAGGGCCGCACGTTCGTGAACTTTGGCGATCCGCACACGGATCGAGCGGATCCGTGGTTGTTCGCGGTGCGTGACTGAGACCCGGACATCGCCTCCTCCGACGGGACGACCCGTCAGCACACCGGATAGCTCGGGGACGACCCCGGCCGGACCGGGGCGCGCACAGTCCCGAGAATCGAGCTGACGCTTCCATGTCCCCCACGCGTCGTTCCATCCTGACTCCGGGAGCCCTGGCCCGCGTGATCGCGGGATGGGGATTCTTCGTACTGCTTCAACTCTCCGGCTCGCTGCTGGCCCCACCCGTGTCCTCCCCGCTGCTCGTGGGGGCGCTCGTGGTGATCGTGGGCGTGATCCTGTACGCGGCCACGGGCGTCGTGCAACAGGCCGAACACCTGGCCCACAGGCTCGGCGATCCGTACGGTTCGCTGGTGCTGACCCTGTCCATCGTCGTGATCGAGGTGGTGTTGATCTCCGCCGTCATGCTGGGCCCCGGTGAGCACGCCACGATCGCGCGGGACTCCGTGATGGCCGTGGCCATGATCATCCTCAACCTGGTAATCGGTCTGTGCCTGCTCGTGGGCGGCCTCAAGCACGGGGACATGGCCCACAATCGGACGGGAACCTCCAACTACCTGGCGCTGCTCGTGGTCCTGAGCGCCCTGGCCTTCGTGCTACCCGCGGTGCTCGGCACCGACGGCGCGTACCAGCCGTGGCAGGAGATCTCCATCGTCGCAGTCACCGTGGCGATCTACGCGTTCTTCCTGTACCGACAGGCGGGTGCGCAGGCCGTGGACTTCACCGAAGTGGACCCCCGGTTGCGCCCGGGTCCGGAGACCGCGGCCCGGGAGACGACGACGCATCCTTCCCTGCGCTCGGTCCTGGCCGAGCACCGCACCGAGATCCTCGCGCGCCTGGCATTGCTCGTGATCACCGTGGTGCCCATCGTGGTGCTGTCCCACGACATGGCCTCGCTGTTGGACGATGGGCTCGGCCGTGTGGGGGCACCGCCCGCGCTGGCCGGCGCGCTGATCGCGGCCATCGTGTTCCTGCCCGAATCCCTCACCGCGCTGCGCGCCGCGCTGGCCGGGGAGATCCAGCGCGTGAGCAACCTGTGCCACGGGGCGCTGGTGTCCACGGTGGGGTTGACCATCCCGGCGATACTCGTGATCGGGCTGCTCACCGATCAAACGGTCGTGCTCGCCGAGAGCCCCGCGAACCTGGTGCTGCTCGGGATCACGCTGGGACTCTCCCTCACCACGTTCGCATCCTCCAGGGTCACGTCGATCCACGGTGCGGCGCACCTGGTGATCTTCGCGGCCTACGGGATCACGGTGTTCTCCTGATGCGCAACGGACCCCGCTGGGAGGCCCAGCGGGGTCAGTCCGACAGCGGGTCAGCGAGCCGCGTTCACCACGCGGGGAGCTCGGGCAGGGCGCCCTCGGACTCCACGAACTCGTCGTCACCGCGGGCCAGCCACCGCAGCATGCCCTCGCGGTCGGAGGTGATGAGCTGACCGCCGTCGCCGATGATCCACTCGTCCCGCTCCTCGGTGCGCAGGGTCATCCCCGGGGCACCCTTGGCCCGCATGGTGCGCACCGCGGCCTCCACGGCGTTGAGCAGGGAGTCCGGGTCCGCTTCCGCCACGGTCCACGTGGTGTCCAGGTCGTGGTGGTGCACCACGACCTCCGCGATCCGCACCGCGGGCACGGACGTGGCCGGGACGGGCTTACCGTGCAGGTCGAGCTCTTCGGTGACGATGTCGCCCTTGAGACGCTCGCACTGCTCGGCGAAGAACTGCGCGTTCTGCTTGAAGGTCTCGATCAGCTCGTCCTTGGGCAGCGCGGCGAGCTCGTCGATCTCCTGCTCGCGCGCCTCGTGGGACTCGTAGGGCTGCTGCGGTTCACCCGTGGTGGCCCAGTCGATGAGCTTGACCAGGGCGCGGGCGTTGGAGGCCAGGTGCGCGATCACGTGCGCGCGGTCCCAACCCTCGCACAGGGTGGGGCCCACCATTTCTTCGTCCGAGAGGGACTCCACGGTCGCGAGGAACATGTCGGTCTCCCGCCTCAGACGGGAGAGGTCGGAGTTGAGGCGTGCCGGATTCATCATGGCTCCCACTGTAGTAATTCCCCGCGCGAGCCAGCACACGATGGCAGGGCCCAACACATACGCATATCGTCCGAGTCCCCCATGGGCGGAGCCCCGGGCTGCCGCGCGAACCGCGCTGCTCCCGGGGCTCCGATCATGCTCAGGACACCGTGTGGGCCAACTGCTGACGCAGTTCGCGGCGCGTGCGCTGGGCCTCGGGCGAGGGCACGGGCACCGCGGCGAGCAAGCGCTTGGTGTACTCCTGCTCGGGGTGGCGCAGCACCGCTTCGCGCGAGCCCTGTTCCACGATGTGCCCGTGCTGCATGACCACGATCCGGTTGGCGAGCCGGTCGATCACCGCGAGGTCGTGGGTCACGAACAAGCACGCGAAGCCCATCTCCGCTTGCAGCTGCTCGAACAATTCCAGGACCGTGGCCTGCACGGACACGTCCAGCGCGGACGTGGGTTCATCCGCCACGAGCAGTTTCGGCTTCAGGGACAGGGCCCGGGCGATGCCCACGCGCTGCTTCTGACCGCCCGAGAGCTCGTGCGGGTAACGGTTGCGGTAGTTGCGCGGCAACCGCACCTGGTCCAGGAGTTGCTCGATGCGCTGCTGCAGTTGCGCCCCTTTTGCCTCGCCGGCCAGGAACATGGGCTCACCGATCGACTCACCGATCGGCAGCCGCGGGTTCAGCGAGGACGCGGGGTCCTGGAAGACCATGCCCACGTCCTTGCGCACCGCGCTGAGCTTGGCGCGCGGGGCACCGTGCAGTTCCACGCCGTCCACCACAAGCGATCCCTCGACCACGGGCAGCAGTCCCACCGCGGCGCGGCCGATCGTGGTCTTGCCGGAACCGGATTCACCCACGAGACCCACGGTCTCCCCGGCTGCCACGGTGAGGCTGACGCCCTCGACCGCGCGGAACGCGGGGTTGCGGCCCTGCTTGGGGTACTCGATGGCCACGTCCTTCAACTGCAGCACCGGTTCCACGACCCGCTGGGCGAGCGTGTCCATGGACGCTGCCTTCGCCGTGCTGCGGTCCACCACCATGGGCATGACCACGGAACGCTCGAGCGCGGCGACCATGTCCACGGACTCGTCGTTCTCGTTGCCCTGGCCCAGGTGGGGCACGGCCTCGAGCAACGAGCGGGTGTAGGGGTGGCGCGGTGCGGTGAAGATCTGCTCCGCCGTGCCCTGTTCCACGATCACGCCCTTCTGCATGACCGCGATGTTGTCCGCGAGGTCCGCCACCACACCCATGTCGTGGGTGATCAGGATGACCGCCGAGTCCAGCTGGTCCTTGAGGTTGCGGATCAGGTCCAGGATCTCCGCCTGCACGGTCACGTCCAGGGCCGTGGTGGGCTCGTCCGCGATCAGCAGTTTGGGGTCGCACGAGAGGGACTGCGCGATCATCGCGCGCTGCCGCTGACCACCGGAGAGCTGGTGGGGGTAGGAACGGAACGCCTTCTCGGGGTCCGGCAGTTCCACCATGGTGAGCATCTGCCGGGCACGTTCGGCGGCCTCGGCGGGTGAGATGTCCCGGTGCAGGCGGATGGTCTCCACGATCTGCTGGCCCACCGTGTACACGGGGTTCAGCGCGGTCATGGGCTCCTGGAAGATCACGGCGATCTCCTCGCCACGCACGCGCCGCAGCGCGTTGCCGCGCAGCCCGATCAGTTCCTCCCCGGCCAGCACGGCCGAACCGCGCACGCGTGCGTTGGAGGGCAGCAGCCCCAGCATGGACATCGAGCTCGCGGACTTGCCCGAACCGGACTCGCCCACGATCGCGAGCACCTCCCCCGCTGCGACGTCGTAGTTCAGGTCGATCGCGGCCGGCACCCAGTCCCGGTCCACGCCGAAGTCCACGGACAGCCCGCGCACGCTCAGCACGGGTTCACCGCGGGCCACGGTCCTGCGGGCCGGGCCGCGCCGCACGGTGGGTTCGTTGCGCTGCGCCCGCCGACCACGCCGTTTCTGCGCGCCCTCGGCGGTGGCACCCGCCGCGGCACTGCCGTCGGCGGCTGCACCCGCGGCCGCGGTTCCGTCGGCGCGACCGGTGACCGCAGCGGCGTCGGCGGCCGTGGCACCGGACGATCCGGCAGCGCGAGCGTGAGCCGCGGAGGGGTTACCGGGGCCTTCGGTGGCCACCCGCCCGTCGCCGCTCGGCGTGCCGTCCCACGGGGCGTTGTGCTCGGCGGCCGTGGCCTCGTGCGACGACGCCGCGTTCGGGTCCTGCGCCGCGTCCTGGGGTCGCGGGGTGCCCTCGGGCTGGTTCGAGGTGCTCATCGTGTGTGCTCCATCGTGTCGAGAACTGGGCGCGCGGCCGCGGCACGCGCGCATTGCCTAGCATGGGGGTCATGACCCGAGAACCCGCCGGCGAGCCCGAAACCTACCGAGCGTCGTCGGCCCCGTGGCTCACGGGATTCCTGGTGGTCCTGGGTCTGGTGGTGTGCTTCGCGGGCTGGGGCCACACCGTGGCGCACCACGCGGGCGCCGTGTTCGGTGGTCTCGCCCTGGCGGCGCTCGGGTACGCGCTGTACTGGCGCCCCCGGCTCGAGGTGCACGCGGACGAGGTGCGCGTGGTGAACCCCCTGCGCACGGTGAGCATTCCGTGGAGCCGGATCGTGGACGTGCGCACCCGTTTCGCGGTGACCATCGCCACGGACCAGGGCGCCCACTCGTGTTTCGCCCTGCCCTCCGCCGGTGCGGGCGCCGCCCTGCGCTCCGGTGTGGACGCCGTGAACCGCAATCACCCGATCGCCCGACCGGGCGGCGCGGTGCGCGTGGGCGACCTGACCTCGACCGCTTCCGGCGCCGCCGCGCACCGCGTCCGCGACACGTGGCAACGCAAGATCGAGACCGGTGAGCTGGACGTCTTCGCCCGGGACGCCGCACCCGATCCGGTGCGGACCCGGTACGCGCCCGGCCCGCTCGCGGCGGTCGTGCTGCTGGCCGCCGCGAGCGCCGTGCTGTTCACCGTGTGAACTGATCATCGTCCGTCCCGGGCGGTGTCCCCGCGCGTCCCGGTCTCGGCCCCGGCGTTCACCGCGGGCTTCGTCCCCGGCTCGGATGCGGTGAGCGCGTCCGGGTACTGGTCCGTGCGCTCGCCGGTCTCGCGGGCGCGCTTGGGGTTGAACTTGCGCTGGCGCGGGTCGAATGCGTCACGCAGACCGTCACCGATGAAGTTGATGGTCAGCGCGATCGCCACGATGAACACACCCGGCCACCAGAACAACCACGGACGGGTCGCGAAGGCGGTCTGGTTCTCGCTGATCAACCGGCCCAGGGACCAGTCCGGGGCCTGGATACCCAGACCCAGGTAGGACAGCGCGGTCTCCAGCAGGATCGCCGAGGACATCAACAGCGTGATGTTCACGGTGATCACGCCCACGGTGTTGGGCAGGATGTGCTTGAAGATGATCCGCCCGCTCGAGGCACCGGCCAGTCGCGCGGCGTCCACGAACTCGCGCTCGCGCAGCGTGAGGAACTCACCGCGCACCAGGCGCGCGAGCGGCGGCCACGAGGCTAGACCGATCAGCAGACCCAGGGCGATCACCGTGGCGAACGTGGGCAGGTTGTGGGCGCGCACCCACGAGATGGCTAGGCGGCCCAACAGGGCTGCCAGGATCACCAGGGGGATGATGATGATCACGTCGGTCAGACGCATCAGCACGGCCTCGGTCCAGCCCCGGAAGTACCCGGAGAGGCCACCCACCACGGTGCCCACGAGGCCCGCGATAAGGCCCACCACGATCATGACCACCAGGGAGTACTGGGTGCCCTGCATGGCCATGGCGAACAGGTCACGGCCCAGGTTGTCCTGGCCGAACGGGTGCTCCCCGAGCGAGGGCGGGAGCAGGGACAGCGTGGGCCGGCCACCGTTGAGCACGGTTCCCGTGGCGTCCGGGTTCCACTTCCACCATCCCGGGATGGGACCGACACCCAGCGAGGTGACTGACAGCACCACGATGAACAACAGGACGATCAGGGACACGACGGCGCCCGTGTTGCCGAAGAACCGCTGGCGTACCAGCTGCCCCTGGCTCTTGCCGCGCACGTCCTCGGGCTTCTCGCCGGTCTGCGGGTTCTGTTCGACCTGCTGGGGGACGTCGATAGGTTGTGGCTGGCTCATGCTTTCACCCTCACGCGCGGGTCGAGTACGGAGTACACCAGGTCAGCGATCAGGTTGAAGACCATGGCGACAATGCCGGTGATCAGGAACACGCCCATCACCGGGTTGGGGTCTACGTTGCGCACCGATTGGATGAACAACTGCCCCATACCGGTGAACGCGAATACGGATTCCGTGATGATCGCGCCGCCGATCAGACCGCCGATGTCGTAGGCCACGAGCGTGGCCAGCGGGATCAGCGCGTTGCGGAACGCGTGACGCATGACCACGGTCCGCTCCGACAGGCCCTTGGCGCGCGCGGTGCGCACGTAGTCCTGGCCCATGATCTCCAGCATGGACGCGCGCGAGTACCGCGAGTAGGACGCGAGCGCCAGCAGGGTGATACAGATGGTGGGCAGCAAGAGGTGGGTGAACCGGTCCAGGCCGGTGATCCAGAAGTCACCCGACAGGCCCGGGGTGGAGGAGTTGGCCGTGGCGATGGGCCGGCCCCGGATGTGACCGGAGTTCACGTAGTCCGGCCACGACTGCATGAAGCGGTCCAGGATGATCAGCAGGGCCACGAAGAAGCCGGTGACCCCGCCCACGCGGGCACCCTGACCACGGTCGTAGCCTCCGGCGACGTAACCGGCTCCCACACCCACCAGGATCATCACGACGACCAACGCCAGTAGGGTCAGCAGCCCGCCCCCGACGAAGAGGGCCTGGACGGGGAAGTACAGCACGAGACCCACCACCACGGTGGCCAGCCCGGCGTACAGGGCCCGCTTGTTGCGTAGTCCCGCCATGAGCACGGTGGCGATCACGGCCATCAGAATGCCGGTCAGTGCGATCAGCGGGATGCCCAGGAAGGGGTGCGCGAGCCAGTTGGTCGCGAGCACGAAGTAGATGATCCCGAAGGTGACCACGAAGCCCAGGACACCCATGAGGATGCGGGTCCGCATGCGCCCGAACGAGACCAGGAACCAGATGAGCCCGGCCACCACGGAGATTGCGAGCAGCGCCCCGATGGACAGTGACGGGTTCTGCAGGAAGTCGTTGAACTGAATGGCCGCCACTTCCTTGAGCAGCACCGCGAGCCAGAAGCTCGGCAGCGAGAAGCACAGGAAGGTGAGGAACGTGATGCCGTAGTCCAGGCCCGAGTACTGCCGCAGTGCGGAGACGATACCCAGGGTGATACCCACGACGATGGCCAGGATGGTACCGATCGTGACCAGCATGATGGTCTGGCCCATGGCGAAGGAGAGTAGGCTCGTCACCTCCTGGCCCTCGCGGCTCACGCCCAGGGAGCAGGTGTCCGCGAAGGGCACGAGGCACCCGAGTGCCCCGCCGAGCCACGTGAAGTAGCGCAGCACGGGCGGTGTGTCCAGGTTGAGGGCCTCCACGCGGGCGGGGATCAGCTGTTGGGCGTTGGGGTTTCCGTACAGGTCCCACAGCGGGTCGCCGGAGGCCGCCGTCATGAGGTACACGAGGAACGATGCGCCCAGCAGGATGAGGACGGCGGTGATGAGCCGTCTGAGGATGTAAGAAATCATGATGCTGCCTCTGAACGAGTGGTGGTCACGACGCTGCGCGGACACGGCGTTCCGCGCCCGCGCAGCATCATGAGGGGAAGGACTCGGTCAACCGAGGTCGACCGTCCTACTTACGGCTCCACTCGGAAACGTTCCAGAACACGCCGTCCTGGTTCGGCTGGTACTGGTCCACGCCGGCGATCTTGTCCGAGGTGGCCACGTAGCCCACGGACTGGAACAGCGGGAGGCCGTAGGCGTCCTCGAAGGTGTGCTTGTCCACCTCAGCGATCTGGTCGTTGCGCGAGGACTCGTCCAGGTTGGCGCGGGCCTCGTCCACGAGCTTGTCCACGTCCGCGTTCGAGTACTCGTTGTAGTTGCCGCCACCGCCGGTCTTGAAGATCTGGGAGAGCATCTCGGTGCCCACGCCCGGGGAGACCCAGCCGTACAGGGACGCGTCGTAGTCGCCGTCCGCGAGCTTCTCGGACCAGTTGGGATCGCCCAGGTCCTCGACCTTGAACCCGGCCTTCTCCGCGGACTCCTTGATCAGCTGGAAGGTGTCCACGCGCTGCGGATTGCCGTTGTTGTAGAGGATCCGCACGGTGGGGGTCTTGCCGTCGAGCAGCTTCTTGGCGCCGTCGATGTCCACGTCCCCGTAGAGTTTCTTGGCGTCGTTCTTTTCCACGGCCTTGGTGTAGGGCTCGCCCTGGCTGGAGACGAACAACTGCGAGTTGAGCACCTCGGCGTCCTCCTTGACCGGCTTGATCAGCTGGTCGAGGATCTGCTGGCGCGGGATGGTCTTCAGGAACGCCTCGCGGGTCTCCTGGTCCTTGAAGGTGTCCGAGCCGAAGTTCAGGTCCACGTGGTCGTACGCGAGCTGGTCGCCCTGCTGCACGTTCACATTCTCGATCTGCTTGACCTGGTCCATCGTGTCCTTGTTGACGTTGATCGGCTGCATGATGTCCACTTCGCCGTTGCGCAGCGCCTGGATCTGAGCCGTGGCGTCGCCGATGGTGCGCAGGGTGATCTCGTCCAGCTTGCCGGGCATGCTGCCGTTGTAGTTCTCGTTCTTCTTGAGCGTGACCGAATTGTTTTCCACCACATTGTCGATCTTGAACGGACCGTTGGACACGAGGACGTCCTTGTCCTCGGGCGTGGAGGTGAAGTTGAAGGAGGTGTCCCAGGCCTTGCCGATCTTCTCGAGTTCGGGCTGCTTCTGGGGGTTCTTGGAGTCGCCCTTCTTCTGGTTCTCGAGCACCTTGAGTAGCTCGTCCTCGGACATCCCGGCCTTCTTGGCCACCACGTGCGCGGGCATCAGGTAGTTCTGGTCGAAGGCGATCTCCCAGTCCGCGTTCTGCTTGCCCCACGTGACGGTCATGGTCTTGCCGTCCTCGGAGAACTCGGGCTTGTCCGTGGAGCTCAGGATGTCCGTGGAGCCGGCGATCGTGAAGTAGTCCTTGCCGGCCTTGCCGTCCTCGCTCGCGTCATTGGCGTAGCCGGAGAGCACGGACCACCACAGCATGAGGTCGGCCTTGTCCACCGCGTTGCCGTCGGACCACTTGGGGTCCTTGATCGTGTACTCGACGGTCAGGGGATCGTCCGAGACCTTCTTGTACGTGCCGAAGCCCTCGTTGGGGTGGATCTTCTGCTCCGGGTCCACCGTGATGAACCCTTCGCGGGTCATCTGGACCACGTGGCCGTTGATGTCCACGTTCGTCTTGGTGTAGCCCGGATTGGCACCCGAGAACTTGTTGGTCTCGGCGACATTGACCACGCCGCCGCTCTGGGCGCTTGCGCTGCTGTCACCGCCGCCGCCGTTGCTGTCGTTGCCGCCGCCCACGCTGGCGCAGCCAGTCAGCGTGAGTGCAGCGATTGCCGCGACGGACACGGCAGCCTTCCCCTTGAAGGTGTACTTTCCCATGACGTTTCCTCCCGATATGGTGTCCATGGAATGTGCGTTGCACCCCGGTGGTTGTTACCCCGAGTCGGGGCTGGCATCACCGATGGATTGTGGTGCGTCTCACGATGAAGCACAGGTTACTCGCGGATAACCTTTTCGGGGAGAAACCTTCCGCGTGTCACGGGAGTGTCGGATGATTTCGTCGTGGCGCGGGCAATGCCGAGCATCGAATCACATTCCGTGATATTGGCCGTACGCTGTTGCCATCATCACTTCGCCCCGTCAGGAGGCCCCCCGTGACCAACACACCGCACGAGCCCCGTAACGCGCCCCGCTTCCCCCCGGACGACGCCGCACGCCCGCCTCACACTCCCGGCTCCCGTTCCGCGGGCAAACCGCTGCGCGAGGGGTACGCGAACGCGCACGCGGCGCCGTCGGCCCCCGTGGACGCGCAACGTCCCGGGACGGCGGTCACGGACAGCGGGACCGCGCACTCGGCCTCGGTGGCAGGGGGGACGGCCTCCCCCGTGGATCCCTCGCTGGACAAGCCCGTCAAGCGCGGCGTGTCGGGGACCGTGTGGGCGGCGCTGATCCTGGGCGTGATCGTGCTGATCCTGTTGCTGGTCTTTATCATCCAGAACAACGTGGCCACGCGATTCGAGTACATGGCGTGGACGTTCAGCCTCCCGTTGGGCGTGGCCATGCTGCTCTCGGCGATCGCCGGGGCCCTGATCATGGCTCTCGTGGGGTCCGTGCGGATGTTCTCCTTGGGTCACCGCGTGCGCAAGCTCGAACGCGAGCGCGAGCGGATCAGGACCTCGCTGCACGGCTGAGAGCCCACTGCACCACGGCGCGCGGCGCCGGTCGATCGGGACCGGCGCCGCGTGTCGTCGTACTCCGGGGAGTGCGCGAGCGTGACAGCGCGTCGGGCGCGTGGTGACCAGCCGGTGGGCCCGCCGCACACGGAATCGGGTGCGGGCCAGCGGGTATCCTGGGAGGCAGCCCAGTGACCGTCAACGCAAGGAGCCATCGCTCATGCCCAAGATCATCTACACCGAGACCGACGAAGCACCCATGCTCGCTACGTACTCGTTCAAGCCGATCGTGGAGGCGTTCGCGTCCACCGCCGGTGTGGAGGTGGAGACCCGGGACATTTCCCTGGCCGCGCGCATCCTGGCCCAGTTCCCGGACCGCCTCACCGACGAGCAGCGGGTCCCGGACACCCTGGCCGAGCTGGGCGAACTCGTGGAGACCCCGGAAGCGAACATCGTCAAGCTGCCGAACATCTCCGCGTCCATCCCGCAGCTGAAGGCCACCATCAAGGAGTTGCAGGCGGACGGCTACGACCTGCCGGACTACCCCGAGGTCGCCACCTCGGACGAGGCCAAGGACATCCGCGCGCGTTACGACCGTGTCAAGGGCTCCGCCGTGAACCCCGTGCTGCGCGAGGGCAACTCGGACCGCCGCGCCCCCAAGGCCGTGAAGAACTACGCCCGGCAGCACCCGCACTCCATGGGCGAGTGGAGCAAGGACTCCAAGACCAACGTGGCCACCCTCGGCCACGACGACTTCCGCAGCAACGAGAAGTCCGTGATCATCCCCGAGGACGACACCCTGACCATCCAGCTCGTCACCGACCGGGGCACCACGGTGCTCAAGGAGTCCTTGCCCGTACTGGCCGGTGAGGTCGTGGACGGCACCTTCATGAGCGCCGCCGCGCTGGACGCGTTCCTCGCGGAGCAGGTGGCCCGCGCCAAGTCCGAGGACGTCCTGTTCTCCACCCACCTCAAGGCCACCATGATGAAGGTCTCCGACCCCATCATCTTCGGCCACGTGGTCACCGCGTTCTTCCGGGACGTCTTCGACCGCTACGGAGAGGACCTCGCCAAGGCGGGGCTGTCCCCCAACGACGGCCTGGGTGGAATCCTCTCGGGCCTGGACGCCCTGGACAACGGCCAGGAGATCAAGGCCGCGTTCGACAAGGCGATCGACGAGGGCCCCGAGCTGGCCTACGTGAACTCGGACAAGGGCATCACCAATCTCCACGTGCTCTCGGACGTGATCGTGGACGCCTCTATGCCCGCCATGATCCGCACGTCCGGAAAGATGTGGGGTCGCGAGGGCGAGCAGAAGGACACCCTGGCCGTGTTGCCGGACTCCTCCTACGCGGGGGTCTACCAGGTCGTGATCGACGACTGCCGCGAGAACGGCGCGTACGATCCCACGACCATGGGTACCGTCCCCAATGTGGGTTTGATGGCACAGAAGGCCGAGGAGTACGGCTCCCACGACAAGACCTTCGAGATCCAGGACGCTGGCACCGTCCAGGTGGTCAACGGTGCCGGTGAGGTGCTGCTGTCCCACGAGGTCCAGCCCGGTGACATCTGGCGCGCGTGCCAGGCCAAGGACGCCCCCATCAAGGACTGGGTGCAGCTGGCCGTGCGGCGTTCCCGCGACTCCGGGATGCCCGCCGTGTTCTGGCTGGACGAGTCCCGCGCCCACGACCGCAACCTGATCACCAAGGTGGAGCAGTACCTCGCGGAGGAGGACACCGACGGTCTGGACCTGCGGATCCTCTCCCCCGCAGAGGCCACCAAGTTCACGGTGGAGCGGCTGCGCCGCGGCGAGGACACCATCTCGGTGACCGGTAACGTGCTGCGCGACTACCTCACGGACCTGTTCCCCATCCTGGAACTGGGCACGTCCGCCAAGATGCTGTCCATCGTGCCGCTCATGAACGGCGGTGGCCTGTTCGAGACCGGCGCCGGTGGTTCCGCGCCCAAGCACGTGCAGCAGCTGCAGGAGGAGAACCACCTGCGCTGGGATTCTCTGGGTGAGTTCCTGGCGCTCGCCGCGTCCTTCGAGCACCTCGCCAGCCGCTACGACAACGCCAAGGCGCAGGTCCTCGCGGATACCCTGGACAGCGCGACCGGGACCTTCCTCAACGAGAACAAGTCCCCGTCCCGGAAGGTCAACGAGCTCGACAACCGCGGTTCGCACTACTACCTGGCCAAGTTCTGGGCCGAGGAGCTCGCGCAGCAGACCGAGGACTCCGAGCTCGCGCAGGCGTTCCAGAAGGTCGCTTCCGAGCTGCGCGAGAACGAGGACACCATCAACGCCGAACTGCTGGACGTGCAGGGTTCCCCCGCGGATCTCGGCGGGTACTACTGGCCCGTCCCGGAGAAGGTCTCCGCGGTGATGCGCCCCTCCGCCACGCTCAACGAGATCGTGGACGGGCTCAGCGCCTGACGTTCCGGAGTGTCTCGCGCGTGTGAGGGACCCAGGTTCGCGCACGCGCAGCAACCGACGACGTCGCCGCGTCGCCTCCGTACGGGGGCGGTGCGGCGTCGTTCCTTATCCGTCCCGAAAGATCCGGACACGCGAAAGGGGCGGGACCGCACGGCCCCGCCCCTCCTCCGGTGAGCTGATCAGGAGACGGCGGCGACAGCGGCGTCGTAGTCCGGCTCCTCGGTGATCTCCCCGACGAGCTGGGTGTGGACGACCTTGCCGTTCTCGTCCACGACCACGACGGCGCGGGCCAGCAGACCCTCGAGCGGGCCGTCCGTCTGGGTCACACCGTAGTCCTCGCCGAAGGACGAACGGAACGCGGACGCGGTGGTGACGTTGTCGATGCCCTCCGCGGCGCAGAACCGGCCCTGCGCGAACGGCAGGTCCTTGGAGACACACACCACGGCGGTGTTCTGCAGGGACGCGGCGCGCTGGTTGAACTCGCGCACGGACTGGGCACACACGCCCGTGTCCAGGGACGGGAAGATGTTGAGCACCATGCGCTTGCCCGTGAACTCGTCCGAGGCCACGGGGCTCAGATCCGCTCCCACGAGGTCGAAGGACGGCGCGGACTCTCCCTGGGCGGGCAGCTCGCCGACGGTGTGGACGGGGTTTCCTTGGAATGCAGTAGTAGCCATGTCTCCATTGTGGTGCGCGCCACTGGCCCGTGACACGCATGTCCGCCGTGCGCTGAACCGGGCTCGCTGATAGCCTCTGTGCCACCCCGCCCCGTGAGACGAGTCACACGGGTACCCCGCATCAGAGTCGCGTGACCGCCGGGCACCCCGGAGCGCGCAGCCCAGGAGGAATCACCGTGAGTACCACTCCCGTCACCGTGGCCGTGACCGGCGCCGCCGGCCAGATCGGATACAGCCTGCTGTTCCGGATCGCCCACGGGGACCTGCTCGGCCCCGAACGCCCCGTCCGGCTGAGGCTTCTGGAGATCCCGCAGGCCCTGCCCGCCCTCGAGGGAACCGTCATGGAACTGCAGGACTGCGCGTTCCCGCTGCTCGCGGACGTGGAGATCGACTCCGACGCCCGCACGGTGTTCGACGGCGCTCAGCTCGCCTTGCTCGTGGGTGCCCGCCCGCGGGCCAAGGGGATGGAACGCAGCGACCTGCTTGAGGCCAACGGTGCGATCTTCACGGAACAGGGCCGAGCCCTCAACGACGTGGCCCACGACGACGTGCGCGTGGTCGTGACCGGCAACCCGGCCAACACCAACGCGCTGATCGCCCAGCGCAACGCCCCGGACATCCCCGAGTCCCGGTTCAGCGCCCTGACCCGGTTGGACCACAACCGGGCCGCGGCCATGCTCGCCGCTGAGACCAAAACCTCGGTCGCGAAGGTCAAGAACCTCAGCGTGTGGGGCAACCACTCCGCCACGCAGTACCCGGATCTGGACCACGCCATTGTGGCCGGGCGGCCCGCCCTGGACCTGGTGTCCCGCAAATGGGTCACGGACACGTTCATCCCCACGGTGTCCCAGCGGGGTGCGGCGGTGCTCCAGGCCCGCGGTGCGTCCTCCGCCGCATCCGCGGCGAGCGCGACGCTCGATCACGCCCGCGACCTCATGCTCGGTAACCGCCACGGGGACTGGACGTCCATGGCCGTGGTCTCCGACGGTTCCTACGGTGTCCCGGCCGGCCTGGTCAGCTCGTTCCCGGTCACCACGTCCGGGGGCGACTGGTCCGTGGTGCAGGGCCTGGAGATCTCCGAGTTCTCGCGTTCACGCATCGACGCGTCCGTGGCGGAACTCGAGTCCGAGCGCGACGCCGTGCAGCAACTGGGCTTGATCTGAGCCCGGCCCTGACCCGCACCGCCGTGTGCGGGGCGGGTCAGGAGTTCTCGGCCAGGGCGACGCGGAACGCTTGCTCGGCGGCGTCGGAGAAGGGGACGAAGACGACGGTGTCCACGGAGGTGTCCGCGGCGAGGACCGTGCGCACGGCGATCCGGGCGGCGTCGTCCAAGGGCCAGCCGTAGATCCCGGCGGAGACCGCGGGGAAGGCCACGGACACGGCGCCGATCTCGTCCGCCACGCGCAGCGACTCGCGGTAGCACGAGGCCAGGACGTCACTGCGATCGGTCTTCTTCGCGAACACCGGGCCCACCGTGTGGATGACCCACGTGGCGGGCAGGTCATACCCCTTGGTCGCCACGGCCCCGCCCGCGGGCAGCCCGTCCGGGAGGGTCGTCTCCCGCAACTGCTTGCACTCGGCGAGCAGCTGTTTCCCGGCGGCGCGGTGGATCGCACCGTCCACACCGCCTCCGCCCAGGAGCTTGGAGTTGGCCGCGTTGACGATCGCGTCCGCGTGGACCTTCGTGATGTCACCCTTGCGAATCTCGATGTTCATACGGCCACACTAGTCCCGCCCTGTCAGCGAGCCCCATGGGCCCCTAGGCTGGGAGCATGGCCGATCTCGAACTGTTCGACGATTCAGGGGTCCACACCGTCCTGTGCGTGGTGGCCCATCCGGACGACATGGAGTACGGGGGTTCGGCCGCCGTCGCCCGCTGGACCCGGCGCGGCGCGACGGTGAGCTACCTCTTGTTGACCGCCGGGGAGGCGGGGATCCGGGACCGCGATCCGAGCGACGTCGGCCCGTTGCGGCGGGACGAACAGGAAGCGGCGTGCCGGGCCGTGGGGGTCACCGATCTGCGGATCCTGGACCTGCCGGACGGGACCCTCCAATACGGACTGGACCTGCGGCGCAGGATCGCGCGGGTGATCCGCGAGGTCCGCCCGGACACCGTGGTCACGATCGACTGGTCCGTGGAGGCCGGGTGGGGTCTCAACCAGGCCGACCACCGCGTGGCCGGGATGGCCGCGCTCGACGCCCTGCGGGACGCCGATAATCCGTGGGTGTTCCGGGAGCTGCTCGAGGACGAGGGGCTCGAGGCGTGGGGCGCCGAACGGTTGCTCGTCACGGGCGCGCAACCCGATCATGCGATCGAACTGTCCGAGGAGGACATCACCGCGGCGGTCGAGTCGCTGCGCTGCCACGAGCAGTACCTCGCCGCGCTGGACGGGCACCCGGATCCGCACGAGATGATCACGGGCATGACCGAAGGCGCCGGGCGCGCCGCGGGTGTGGACCACGCTCTCGGGGTGCGGGTCTTCCCACTCTGACGTCCTCGGAGTTGTCCGCAGAGACGTCACCAGGGGCGACGGCGCCCGTGCCCCCGCGGGGACGCTGGCACTGGCGCCGTTCGCCTCCCCGCAATGTCTCGTAGCAGTCAGCCCCTCCCCCGGGCGCGCACGTCACGGGAACGGTCTCCCCCAGCGCGATGAGACACACCGCGACCACGTTGGTCCCGGCCACCCCGGTGAAGAACCCGAAGGCCCGGGCGGGGACGTGCAGGTCCTCGAGAACCCGCTGCGGATGGGCGGCCACGCGCCACGCGGTGAGGACCACGAGCATCGCCTAGACCGCGAGTGCGAACCCCATGACCACGGTGGTGGGTCCGTGGAATCCCAGGTGGTACGCCCCCACGGAGACGATGCCGGAGGCCATGACCACCGCAAAGCACGACCGCGGCAGGCTCGCCACATTGCTCTTCAGCGCACCCAGTGCCCGTCCGGTGATCCCTACCGTGGCTGTGCCGCTCACGCGTCCTCGACCGGGGCCGTGTAGAACCACCGGCCTGCGCGCTTGGCGAACCGTGAGTTCTCGCGCAGCACGCCCGGACCGTCGGGACCGCGGTAGGTGGCCTCGAACTCGACGGTGCCGGCGGCGTCGTCCTCCCCGCCTGCCTCCGTGCGCACGATCGTGAGCCCCGTCCATTCGACCCGGGGATCGCTCGCCGTGTCCGCGGGACGGTGCGCGGGGTGCCACGTGCGGAACAGGTGGTCGTCGTCGCCCGTGGCGAACGCGGTGTAGCGCGAACGCATGAGGGCCTCCGCGGTCACGGGCCACCGCTCGTGACGCACCGCGGGGCCGCAGCACTGTTCGAACGGGGCACCGGCGGGCAGCCCACCGCAGGGACAAACACTCATGCGCGGGAGTTTACCCCCGCACTGCCCCCTGCCATCGGGGTGCGACGTCGCCCTACCCGGCGCGTGCACGTGGCCTTCGCCGGTCGGGCCGCATGACAGCCGGGCGGTACGTCAGTGGGCGGCACGGGGGCCGCGGGTCCGACGATCGTCGTCGGGCACATCCCGCGGCCCGCCCCGTGCGGCCATGGCTCCGGCGGTCAGCGACCCGCGATCAAGTACCCCTGGACCGGGCCCTCCGTGTTGGGTTTCCACCCGAGGGCGGGTGCCACGTGCTTGGCGAAGTTCTCGAGGATGCGCAGGTTCAGCTCAGGGCCCAGCTGGCTCGGGATAGTGAGCATGAGGGTGTCGGCGGACATGACGGCGTCGTCGGCGCGCAACTGCTCGATGAGGACGTCCGGCGAATCGGCGTAGGTGCGCCCGAACGTGGAGGTAAACCCGTCGATCACCCCCACCTGGTCGCGGGACTCGCGCGCGCCCATGTAGGAGAAGATCTCGTCCTCGGGGCCCACGATCGGGAACACGCTGCGGCTCACGGACGTGCGCGGCGTACGCGTGTGGCCCGCCTTCGCGAAGGCCTTGCGGTAGCGGCGCAACTGATCGGCCTGTTGCGCGGCGAACGTACCCTCGTTGGCCTCCGTGAGCAGTGTGGAACTCATGAGGTTCACGCCCTGCTCGCCCGCCCACTCGGCGGTCCGGCCCGAACCGGCACCCCACCACACGCGTTCCGCGAGACCCGGTGATTGCGGTTCGATGGCGAGCCGTGCTCCCGCGCCGTACTGGGCGGGATCCGCGTAGGTCATGGGCTCACCCTTGATGGCCCGCAGGAACGTGTCGAAGTGCTCCCGGGCGATGTCCGCACCGCGCGGATCCGTGGAACCCAGGTAGCCGAACGCCTCCCACCCGCGCAGCGCGGGCTCCGGTGAACCGCGGCTCACGCCGAGGGCCACGCGGCCGTCCGCGATGAGGTCCAACTGGGCCGCTTCCTCCGCGAGGTAGAGCGGGTTCTCATAGCGCATGTCGATCACGCCGGTGCCCACCTCGATGTGGCGGGTACGGGCCGCAATGGCGCCCAACAGGGGCATGGGGGACGCGGACTGGCGTGCGAAGTGATGCACGCGGAAGTACGCGCCGTTGACGCCCAGCGCGTCCGCGCCCTCGGCGATCTCGATCGCGTCCTTGAGGGCCTGACGAGCATCCGGGTCCGCATGTCCACGCCCGGAACCGTAATGACCGAAACTCAGGAATCCGAAAGCCTTCATGACCGGTGCAACCGCGACCCCGCCCTTTTTATTTCCTGTGCAACTTCTTGCACGATGAGCACGCCGCCGCTCGGTGTCGATCGCACGCCGGCGTCCGGGCATCCCGTGTCCGCGGGGGTGATTTTCAAGCGGCCCGTGCGCGCGCGGCGTCGTCGCACCCCGGAATCGGCCCCGCGGGGGCAGTTCCCGGGGTCAGGCCTCGCCAGACTCCTCCTCCCCTGAGGCGGGGGCCGCGGCGAGGGCCATGACGTCGTCGAGCATCTCACGCGTGAGCAGGCCCGTGAACGTGTTGCGCTGGCTCACGTGGTAGCACCCCACGAGTCGCACCGTGCGGCCTTCCGGCGTGCGCAACCGTGCCACGGCACCGTGGCCGAACTTCGGGCGCGGTCGGGGCACGTCCCAACCCATGCGCGCCGCGGCGGCCAGGGTCGTGTGCCACGCGATGCCCCCGAGCGCGAGCATGCTCTCAAGCTGTGGGAGCAGCGCGATCTCCTGCTCGAACCACCCACTGCACGCCGCTTTCTCGTCCGGTGCGGGCTTGTTGGCGGGCGGCGCGCAGCGCACCGGGGCGATCATCCGCACACCGCGCAGCGTCTGCCCGTCCCCCGCGGTGCTCACGGTCTCGTTCGCCGCGAACCCCGCGCGGTACAGCGCCGCGTAGATCCAGTCCCCGGCACGATCCCCCGTGAACATGCGACCCGTCCGATTGCCGCCGTTCGCCGCGGGCGCGAGTCCCACAATCACGAGCCGCGCCATGGGGTCCCCGTAGGACGGCACCGGGCGCCCCCAGTACGGTTCCCCCGCGAACGACGCCCGCTTGTGCTCGGCCACGTCCTCCCGCCACTCGACGAGCCGCTCGCACGTGCGACACACGCTGCACAGGGCGTTGAGCTGCTCGACGTCGCTCGCCCCCGCCGCGAGCTCACGCACCCGGGCGGCGTCGCGGGCCACGGGTGTGTCCGCTCGCGCGGGGTCCTCCGGCCACCCGGTCCCGGGCGGCACCGGGGACGGGAAGAGCCGCCCGGTGAGCGGGTGGGGCAGGAGCGTCTGGGGGTTCTCGGCCATGCGGGTGCCTGTCTCAAGGGTGCGAGTGGGTGTGGAAGGGTGCGGAAATGCGGTGACGTGCGGTGCGGAGCGGCGGGCCGCCCGAGCCGGGCCGCGCCGGTCGCGAGCGCCGTCGTCCCCGCCCCGAGCGGAACAGGTAGGGAATGACCGAGGCGAGCACGCGACGTCGGGCCCGCGGCTCAGAGCAGGGTGTCCTCCCCGAGCCGGCGCAGGATCTGCCGGCGCCAGCGCTGTGGGAACTCCGGGGCGCGGGTCAGCGCACGGTAGGCGTCCGGGTCCGCCATGCCGACGTTCATGATGCGCACGACATCGCTCACGGACACCGCGCCCGACGGCCGGCTCGTGAACTCGAACGTGTCCCCCGCGGCCACGTGACCTTCGCGCAGGACCCGCAGGTAGAACCCCGTGCGGCCGGTGTCTTCCATGTCCCGGGGCAGCTGGGCGTCCTGCCACCTGCGGGACACCGTGGCGCACGGCGTGCGGGGCTGGGTCACCTGGACCACCGCGGTGCCCACCCGGTACACGTCCCCCAGGTGGACCTGATCCTCCGTGGCGCCGCGCAACGTGAGGTTCTCGGAGAACGCACCGGGGCCCAGATCGCGGCCCTCGCGCCGCCACCCGTCGTAGTTCTCATGGGGATAGCAGCACACGGCCTTCTCGGGACCGCCGTGCACCGAGACGTCCCCCTGTTCGTCCCCGATGAATCCCGTGGCGCTCAGGAACACCCGGTCCGTGCGGGCCTCCTTGTCCGCGGCGGTGTCGAAGGCCTTGCCGCCCCAGCGCTGCCGCCGCACCGCGCCGGTGTGCAGTGCGACCACCGCGGCATCCGTGACCGTCAGTTGTGGATTCTCCATGGGTCCTCCTGATCCCGGGGACTGCTCACCGGATGGGGTATGGGCGCCGCTCGCGCGGTCCGGCCGGTCCGCCTGCCTGTCAGTTACTTCACGACCCGCGGCGTCTCGCGCTGCCGCGTGCTGTTTCGTGCGCCGCGCGTGGCTCGTTGCTCCTTGCTCGCTGTGATTCATGCGTGCGCCGGGACACAGTCCGGACAGTACACCCGGGCCCCGGAGGCCGTGCAGTCCTCGCAGCACAGGAACAGCTGCCGGCATGTGGGTTCCGCGCAGTTCACGAACGTGGGTGTCGCCGTGCCGCATTCCTCGCAGCGGCCCAGCGAGCGCGCATCAGGGGAGAATTCCATGTGCATACGCTTGTCGAAGACGTAGAGGGAGCCGTCCCACAGTCCGTGATCCCCGTACTGCTCGCCGTAGCGCACGATCCCGCCGTCCAGCTGGTACACGTCCCGGAATCCCCGGTTCTTCAGCAGCACGCTCAACACCTCGCAGCGCACTCCCCCGGTGCAGTAGGTCACCACGTGCTTGTCCTTGAGGTGGTCGTACTTCCCGGAGTCGAGTTCGCGGATGAAGTCCCGCGTGGTGCCCGTGTCGGGGACGACGGCGTCCCGGAACCTCCCAATCCGCGCCTCCAGCTCGTTGCGACCATCGAAGAACACCACGTTTTCCCCGCCCCGGTCCACGAGCTGGTGCAGTTCGCGGGGTGTCAGGTGGGTGCCACCGCCCTGGACCCCGTGCTCCGTGACCGTGATGACGTCCGGGGCGTGGAAGGACACGAGCTCGGGGCGCACCTTGACGCTCAACCGGGGGAAGTCGTCCCCGCGGCCGTCCGACCACTTGACGTCCGCATCCTTGAACGGGACGTACTCCCGCAGCCCGCGGACGTACCGTTTCACGTCCTGGATGTCCCCTCCCACCGTGGCGTTGATCCCCTGTGCGGAGACGATGATCCGCCCCGTCACATTGCTGCTCCGCGCCAGGTTCAGCTGCCACAACCGCACCGCCTCCGGATCCGGCAGGGGTGTGAAGACGTAGAACAGCACGATCTTGGGGAGGGACATGACTCCAGCGTAGATCCCGGCTCCGACCGAACATCTGTGCCCCGAAAAAGCCGTTACCGTCCGATCCCGCGGTCGTTCCGGGGCATATGTGTTGTGCAGTGGGATCGCCGCGGGGGTGTAAGGCGGGGGATGTGGGGCGGGGTGCGGGTGCGCGTGGCCCTCGCTGGATTGGATACAGCCGTGGGGAGGGCCTCACCTGCCACCGACCCGGCGGTGTGGGGCTCACAGATCCCGTGCTCCGCGCGGTGGACGCCTGACTTGATGAGCTGCCCATGATCCACCGGCGCCGAACCTCCGGCACATCGTTCTAGGTGTAGTGACCGGGGACGTTGGTTGAGCTGCTTGCGGCGTGAGCCTGCATGATTTGGGCGGCGAGGTCGTGGAACCGAGCGGCCGCTTCGGTCGGGTTCAGGATGCGGATGTGGTCGCCGAACTGGAGGAGCTGTCGCACTGATTCGACGTCGGGGTAGTGAACGACGATTGGGGTCCAGTCGTCCTCAGTACTGGTGATGTTGACCAGGCGTGTTCCGAGGATTCGCTGGGCCAGGTCCAGACGGGTCGAGCGCAGCAGCGCGTGCACCTCGACACCGGGCTCCGGGTGGAAGCTGGCCAGCAGGTCCCGCCACACCGACCGGAGATCGCAGTCTGGTCGCACTGCCGCGGTGTCCGTGAGGGGCTCACAGTCTTCGATGCGGCTGGTGTTGAACAGGCGGGGTTGCCCGTCAACGTCAGCCACGAGGTACCAAGAGCTGGCCTTGTTCACGAGCCCGTAGGGGTCTGCAGTGAGCCACTGCCCGATCACCTCCCCGCTGCGTCGATATCGGAGGAGGATGCGTCGTCGTTCGCGCACTGCGGTCAGCAGGTCGGTCAGGTCGAGTTCCTGCCCGGTCGTGAACCACCCCGATGGGTCGATGAGGAGCACCTCGGACATGGGCGAGGTGGTAGGAGCCTGCCTTCGCGTGGCGACGGCCGCCAGCTTCTCCCGGGCGCTGGTGTGAACTGCCTGCAGCCCGACCTGCTCGAAGAAGTTGGCCTCCAGTCCTGCGACGGTCAGCAACTGCAGCTCGGCAGGATCGAGACGTGCCACATCAAGACGGGATCGGCGGTCCAGCACAATCGCCCCGCCCCGGCCCTGCTCCGTATGGACCGGGACGCCAGCGGCCGACAGCGCCTCGACATCGCGCAGGATGGTGCGCGGCGATACTTCGAACCGGCGGGCCAGCTCCTTGCTCGTCATCCGCTCATGGGTCTGCAGGAGCAGCAGGATCGACAAGAGCCTCGAAGACTTCATGGCCCGATCCTCACAGAAAACATGACAACAGATGTCGTCTTTGACTGATCGGATGGAGCCACCTGATCCACCGATCCGAAGGAGACATCCATGCCGGCACCCAACCTGCTCCTGACCTACGTCAGCGACGCCGAACGGTCCACCACCTTCTACAGCAGCCTGTTCGACATCGAACCCACTTTCACCAGCCCGCGCTACGTCGCTTTCGAGGTGGCACCCGGGGTTCTGTTCGCCATCTGGACCGGCGGCAACGAGAACACCACTCCTGAGACACCTCGTACGAGCGAGATCGGACTCATGGTCCCCGGTCCTGCCTCGGCCATCGACGCCGTCTACCAAGAGTGGACCGCCAAGGGCGTGCGTGTTGTCGAGGAACCCCATGACGACGTGTTCGGTCGCACCTTCATGATCGCCGACCCCGACGGCAACCTCATCCGAGTCAGCCCCATCGACTGACCCGACAAGTGGCCCCACGTGGCGGCGAGCACTCCCGCGTAGCGTACACCGAGATCCATGACGACGAAACTGCCGTCACCGCCACCGCCGTGCTCGTGCGCGCTGTCGAGTGGTTCAACGCCCGCGGAGTCACCGTCGAGCGGGTCCTCTCCGACAATGGCGGCGCTCACCGCTCACACCAGTGGCGCGACACCTGCACCGACTTGGGAATCACGCACAAGCGCACTCGGCCGTATCGGCCGCAGACCAACGGGAAGATCGAGCGGTTCCATCGCGCCATGGCTGACGGGTGGGCCTACGCCCGCTGTTATACCAGCGAGCAAGAACGACGAGACGCCCTGCCCGCCTGGCTGCACCAGTACAACTACCACCGGCCGCACACCGCCTGCGGCAACCAGCCGCCCTTCTCACGTTTGATCAACGTCCCCGGTCAGTACAGTTAGGTGTATGAGGTCAGGACGTTGTTGACGTGTGTCGGCGTCGCGGACGCTGGCGGCTTGCCGCCGTGCGCGCCGTGGGGTCGGTGATAGTTGTAGTGCCGGTTCCGGACCTCGAGCGCGGCGGCTCGCTCGTGCTCTGAGTGCCACACCCTTGCGTAGAGGAACTCTTCAGCCAGGATGCGGTTGTAGCGCTCGATCTTCCCGTTGTGCCGTGGCCTGTATGGGGTGATGCGTTGGTGTCGGCTATCGCCGATCGCGTCGGCGAAGGCGGCCGCGCGGTAGCAGGAGCCGTTGTCGGTCACGATCCGCTCGAGCTGCGTGATGCCGTGGGCTGCAAACCATGCTCGCGCCCGGTCGAGGAAAGCGACTGCGGTCACGGCTTTCTCGTCGGGCAGTGCCTCGGTGTAAGCGAGCCTCGAGTAGCCGTCGATCGCCGAGTGCAAGAAGACATAGCCGGTCTTCACGCCGCGTGTCTTCGTTCTAGCTACGGCCTTGGCTTCGGCGCTGTTCTTGCCGTGTGCGCGCCAGCCGCCGCCGTCGGGAATGCGTCCGGTCTTCTTCACGTCGATGTGCACCATGTGGCCGGGGCGCTCGGCGGTGATCTTCTGCGGCTCCCGGTTGGTTTCGCCGTTCGGGTCGATGAACTTCCGCCGGTTCAAGCCCAGCTGCGCGAGTAGCCGTGTGATCGTACGACGGCTGACCGACGTGCCCTCTCGGTGAAGCTCGAACGCGATGCGTGAAGCCGACCACTTGTGCTCGCGGCGCATCGCCTCGATCCGTTTGACGAGCCGACCCGGGGTCGCGGTCGGCTGGCGTGCCGGAGCGGACGAACGGTCGATGAGACCGAGCTCACCGTAATTCCGGTAGCGGTTCACCCACTTCGAGGCGGTGGCGCGGGAGATACCCATCTCGGAAGCTACGTGCGCGATCGGACGGGTGCGGCAACGCTCGATCAGCCGCTTGCGCCCTTCAGGGGTGAGGGGTGCGTTCCGGTGAGAGCGCTGGCGCGTCACCTTAGGGGATGCGCATCTCGGTGTATCGGTCATTCAGAGCGCGAACGAGAGAATGAGGACTGCGATGGAGAGTGCGAGCATGCCGAGGCAGTTGAGCCAGAACGCCTGCCCGGTGAAGCGGGCCCGGATGTGGGCGGCGGCGGCGCTGAGGAAGTAGACGATCACACCTGTGTTGGCGGCAAGAGCGATGCCGGGAATCCAGATCCCCGCAATGAGCCCGATCACGGCGAGCGTCTTGATGACGATGAGGGCCCACCACCATTCGCGGGGGAAGCCCACGCCGTTCAGGCAGTCGCGGATGAACTTCGGTGGGCGCAGAGACATCGCCGCGTCGCTGAACAAGGCGAGGGCGAGAACGGCCGGAGGCCACCACATGTCCGGGGTCAGGGGCATTGAGTCACTCCTTGCAGGTGCAGATCGCCGCGAACGATGTGCGGAGGCCGTTTGTGATGGCGGACGGATCGACCAGGCCTCGTGCAGACCAGGTGAAGAGTGTGCCGACGTAGGCGGCGTACAGTGCCTGCGCCTTAGCTGGCGCGTCAGCCGCTGGGGTGCACCCCTGCTTGGTTATCGCGGTGGCGAACTCGTCGACGAGTCGGGCGTCCAGCTCGGTGAACAATGACGAGGACTGAGTTCCGGAAACCAGGATCGACGCGTACAACCGCGCCAACTCGGGCCGGCCTGTGAACATCGCGACGAACGGTTGGACCAGAACGCTCAGGCGCCTCACGCAGGTGTCAGGGGCATCGCCGGCCGGCTGAGGACATACGTCGGCGCGCCGCGCGTGCTCGCCCGCCACCATCGCGTCGAAGACCCGCACCAGCAGCGCGTTCTTGTCACCGACCGTCATCACCGTGCCGGCGCTGACGTCGGCTGCCTCAGCGATGTCTCGCACCGTTGTGGCAGTGAAGCCGCGCTCCTGAAATAGCCGGCTCGCCGCTTCGAGGACGCGTAACTGCGTCGCCTGCTTGAGCTGCCCGCGCATGGAGGCTGCCATTCGCCATCCTTTTATGAACGTGTTCACTGAACGTGTTCACCGTATCACGGCACCGGTCGCGAAACGGGCGCATCGTCACTGCGCAAGCATCAGCAACCTCATGGCCAACAACAGTTAGGTGGGAGGGCGTTAACTGGCCGGCGCGTCATGCGGGTACGAAAGCATCGGTGATGGTGTTCGTATGCTGAGACACATGAGCTCTGACTTCACCGGTTCCGCGACCGCCGCACCCCACCTCCCTTTCTCGGGGGTGTGACTGTGACTAGTTCAGTCCGCCCCAGCATCTTGGCCGACGCCCGTGCAATCGCTGCGGCCGACCCAGCCGGGCAAGGTACCGCTGCTACGTTCCTGAGTTACCCGGGTCTACATGCAATAGCCGCCCACCGGGTGGCCCATCGCCTGTGGCACACCCGATGGGGCAAACCCGCCGCGCAAGCCATCGCCACCGTCTCGGCACAGGCCAGCGGAATCACCATTCACCCCGGGGCGGTCATCGGTCACCGGATGTTCATCGACCACGGCAGCGAGGTCATCATAGGAGAAACCACGGTCATCGGTAACGATGTCACTATCTATCAGGGCGCCAGTTTCGTCGGCGACGGCTCTTCCGGTCGTCGCCACGCTGTTGTGGGGGACCGGGTACTCATCGGTTCCGGGGCGAAGGTTATCGGTCCAATCACCATCGGGGACGACGCCAAAATCGGGGCTGGAGCCGTAGTAACCCGCGATGTCGCACCCGCCCAAACCGTCGTAAGTTTCGATGCATAATGCGCGTGCACCGCCTCATGACAAACACCAACAATTATTGAGATACCAGCAGTGTCGGTGCAGAAATGACCCGTTTGAGCTACATGCGTAGCGTCCACACGGTCACCACGATCGCCCCTTCAAGTCCACCTCGCCGGTCGGCCACTCAGCAGCATT
>NZ_JAVKPY010000015.1:0-34656 GCF_040981035.1 Kocuria sp. CPCC 205297 | reverse complement strand
TCAAGATCTGCTCCATCGTCGACGAGCACACCCGCGAATGCATCGGCGGGCTCGTGGAGCGGTCGATCACCGCCGACCGGCTCACCGCCCACCTCGAAGAGCTCGTCGCCGTCCGCGGTGCACCGGGTGTGCTCCGCAGCGACAACGGGCCCGAGTTCATCAGCGACGCGATGGCCGACTGGGCGGGTACCCGCACCGGCCTGTTCTACATTCCGCCCGGCTCGCCCTGGCACAACGGATACGTCGAATCGTTCAATAGCCGCCTCCGCGACGAGTGCCTCAACATCAACAGCTTCTACTCACTGCTGCACGCCCAGGTCGTGATCGGCGACTGGAAGACCGAGTACAACCATCAGCGTCGGCACTCATCGCTCGGCTACCTACCCCCGGCCGAGTACGCTCGGCAGTGCACCCATCAAATCGAAACCGACGACTCACAGAGCGACCGGACCGAATGAAGGGGGCGGCCCAGGTCCTTTAGGGGGCTGCGAGCAGGACGAGGACATTGGCGGGCAACTCTGCAGTGGAGTAGCTGTGGTTCTGTTCTCCGTTGAAGCTCAAGAAGTCGCGGGGGCGTAACTGGTAAACCTGCCGTTCGGTGGCGACGGTGAGCTTCCCGTCGACGACGAAGAGAGACTCGACGGTCCCACTGGCGTGGGGGACGCCGTCGAATGCGTGGTCGGGGGGCATGTGTAGTTTCCACACTTCCACGGCGGAGCCTGCCGGAACACGATCCAGCAGCTGACGGAAGATTCCAGTGGGGCGGGCCTCGTCGGCCGGTATGTGGATGTCATCGCGGTCTGCCATGTGATCCACGAGGTCCGTCAGCGGGATCGCCAGTGCCACGGCGATCGAGGCGAGAGTCCCGATGGTGGGGTTGCCCTCCCCGGCTTCGAGCAGGGACAGGGTGGCTTTGCTCAACCCAGCTCGGCGCGCCAGTTCCGCCGCTGACATGCCGCGTTGCACTCTCCGTCGCTCTACGGCACGCCCGATGGCGGCACCGAGGGTTGTCCCGGGCTGCTCGTTCACGGCTCCACCTTTCCACGTATCCCACCCAGCGCGCCGCGCTTCGATCCAGAGTGCGCACTATGGAGCTCTGTTTTCTTAAATGTACTATGAGTTCGATATACAGAACCAGTCGATCTGGAGGCGTGCTCCATGACTTCCGCGCAGCTGGCAGGTCTGTCGCTGGCCTGGATGGTGGCCATCGTGTCACCCGGTCCTGACCTCGTGGTGGTCCTTCACCATGCGTTGACCCGCTCGCGCCGGGCCGGACTGCTTGCAGCGGCTGGCGTCCTGACCGGCATCTTGGTGTGGGTGGTCGCCGCCTTCTTCGGTTTGGCCTCCATGCTTCAGATGTTTCCCGCCGTGATGAAGGGATTGCAGGTGGCAGGCGGAGCGCTGCTGGTCTACCTCGGAGTGGAGGGATTGCGCCAGGCGTGGACCACCCGCCGCGCCCGCGCTGACTCGGCGGTGTCCCCGCAGGAATCGCTCTACGACGGTGCAGGAGGGCGACCGACGAACTT
Organism: Kocuria sp. CPCC 205297; assembly: GCF_040981035.1. Lineage (NCBI taxonomy): Bacteria > Bacillati > Actinomycetota > Actinomycetes > Micrococcales > Micrococcaceae > Kocuria > Kocuria sp. CPCC 205297. The sequence continues at coordinate 33,130 of NZ_JAVKPY010000015.1, read as the reverse complement.
TTCGGCGTATTGGAAAGGTTTGGGGACCAACCTGGCCAACCCCAAGGCGCTGGTGTTTTTCGCCGCGATCCTTGCCCCGTTCCTTCCCGCGGCCGTCCCCGTGGCCGAAGCCGCCTTGATCATCGGGCTTCTGCTGCTGCTTGCCGGCGCATGGTTCGGGGTGGTGGCCGTGGCCGCCAGTCACCGGGCGCTGGTGGTGCGATTCCAGGAGGTGAAGACCATGCTGGATCTCGGAGCGAGCGGTCTGTTCGTGCTCCTCGGGGTGGCATTCTGCCTCGCAGTGGTGTGGCCCTGAGACCCGCACGCGGGAACCCGGGAGCGCGGCGGTGAACCAGCGGGCGACCGGGGATTGACAGTCCAATAGATCGAACGTAGCGTCTTAAACAGTGAACGGTTCGGATACATACCATCTCGTTCCGTCGCCCGCCGGTGAGGGCTGCCGCACCACCCCGCGGATCCGGCCCCACCTCGGAAGTCATCCAGTCCGCACGACTGTCCCGCTCTAGCCCCCGTTCGAGGGAGGTCCGATGTCCCTTCACGAAACACTGGTCAGCCACGGCGCAGAAGTCACCGACCCCAGCCAGCACTTCACCCCGTCCGAGATCAGCATCCTCCACCGGCTCGGGGCGAGGGTCTATCGCATCAGCGAGGACGCTTCCGACACCGCAGCGTTCTCGACCCGGTACGCGGTGGAGCCCGCTCGGTGTCTGAATAGCATCCTGGTCCAGACCAAGACCTCCGACGGGCCTGTTGAGAGCCTGGTCCTGGTCCCGGCGCATATCCGGTTGAAGAGTTCGACGCTGAAGAAGGCGCTGGGCGGGAAGACCTCGTTCTTGCCCGCAGACCAGGCGTTCGAGCTGACCGGGATGGCTCCCGGCGCCATCACGCCCATCGGGATACCCGCTGAGGTGCCGGTCATCCTTGACGCCACAGGTCTTGATCGGCCCAGCTACATCCTGGGCGGCAAGAGCCGGGAGCTGAAGGTCGAGGTTCCGGCCTCCGCGCTCACCGCGCTGGCCGCCGTCGATTTCCCCGGCCTGTACGACTGAACCCCTACTCGACGAAGCACCCAGAACATCACCCACCGCCGGCCCCCGAATATCACGGAAACAGGTGAGATTTTTGTCTCTGATCGACATGCAGACCACATTCTCCTTGATCACCAACGGCGACTTCACCGCGGAGTCTATCCTCTCGGTGGCCACCGGAAAGATCGGTGCCCTTGAGGTGCCCGACTTCTTCACCGAATCCGAATGCGCCACGATCCTGCGCGCTCTGCAAACAGTGGAGCTGGGCTCCTACGACGAGCAGTTCGTCGTGCCGAGGATCAACAAACTGGGCCCCGCCGCCTTCGACTTCTACGAGGACGGCGAACTGGACGAACGCTACTGGGAGCACGCCGAGCAGTCGACGAAGAGCCGCAGTCGCCTGCTTGATGGCAATGATCCCTTGAACCTGGCCATCGAGCGGTTGGCGGGCGACTGGCGCAGCCCTGTCCGGTTGGCCACCACCGCTGACGGTCAGCTGTTCGCCGGCATGATCCGACAGATCAACAACGGCGCCAAGATGCATTACGACGACGTCATCAACGAGTTCCCCGGCGTCCTTGACCCGGAACCGGTGGCCCAGCTGGCGTTCAACTGCTTCCTGGACGCTCCAGCCGAAGGCGGGGAGGCAACCGTCTACCGGCGGCGATGGCGACCTGAGGACCAAGACCATCGGGATGGCTACGGGTACTCCGCTGAGTTGGTGGCCGACACCGAGTCGGTGCAGGTGCCTGCCCGCAAGGGAGCAGCGACCCTGTTCGATCCTCGCAACTACCACCGAGTGGCCCCCAATGGACCGAACGGTAACCGTGTGACCCTGTCGTTCTTCATGGGATTGCTTCCTGACCGCACACTGACCATTTGGTCCTAGGCCGCACCCGGATCGGGTTTTTCAGCCCAGGGTAGCCATCCCATCCTGGGCGCCAGCCGATGAGCACCGCGTGCTCCTGCAAGGGAACGGAAGCAACCGATGAGTGAGACGAGTACTGACGCGACGGCCATTCCTGCCAAGGGTGGGCGCACGCTGAGCCGCCAGACCAAAGGCACCGTGCTGGTCGCCTTGGCAGTGCTCTGGCAGGGCGTGGGAACGGCGGTGGTCGGAGCGACCGTCCCGCCGGAATTGTCCACGTTCACTACCTTCGCGGCGTTCCTGACCGCGGCCGCGCTGGCCGGAGCCGCCTTCACCTGGCGGCGACGCGGGACCTCCGCTGTGGTGAGGAAGACTCCCCGACTTCCCCTGCGTGATGTTGTGGTGATCAACCTGCTCACCGCAGGAGCGTTCAGCGCGTTCTACGTGGCTGCGACACTCATCCCTCCCACCGCGGCCAGTGTCATCGAAACCGGGCTGGGCCCCGTTGCCGTCAGTGTGGCGCTGATGTTCAGCGGAGCGGCCGGCCGAGCCCGGTTCGCGCACCCGCTCGTGGTGCTGGGGGTCTCCGCAGGTGTTGCCTACCTGGTGATGAGCTTGGCGGGAAGCCACACCGACGCGACGGCGGTCGGGATCGCATTGAGTGTCCTGGCCGGATGTTGTGCCGCGGGAGTCCTGCTCAACTCCTCCCGCTTGTCCGGCCGGGGCGTGACCGCCCTGCACATCAGCGCCGTGCGCTTCCACCTCGCGTGGGTACTGAGCGGACTCATCGCGCTGCCGATCGTGACACGGTTGCTCCCCGACCACCCCGGTGAGTTGGTCTCTGCAGCCGTCGTCGGAGTCTTCTGTATTGCTGCGCCGATTCTGCTGTTGCAGTGGGGGATCACCATCGCCCACCCCGTGCACTCCGCCCTGGTCATCTCCACCCTGCCGGCTGTCGTGCTGATCGGAGATCTCATATTGGGCGCACCAGCCCATCCCGCATTGCTCGTGGGGATGGCGGTATTGGTGGCGATTTCCCTGATGGGTGTGCTCCGTCGCACGTGAAGCCCACGCTCCGGAAAGGACAACATCGTGAAAATCCTCGTCGTCGACCCTACTTCCAGCGGCAAGGACCTGGTCGGGGCGTTGCGGACGCGTCCTGATGTTCAGGTCGACGAGCACTACCAAGACCACCCCTTCGAAGTAGGCTCCTATCCAACCGATGACCGTCCCGAACGAGCCCTGCTCAACAGAGCAACGACCGGCGGATACGACGCCGTCGTCGCAGGCAGCGAATCCGGGGTGACGGCAGCGGACTGGTTGGCCCATTGGATGGGCCTTCCCAGCAACGACCCCGAATTGCTCTGGCACCGCCGCAACAAGAAGGGCATGGTCGATGCCGCTGCTCGGGCCGGTCTGAGCACGCCGAAGACCTGGACGGTGTCCTCCTTCTCCGACCTGGCCGCGATCACCGACCAGCTGACCGAACTGCGGCACGGGGTGGTCATCAAGCCCCTGGGCAGTGGGGGCAGCGACTCTTGTTTCATCTGCCGCACCCCAGCCGAAGTGGCCTCCGCAGTAGGCCGCATTCTGGGCTCAACCAACCTCTTCGGGGCCCTGAAGGGTCTGTCCAGTTTTCGGCTCTGTCGCACTTTCGGTGGTGCGATGTGTTGACGGTTGGTTCGTGCTTCCGGGCTTTCTCATGATGGGGCATGGTTGATGCGAAAATGCTGGTCGAGATGGTGTTCTCGGGGCTGTCGGCGTTGGTGATCGAGGGGATCGAGGACACTGGCGAAATGCTCGTGGTTCGCGCGTCGACACGTGGCGGAGCGGTGGAGTGCCCGTCGTGCGGGACGCTGACTCGGACGGTCCATGCCTTCCATGAGCGGATGCCGGCGGACGTGCCGGTCGATGGGCGTCGCGTGCTGATCCGGGTGCGGGTACGCCGGATGCGGTGCCGGTCATCTGGCTGTGCGCGGCAGACCTTCCGGGAGCAGGTCCCGGGGTTGCTGGAGCGCTATCAGCGGCGCACGGTCCGGTTGACCGGACAGCTGCACTGCGTCGTTCGCGAGCTTGCCGGCCGTGCGTCGGCCCGATTGCTGCCGGTCATGGGGATCACCGCGGGACGGGACACCGCACTGCGGACGCTGCTGGGCATCGCGCTGCCCGAGCGGGCGGTGCCCAGTGCGCTGGGGATTGACGACTTCGCGCTGCGCCGCAGCTGCAGCTACGCCACCGTCCTCATTGACGCCGACACCGGCACCCGGATCGACGTGATTCCCGGACGCGGAACCCAGACCGTCGCGGACTGGCTGCGCACGCACCCTGGGGTGCGGATCGTGTGCCGTGACGGCTCAACGGCCTACGCCCAGGCCGTGCGGGAGGCGCTGCCCGGCGCCGTCCAGGTCGCCGACCGGTGGCACCTCTGGCATGGCCTGGCCGAGACCGTGGTCAAGGAGGTCGCCGCGCATTCGGCGTGCTGGGCCGGGGCGACCGGGCTGCAGGACGGCCCTCGGGCCCGCACCACAGCACAGCGCTGGGCCCAGGTGCACGGGCTGCTGGGAAAGGGCGTCGGACTGCTGGAGTGCTCCCGGCGGCTGGGCCTTGGGCTGAACACCGTCAAGCGGTATGCCCGCGCCGACGCACCCGAACGCCTCCAACGTGTTCCGCAGTACCGGCCTACGCTCGTGGATCCCTACCGGGAGCATCTGCGCACCCGTCGTGTCGAAGACCCCGGTGTCCCGGTCCAGCAGCTTCTGCGCGAGATCCGCGAGTTGGGCTACCAGGGCAGTGCGAACCTGCTGACCCGGTATCTCAGTCAGGGCCGTGCCGAGGACGACAGGGCCCATCTCTCACCACGCCGCGCGGCGCGCCTGCTACTGAGTGCGCCGGACAAGCTCACCGCCGGTCAGCAGGAGCGCCTTGGCCAGATCGCCCTCGCGTGCCCCGAGATCACCGCCCTGCACGGCCTGGTGGGAGCATTTGCCGCCCTCCTGAAGCCCGTTGAGGCAAATGCCGCCGGGCTCGAACAGTGGATCCATGCCGCACGTACGGCGGACCTGCCGCACGTGCACTCCTTCATCCGCGGGATCGAGCAGGACCGCGATGCCGTCGTCGCCGCGCTCACCACGCCGCGCCATAACGGCAGGACCGAGGGTGTGAACACCCGCACGAAGATGCTCAAGCGGCAGATGTACGGACGCGCAGGATTCACCCTGCTCCGCCACCGCATCCTCCTAGCCTGAGCGCCTTCTACCCCACCACCGAAAGTGCGACAGAGCCCAGTTTTCGGTGTAACTCGGGTTGTTGATGTTCAGGGGCGGCCGGCGGAGAGCCGGCCGTCGAAGGTGATTTCGAATGCGTTGAGTGCTGCCTTCCAGCGTTGGGTCCAGCGTGCCCGCCCCTTGCCGGTCGGGTCCAGGGCCATCACGGCGAGGTAGACGCACTTGAGCGCAGCCTGCTCGTTGGGGAAGTGGCCGCGGGCCCTGACAGCCTTGCGGATTCGGGCGTTGACGGACTCGATCGCATTCGTGGTGCACACGACCCGGCGAATCTCGCGGTCGAACTGCAGGAACGGCACGAACTCCGCCCAGGAATTCGACCAGAGCCTGACGATCGCCGGGTACTTCCGGCCCCACTTCTCCTGGAACTCCAAGAAGCGTTCCTCGGCCTCGGCCACGGTCGCGGCCTGATAGACGGGCTTGAGAGCTCGGGAGATCGCGTCCCAGTCCTGCCGGGCGGCGTAGCGGAAGCTCGCCCTCATCAGATGGATCACGCACGTCTGCACGATCGTGGCCGGCCACACGGTGGCCACGGAATCGGGCAGACCCTTGAGGCCGTCGCAGACGAGCATGAGCACGTCCTCGACCCCGCGGTTCTTGATCTCGGTCAGGACCTGCAACCAGTACTTCGCGCCCTCCCCGCCGTCCCCGGCCCACAGCCCGAGGATGTCGCGGTTGCCGTCCACGGTCACAGCCAGGGCGATGTAGATCGGCCGGTTGGCAACCTGCCCGTCGCGCACCTTGACGTGGACACAGTCCACGAAGACCACCGGATACACCGGGTCCAGGGGACGGTTCTGCCACTCGGCCATGCCCTCGAGGACCTTGTCCGTGATCGTGGAGATCGTCGTCTTCGACACCTCCGCACCGTAGACCTCGGCCAGGTGCGCGGAGATGTCGCCGTGTGTGAGTCCGCGGGCGGACAGCGAGAGCACCATGTCCTCAACGCTGCCCAGCCGACGCTGCCGCTTCTTCACGATGCCCGGCTCGAAGGTCCCGGCCCGGTCGCGCGGCACCTCGATCGCCACCGGGCCTGCCTTGGTCAGCACCGTCTTCGATCGGGTGCCGTTGCGGCTGTTGCCGTCGGTCGAGCCGCCGCGTTCGTGGGGCTCGTAGCCCAGGTGATCGGTGATCTCGCCTTCCAGGGCAGACTCCAGCACCAGCTTCGTCAGCTGGCCCAGCAGCCCGATTTCCCCGGCCAGATCCAGGCCCTGCTCCCGGGCTCCGGCGACCAGTTGCGCCACCAGCGTCCGGTCCACCGCCGGCGTCTTGCCGAGCCGCTGCTCGGCGTCTTGCCCTTGTTCCCCAAAAGCGGTCACGGGCTCCTGGACCTCCACGTCCTGCGACGTCATCACGTCATCCATCGGTCATGCCTCCCAGCTCAGGAGTTACACCGAAAAACGTACAGTCCCTCGTCGACGACGAAGAGAACGCCACCTACACACCCGAGCAGACCACCGCCAGCATCCTCGCCCACACCAACATCGACGCCCCGGCCGAAGTCACCGCAGAAACAAAACTGCCCCGCCATCAGGCGGGGCAAGTTTCGATTTTCTCATCTTACGTGGAGCTTAGGGGAATCGAACCCCTGACCTTTTCATTGCGAACGAAACGCTCTACCAACTGAGCTAAAGCCCCGAACAACAGGGAACACTCTAGCCCTCCGCGCCGGTTTTCGCACATCCGTGCGCCACGAAGCCGCACGTATCACTCGGATGGGCCTGCACGCCCAGCTCGGACAGGCCCGGACATGGCGCACGCACGGGTGCACTTAGGGTGGGAGCATGACCGCAGCGGACACCCCGACACCCCCCTCTGAGCCCGCGGAGCCGGGCGCGTTCACCGTGGGGTACGTCCCCGGTGTCATGCCCGGCAAGTGGTTCGGCCGGTGGCGCGAGCGCAGGATGCACCCCGAGCTGCGGGACGTCCTGGTCCCGGCCGCAGTATGGCGCTCGGCGCTCCACGACGCCGCCGTCACTGCGTGTTTCGTGCGGCTCGGCTGGGCGCCGGGGGATCCCTCGCTCGAGGACCTGCGGGTCACCCACAATGCGGTGCACCTGTACGACGAGCTGCAGGTGGCGGTGCTGAGCACCGACGACCTCCTGACCGTCCTCGACTCCCTTACCCTGGCGCAGCTCACCGAGGAGTCCACCCCGCAAGCGCACGCCGACATCGACGACGCCGCCATGGCCGTCGAACTCGCCGCCGCCGGCGTGGGCCCCGTGGTGCTGCCGATGTCCGTGGCGCGCCTGCATGCCCGCAAGGACGTGACCTTTAGAGAGCTCACGGACGCCCCCACCGTTCCCGTGGTCCTCGTGTGGCCTCGCGGCCTGGATGACGAGGGCGAGGACACGGTGCAGCGGTTCGTGGGGATCGTGCGTGGCCGTAAGGAGTCCAGTGGCAGGGAAGCACCGCGAGACGGTGGCCGCGCCAAGGATGGGGCCCGTGACAGGGACAGGCGAGCGGGGTCATCGGCGGGGAAGCGTAGCGCGGCGAAGCCGGGACGCGGGCGGCCCTCCCGGGGTGGGGGAGTCCGCCGGAAGCGGAGCTGACGGCCCGCGCTCAGCCGTCCCCGCGGCGTTCCGCGGACGTGGTTCCCTCGCCGGACTCGTCGCGGCTGGGGGTGCGGCCGTCCGGGGTGTGGCTGTCCACGTCCACGGGTTCGGGGCGCACCGGGGTGGTGCGCAGCTTGCCGGTCGTAGGCACACGCGGCACGGGGAAGGACGTGGTGGGTGCTTCTCCCTGTGTCTCGGGCTCGGCCCCCGTGCGCACCGTGACCTGGTTGGTCAGCGGGATGCGCAGCCCGTCCCGGTCGAGCATTTTTTTGATCCGCACCCGCATCACGCGGGCCACGTCCCACTGCTCGAGGGGAGCGGTCTTGACGGCCAACCGGATCGTGATGCTCTCACCCGAGATGTTCTCCACACCCCACACCTCGGGGTCCGCGACGATGCTGGGACCCACGTCCGGATCGTCACGCACGAGCCGGGCTTCGTGTTCGATCATGTCCGCGATCAGGTCGATGTTGGTGTCGTAGGGCACGGGGATGTCCAGAACACAGCGGGCCCAGCCCTGGGACTGATTGCCCACGCGCAGGATCTCGCCATTGCGCACGTGCCACAGGGTGCCCTTCACGTCCCGGACCTGGGTCACGCGCAACCCCACGTTCTCCACGGTGCCCACGGCCTCACCGAGATCCACGGAGTCACCGATGCCCAATTGGTCCTCCGCGACCATGAAGATCCCGGAGAGGTAGTCCTTGACCAGGGACTGCGCACCGAAGGACAGCGCCACGCCCGCGATGCCCGCGGAGGCGAGCACCGGCCCGATGTTGTACCCGAGTTCCGAGATGATCATGAGGATCGCGATCGCCCACACCGCCACGGTGGACACGGACGAGAGCACCGCCCCGATGGTCCTGGCCCGCAGGCTCTGGCGTTCGGATGCCAGCCCCGCGTCCTGCACCCAGCGGGCCTGGCCGTGGTCGAAGCGCTTGATGATCCGCGATTGGGTGCCGCGTGCAATCCCCCGGGTGATCTTGCGGATCAGCAGGCGCACGAGCGCGGAGACCACCATGGCGCCCAGCAACACGAGCACCACACGGAACGGTTTGTCGAGCCAGAATTCCCAGTTGTCCATCCCCGCCAGGGTAATGGCCCGGGATGCGTGCCCGCTCAACACGGAGCGGGAGCGGCCTCCGAGAGGGCCGCCGGACGACGTCGCCCGCGGACGTCACCCGCCGACGTCGCCCCCGGACCGTCCCACCGTGCGGCCCGTCCGCGCCCCAGCGAACCGACGTGCTGTGCGCCTCACAGCCAGTTCTTGACCTTGAACACCGCGTAGAGCACCACGGCCACGAGCAGCATGAGGCCCAGGGACATGGGGTAGCCCAGGCGCCAGTCGAGCTCGGGCATGTGGGTGAAGTTCATGCCGTAGATCGAGCCCACGATGGACGGCGCGAAGAGGATCGCCGCCCACGAGGAGATCTTCTTCATCTGTTCGTTCTGCTGCATGGCGGCCTCGTTCTGCCGCGCCGTGGTGAGGGTGGAATCCACGTTCATGGCATCGGTGAGCGAGGTCCGCATGGATTCGAGCTTCCCGCTGACCTGGATCACGTGATCCAGCACGTCCCGCAACCGGTGCTGCAGTTCCTCGTGCGTGCCGTACTTGGTGAAGCCCGTGAAGTAACGCTGCATCACGTGGCTGAGCGGGGCCACCCCGCGGTGGAAGTCGTTGATCTCCCGGGCGAGCTCGTAGATCCGTTGCGAGACGTTCGGCTGCCCGGCGAACAGGGCGTCCTCGATCTCGTCGATGTCGTTCTCGAGACCGTCGAGCACTGGGAAGTAGTCGTCCACGATCTGGTCCAGCAGGGCGTACAGCACGCCGTCCGGACCGAAGCACAACAGCTCCCGGTCCTCCTCGACCCGCTTACGAACCCGCCCCACGCCGCTGGACTCGGAGTGACGGATGGTGATCACGAAATGGGGTCCGGTGAAGATGTGGATCTCACCGATCTCCACGGTCTCGGTCGCGTCCTGGTAGACCGCCGGGCGGATCACGGTGAACAGCGTCTCGCCGTAGCGTTCCATCTTGGGGCGCTGGTGCGCCTGGACGGTGTCCTCGACCGCGAGCTCGTGCAGGTGGAAGTGCTCGGCGAGCGAGCGGACCTCGTCGGGTTCGGGCCGGTACAGACCGATCCACGCCACGACCGTGTCCCCGCCCTCGGACGCTGAGGGCTCCCCGGGGTGCTCCAGCATCCGTTGCAGCAGGTCGTACGTCTCCTCGAGGGACCGGGGCGACTCGACCCTGCGCCCGTTACGGTAAATGGCGTTCTCCACGATGCTCACCCGGACATTATGGGCCCCGCCCGTGCGCGGCACCGACCGCACCCTGCCGCGCCCGCACCGCCCCGGGGAAACCGGTCCGCTGTCAGGGGTCACCCGGAACGCGTCAGTAGACTGGCGCCCATGAGCAAGCCGTTCGATTCCCGCGTGGGCGCCTATGCCCTGATCACCCGCGACGAGCACGTGCTGTTGACGCACTGGAACCCCCGTCACCCGGGGTTCGACGGCGCGTGGACCCTTCCCGGCGGCGGCATGGAACCGGGGGAGCAGCCGGAGCAGACCATGATCCGGGAGGTCTTCGAGGAGACCGGTTTCCACGTGGAATCGGATGGCCTGGTGGGCGTGCACAGCTACTGGATGACCCCCGAGCAGCGCCTGGACGGTCAGCCCCGGGGCAATCACGCGTGCCGCGTCCTGTACACCGCCCACGTCACGGGCGGTGAGCTGGCGGTCGAGCAGAACGGTTCCTCCGACGACGCCGCGTGGTTCCCGATCGCACGCGTCGACTCCCTCAAGCGCCTGGACCTCGTGGACCAGGGCCTGCGACTCTCCGGGCTCACGAGCGCCGTTGCGGACCCGGACACCCCACCCGAGGACATCCCCGAGCAGGACGTGGCCACCGAGCCCGGCCGGGACCGGTGAGTCACGGGGTGCGGCTGCGCGCCGTCGCCGCGCTCGCGAGCGGCGCCCTCCTGCTGAACGCGTGCGGCGCGGGTGGCGGGACCGGCGGGCCGGACACGGAGACGGCGAGCCAGGCGTCGTCGTCGAACGCGACGGGGGAACCCACCGTGAAGATTGCGACCGGCGTGGACCTGCAGACCCGCGTGCTGGCGCACCTGTACCAACAGCGGCTGACCGCGGACGGGATCACCGCGAGCGTGGTGGACGTGGGGACCACGCGCGAACAGATCGTGGACGCCCTGCAGGCCGGCCACGCGACCATGGTCCCCGACTTCACCGGGGATCTGTACGTGTACACGCGGCAGAACGAGCGGCCTGCCTCGCCGCAACCGAGTGCGAACCCCTCGTCCACGCGTTCCCCCACCCCGGACACGGGCGCCCCGCGCGGGCTGCTGGACTCACTCGGGCAGTTGCTCGGCATCACGGGGGAGACCGGGCCGTCCGACGACGACGTGTACCGCGCCCTGCCCGGGGCACTGCCGCGCGGGCTGACCGTGCTCGATTCGTCGTCCGCGCAACGTACGGACCGCGTGGTGGTCACGGCCGCGACGAACGCGCAGTTCAACCTGGAGGGCCTGAACACGATCGGGGAGCACTGCCCCGAGATGGCCGTGGGGATGGCCCGAGGCTACGCGGACAGCGCCCAGGGAGAGCGCGGGCTGAAGGCCTATTACGACTGCGCGCCCAAGGCGGCGCCGGAGTTCGCAACCACCGGTGAGCTCGTGAATGCTCTGCTGAGCGACGAGGTGCAGGCCGCGGTGCTGCGTTCCTCCGAACCCGCGATCGACGACGACGGGCTCGTGGAATTGGACGACCCGAACCGACTGTTCCGCCCGGAGCGCGCGGTGGTGCTCAGCTCCGAGGGCATGGACGACCGGGCGGTGGCCTCGGCGAACGCGGTCTCGGCAGATCTCACGTCGGAGGACCTGACGACCATCACCCGGCTCGCGGGCGGGTCCGATCCCGCGATGAGCCCCGAACAGACGGCGACGTTCCTACGCGAGCAGCCGCGCTGACGTGATCCGAGGAGTGCTGATGTGCGACGGAGGGTAGCGAGCGACGCCGTGGGCCCTTGAGCCGCGGAGCACCACCGCGTGCCGACCGAATCGGGATGGGGGCGCCGAGTATGGTGACCCCATGGCTAAGGTGAAACAGTCCGACAAACTGAAGAACGTCCTCTACGACATCCGCGGGCCCGTGCTCGAGCAGGCGGAGAAGATGGAGGCCGCGGGTCAGCGCATCCTGCGCCTGAACATCGGCAACCCCGCACCCTTCGGCTTCGAGGCACCGGACGCCATCCTGGTGGACATGATCAAGAACCTGCCGAACGCGCAGGGCTACTCGGACTCCCGGGGCATCTACTCCGCGCGCACCGCGGTGGTGCAGTACTACCAGACGCGCGGGATCATGAACCTGGACACAGACGACGTCTACCTGGGCAACGGTGTCTCCGAGCTGATCACCATGACCCTGCAGGCACTGTGCAATCCGGGCGACGAGATCCTCATCCCCTCACCGGACTACCCCCTGTGGACGGCGTCGGTGGCGCTGTCCGGCGGCACGCCCGTGCATTACACGTGCGACGAGGAGAACGGGTGGAACCCGGACCTCGAGGACATGGAATCCAAGATCACCTCGCGCACCAAGGGCATCGTGATCATCAACCCCAACAACCCCACGGGTGCGGTCTACTCACGCGAGACCCTGCAGAAGATCGTGGACCTGGCCAAGGAACACGAGCTCATCCTGTTCTCGGACGAGATCTACGAGAAGATCACCTACGACGACGCCGAGATGATCAACACCGCGAGCCTCACGGGCGAGGACGTGCTGTGCCTGACGTTCTCGGGCCTGTCCAAGGCGTACCGGGTGGCCGGCTACCGCTCCGGGTGGCTCGCGATCACCGGGCCGAACTGGCGCGCGGAGTCCTACCTGGAGGGCATCAAGCTGCTCGCCAACATGCGCATGTGCGCCAACGTGCCCGCACAGCACGCGATCCAGACGGCGCTGGGTGGATACCAGTCGATCAACGACCTCGTCCTCCCCGGCGGGCGGCTCAAGGCCCAGCGGGACATCGCCCACCGCAAGCTCAACGAGATCGACGGCGTCACGTGCGAGCAGGCCCGCGGTGCGCTCTACCTCTTCCCCAAGCTGGACGTGGAGAAGTTCGGGATCGTGGACGACGAGCGCTTCGCCCTGGACCTGCTCAAGGAACAGAAGATCCTGCTCAGCCATGGCACCGCGTTCAACTGGGGCAAGCCGGACCACTTCCGCCTGGTCACGCTGCCCGCGGTGGACATGCTGGACACCGCACTGGATCGACTCGGCGAGTTCCTCTCCGGGTACCACCAGTAGCCGGTTCCTGACCCCGACAGCGGTCCGGGCGACGTCTCACCACGGGGTGACGTGGCCGGGCCGCTCCGCGGTTTACCGGTGACCGGACTCCACTGCGTCCGTCCGCCGACGGCGCGTCAGTCCTCCGACGCCGCCTGCTCCCGGTTCTCCTCGCGCCGGGCGCGGGCGGCGTCGAGGCGTTCGCGGGCGCCGTCGAGCCACTGCTCGCAGCGGGTGGCCAGGGCCTCGCCCCGTTCCCACAGGTGGAGGGACTCCTCCAGCGTGGTGCCCCCGGCTTCGAGCCGGGCCACGGTCTCCACGAGCTGCTCGCGGGCCTGCTCGTAGCTCAGACCGTCCACGTCCGAGAGATCGGGGCGGGTTCCGGCCGAGCCGCCGAGGCGGGAATCGTCCTGTCCGGTGCTGGGCTGCTCGCTGCTGTTCTGCTGTGCCACGGTGTGTCCTTCCGGTGGGGTCGAGGAGATCGAAGGGCGGGGTTCAGTGGTCCCCGGGCTGGCGGTTGGTGCGGGAGGTGACATTCACCCCGAGTTCCCCGGCGGCCAGGCGCACGGTGAGGTCCTGCCCCTCGGAGGCGTCGCGTGCATCGGTGAGGACCGAACCGTCCGGGGTCTGCACGACCGCGTAACCGCGCTCCAATGTCTGCTGCGGGGACAGAGCACGCACGCGGGCGCGCATCTGGGCCACCGTGTCCTGCGCTCGCACGGTCTGGGCGTTCACCGCGGACCACGCGCGCGAACGCCAGCGATCCAGGTCCTCCTCACGGACCAGGATCATGGAGTCCGGCTGGGCCAGGGAGGGCCGGGACCGCATGGTCTCGAGCCCCTGGTGTTCGCGCTCGATCATGGTGGCCACGGCACGGTCCAGGGCTCCGCGCGCCTGGGCAATGCGAAGGCGTTCCTCGTGCACGTCCGGGACGATGCGTTTGCCCGCGTCCGTGGGAGTGGAGGCGCGCAGGTCCGCGACGTAATCCAGCAGCGGTTGGTCGCTCTCGTGACCGATCGCGCTGACGACTGGCGTGTGGGCGGCGAACACCGCGCGCAGCACGGATTCGTCGCTGAACGACAACAGGTCCTCGAACGCGCCCCCGCCGCGGGCGATCACGATCACGTCCACGGCGTCCATGGCGTCGAGTTCCGCGAGGGCTTGGACCACGGCGCGCGCCGAACCGGCTCCCTGGACCGGAACCTCGCGGATCTCGAATTGCACACCCGGCCACCGGTTGGTGGCGTTGCGCACCACGTCCTTCTCGGCATCGGAATTGCGCCCGGTGATCAACCCGACCCGGTGGGGCAGCACCGGGAGGGGTTTCTTGTGGGCGGGATCGAACAGACCCTCTTCCGCGAGCGCTCGCCGCAATCGTTCGAGGCGTTCCAGGAGGTCCCCCAGACCCACGGGGCGGATGTCCCGCCCGATCATGGACAGCCGCCCGGTCTTGACGTACAGATCCGCCTTGAGGTTAACGATCACCCGGGAGCCCCGTTCGAGGGGGCGCTCCAACCGGGACATCTCCGCCTTGAACATGGTGACGCTGACCGAGACCTCGTCGTGGAGGTCGCGCAGCGTCACGTAGGAGACGCGGGCGCGGTGGTTGACCTCGATCACCTGACCCTCGACCCAGGCCGCAGGTGCGCGTTCGATCCACCCATGCAGCCCGTGCGACAGCTTGCTGAGCGGCCACGGATTCTCCGGGGTGGTGTCCCGTGCCAACCGGGGCGTCTCGGCGGGGCGTTCCGGTGCGCCGGTGTCTTCGCTCGGGGGCCACGTACTCATGGGACATAAGTATCACCCGACGGGGACACGCACAGCCGGTTCTCCGTACATTGGAGTCGTGAGCTCATCTCCGTCATCCCGTCCCGCGGCGCTGCTGCGCAGCCTGTGCGCCGCCCTGTGCGCGATCCTGGCCGGTGCGGGGTTCGCCGCGTGGCTGGGGCTGACCTGGATCCAGGACCATCTGCTCTCGCCCTCAGGGTTCCAGGACACCGCGGCGGCCGTGGTCACCGAGACGACCTTTCAGGACGAACTCGTGCGCACCGTCCTGGACCGCGCGACGTTCAACGCCCTGAGCGACGTCGAGGTCGGGATCGAACCCGTGGACCAGGCCATCGAGCGGGCCCGGGAAACGGCGGTCACCGCCGCACAGTCCTGGCTCACCGCCCCCGAGCAACAGGGGACGTGGATCCAGGTCCTGCAGGACACCCACGACGCGAACGTCCCCCTGAGTGCCGATTCCGCGGACGCGCCCGAACACCTCGTGGTGGACGCCACCGCGTTGGGCGCCGCCGTGGATCACCAGGTCGAGGACGTCATCGGGATCTCCCCGGGGATCGCCCGCAACGATCTGACCATGACGGTCCCCGGTGCCGAGACCGGTCGCGTGCTGGACGCCCTGGTGGGGCTCGCCCCATGGCGGTATGCCCTGCCGTGGCTCGTGGCGCTGCTCGCGGTGCTCGCCGTGGTGGTCAGCCCGCGGCGGTGGCTCGCGATCGCCGGGGTGGGGCTGGCCGGTGTGCTGTTCACCGGTGTCCTGCTCGCCGTGGTGCTGTGGGCCGCGAGCTCCGTGGTGGACGCGTCCGGTGTGGAACCCGTGGCGCACCTGGTCACGGAACAGATCATCACCCTGCTGCGAGAATCCTTTGTGGGACGCAGCGTCACGGGCATGATCGGTGCCGCGTGCGTGGCCCTGGTGGGTGTGATCGGCGCCGTGGTGCGCTCCCGTATGGTCACTTACCATTAAGGACATGTCCACTGTGGTTGACCTGTCCATGCCCACCGTTCCCCGGGTTCGTCGCACTCCCCAGGAAATTGCCGACGCCGCTCCGGTCACCGGAGAGCGCAAGGTCCTGTTGGCCGCGCCGCGCGGATACTGCGCGGGCGTGGATCGCGCGGTGATCGCCGTGGAGAAGGCGCTCGAGCACTACGGTGCTCCGGTGTACGTGCGCAAGGAGATCGTGCACAACAAGCACGTGGTCCAGACCCTCGAGGAGCGCGGTGCGATCTTCGTGGAGGAGACGGACGAGGTGCCCGAGGGCTCCCTGCTGGTGTTCTCCGCCCACGGGGTGTCTCCGGCCGTGGTGCAGTCCGCCCACGACCGCAACCTCCACACCATCGACGCCACGTGCCCGCTCGTGACCAAGGTGCACCGCGAGGCCGTGCGCTTCGCCAAGAGCGACTACGAGATCCTGCTCATCGGCCACGTGGGCCACGAAGAGGTCGAGGGCACGTTCGGGGAGGCCCCCGAACACATCCAGATCGTGAACTCCCCGGAGGACGTGGACAGCATCGAGGTCCAGGACCCGGACAAACTCGTGTGGCTGTCCCAGACCACGTTGAGCGTGGACGAGACCATGGAGACCGTGAACCGGTTGCGTGCCCGGTTCCCCAACATGATCGATCCCCCCAGCGACGACATCTGCTACGCGACCTCAAACCGCCAGGCGGCGATCAAGGAGATCGCCCCGCAAGCGGACCTGGTGATCGTGGTGGGCTCGGCCAACTCGTCGAACTCCGTGCGCCTCAAGGAGGTGGCCCTCGAGTACGGGGCCCGGCGCGCCGAACGCGTGGACTTCGCCCATCAGGTGGACGAGTCCTGGTTCGAGGGTGTTGCAACCGTGGGGGTGACCTCCGGTGCTTCGGTTCCCGAGGTCCTCGTGCGCCAGGTCCTGGACCTGCTCGCCGAGTACGGCTACGGATCTGTGGAGGAAGTGGAGACCGCCCAGGAGGACATCCTGTTCTCCCTGCCCAAGGAACTGCGCGCCAAGCTGGCCCAGGACGGGGACACGTCCCGTCGGTTGGGCGGCCGCGGGGCCAAGCCCACCCGCTGATCCCCACCGCTCCGTTCGGAGCCGCTCGCGATTGCGGAGGGCCGGCGTGCGGGCCCTGCTCCCGGCGCGATCGCTGCGGAGTGCCCCACCGTTCCGGCCGGACCGCTTACTGCCGCGCTCGCGCCCGGAAGGAACGCCCGCCCGCCTCAGTCCCGCACGAACTCCGTGGCCGTAACCGGACGGGGGACCGAGTCCACGGGTTTGGTGTCCAGGGCATCGGCTCCCGTGCTCGCGGGATCCAGTTCGGCGATTTTCCGGGCCGAGGGCAGCACCCGGGACTCCAACGACCCCACGAGTTTGTTGTACCCGTCCACGGAGCGCCGCAGTGACCCGCCCATGTCGGACAGGTGCTTGCCCACCGAGCCCATGCGGTCGTAGAGCTCCCGCGACAACCGGTAGAGCTCCCGCGCGTTGTCCGTGAGGGTGGCCTGGCGCCAGCTGAATGCCACGGCCTTGAGGGCCGCCAACAGGGACACGGGGGACACCAACGCCACGTTGTTGCGCGCGGCGTACTCCAACAGGGACGCGTCCGCGTCCAGGGCAGCGGCGAGCGCGGACTCGATGGGCACGAAACACATCACGAGCTCGGGGGAGTTCTCCTCCGCGGACCAGTACCTCTTGGTGCCCAGGGTGTTCACGTGGGAGCGCAGTGCTTTGGCGTGGGCCATGAGCAACTGGGCGCGGCGCTGCTCGCTCTCCGCCGCGCCGTCCGACGCGACCGCCTGGGCGTCCAAGTACGAGTTCATGGGGGCCTTGGCATCCACCACCACGGTCTGCGCACCGGGCAGGTTGACCACCATGTCGGGTCGCTGCACGCCGCTGTCCGTGGTACGCACGGACTGCTCGGCGAAATCCACGTGCCGGGTCATGCCGGCGGCCTCTACGACGCGACGCAACTGCATCTCACCCCACGCACCGCGCGCCGTGGTGGAACGCAGCGAGGATTCGAGCGAACCCGTGGCCTGCAGGAGTTGCCGGTCCGTAGTGTGGGCCGCTTCCAACGCCTGGGCGACCGCGCCGAACTGCTGGGCGCGATCCCGTTCCAACTGGTTCACGTGCCGCCCCACGGTGGAGAGTTGATCGTTGAGCGGAGCCAGGGCGCGCATCACGTTCTGGTCCTGCACCGAGCGGGCCTCCAGCGAATCCACCCGTTGTTCGAGTTGTTCGCGGGCGGAACGGTCCGCGGCCGCTTCCTGCAGTGCCGCGAGTCGCTGTTCCTGGGCCTCGTTCAGTTCGGCTTCCAGCACCCTGGCCTTCCGCGAGGCCACGAGGTACCCGAGCACCCCGCCCACCACGAGGGCGAATAACGCCCACAACCACCACACCTGAGACATCACGGAACCGTCCATGGGCTCACGATGACAAGACCGTCCGACACGCACAAGCGCACGGGTGACCGCGGCTCAGATCCACCCGTTGCGCAGGGCCAGGGCCGCGGCCTCCGACCGGTTCTGCACACCCGTCTTGCCGATCGCGGAGGACAGGTGATTGCGCACGGTACCGGGGGAGAGGTGCAGGGCCGCGGCGATCCGCTTGGCGGACGCGCCGTTCGCGGCCTCGCGCAGCACGTCCTGCTCCCGCTGGGTCAGCGGGTTGGCACCGGCCACGAGTGATTCCTCCGCGAGCGCGGGGTCGATCGCGCGCAGCCCCGCATGAACGCGCCGGATGGCCTCCGCGAGCTGCTCCGCGGGCGTGTCCTTGACCACGAAGCCGCTCGCCCCGGCCTCCAAGGCGCGGCGCAGGTACCCCGGCCGGTCGAACGTGGTCACGATCAGGCACCGCGTTCCCGAGCCGCCACCCGTGATCTCCCGGGTGGCCTCGAGCCCGTCCAGCACGGGCATCTCGACGTCGAGCAGCGCCACGTCTGCGTGCTGCGAGGTCACCGCGGCCACGGCCTCCCTGCCATCGCCCACCTGGGCCACCACGCGGATGTCCGGTTCCAGGTCCAGCAGAGCTGCGAGCCCGGCCCGGACGAGCGCTTGGTCGTCGGCGATCACCACGCAGATCGGATTCATGCTGGCTCCACCACGATCCGCAATCCACCGTCCGCGCCGGCCACGGGCGAAATCACGGCCAACCGCAATCCGGCGGCCTCGGCCCGTTCCCGCATGCCCCGCAGGCCATTGCCGGGTAGTCCGTTGCCGCGCAGCACGGACGACGACGCCGCTGCCGCCCCGTTCCGTACGCGTCCCGGCCCGGTGCTGTCCCCGGTCCGTCCCGACCCGGCGTCGTCGGCCGCTCCACCCGAGCCAGTGCCGGCACGCGCGGGGGACAGGACGACGTCGTCGACCAATGCGCGCGAGGCCGCGAGGGCAGGAGGGGCGGGCACGGCGTCGTCGTCTGTTCGTGCGAGGCCCACGCCGTCGTCGGTGATGGTCAACGTGGTGGGAGTGAGCGTGACCCGGCACGAGGACGCCGCGGAATGACGCACCGTGTTGGTCACGGCCTCACGCAGGATCCAGGCGAACGCGGAACGCCGTGCTGCGTCGATCGAGGGCACGGTGTCGGGCAGGTGCGGCGTGATGCCTGCCGAGCGCAAAGCGGCGCGGGCCTGGACGAGTTGGACGCTCAGCTCCGGTTCGCGCAGTTTGCCCACGGTGGAGCGCACGTCGGTGAGGGAGTCGCGGGTCAGGACCAGGACGTCGTCGAGTTCCTGGGCGGCGCGCTGCGGATCGGTGGTCAGCAGCCGCTGGGCTAGCTGGACCTTCATGGACACCACGGTGAGGGAATGGCCCAGGATGTCGTGGACGTCGCGGCCCACCGCCTCGCGCTGCCGAGCCAGCTCCAGCTCCCGCTTCAGTTCCTCCTGGACCCCGGAGCGTTCCATCATCCACCGGGAGATGAGCAGCAGGAAGACCGCGGGCAGGGCCCCGATCAGCGGCCACCCCCACTCGTGCGGCGGTCGGGCGAGCAGCCACGGGACGCTCGCCGCGAGCACCACCACCGCCGCGGAGATCAGTGAGGCCCGCATACTGAACCGGAAGATGCACACGGCCACGAAGAACGGCGCCACGTACGTGACGGCCAGCCCCGCGGCCGGCACCACGAGAGCCAGCGGCAGTAAGAGAACGAGACACCAGAACAGGGCGTTGGCCCGTTCGCTGCGGCGCGGGAACGGGTACTCGAGCAACCACGAGACCACGTAGAGTGCGGCGAACAGGCCCAGACCGGTCAGGCCCAGCGCCTTCGTGCCGCTCGAGACGGGTGCGGAGAGCACCCCGGAGGCCGGGAAGAAGAGGAAGACCAACCACACGGACGCGTAGAGGACGTCCGGCCACGTCGATGTCCCCGGGGCGGGGTCGCTCGCGCACGCGGTACCCCGGACCGCGGGGTTCTCGGAAGTCCTGGTGGTCATCGGCGGGCCGTTGCTCTTCGGGCCGCGATCAGGGCGATGGCGCCGAAGATCGCGGCCCAGACACCCACGTTGGCCAGTAGCAGCCACACGCTGTCCTGTTCGGCCGTGCCGTCCACGGCGACCACCCAGCCTTCGGTAATCGGATAGCGGGCAAGTCCCACGATCCCATACAAGGGCGTGAAGCGCGCGAAGTCCAGCAATGCACCGGACAGCGGCATGAACACGTTGCCCAGGAATGCGAGCACCACGAGCAGACCGGACGCCGCGCTCACGGCCCCGTCCGAGCGGAACAACAACCCCGCGGCCAGTCCGTAGAGCGCGAAGACCGAGGAGCTCGCCACCACGATCCCGGCGGTCGCGAACCAGCGCCAGAGGTCGTCCAGCATGGAATTGGTGAGCAGGCCGGCCAGGTACACGATGATCACCGGTATCACGGCCACGGAGACCGCCACCGTGACCTTGGTCGCGGCGTACCCGCCCGTGCCCATGGGGGTCATGGCCAATTGGCGGCCCCACCCCTGCAGCCTCTCGACCGCCGCACTGCCCGCGATGGACGTGGTGGCGGTGACGGCTCCATACGCGGCCATGGACACCATGAGGTACGCGGAGACGTTGCCGTGGCCCGAGGATTCCCCGGACCAGCCCTGGGTGACGCCGAACATGACGAACAATGCGGCGGGCAGGACGGCGATGAAGAACATGTTCGCGACGTCCCTGACCTGGCGCCAGAAATCGTGGAGTGTGTAGGTGAGGTTCATGACGGGATCCTTCGTGGGTCGGATGAGGCGGGGACGCTGCGGTTCAGTGCTCGCCAGAGCGGTTCACGAGGGCGGCGAAGGCGTCCTCGAGCCCGCCGCGAGAGATCTCCAGCTCGGTGGCCGGGGTCTCGGTGAGCAGGACGCGGGCCAGCCGGTCCGATTCCCGGGTGTGCGCGGTGACGCGGGTGCCCGCCCGATCGAGGTGCGTGACGCCGGGAAGGTCCGGCAGCGGCGTCGTCCCCGGCCAGGAGAAGGAGACGGTCTGACGGGTGGAGGCGGAACGGAAGCTGTCGAGCGTCCCGTCGTGGTGGACCGTGCCGTGGTCCATGAGCACTACGCGCCGCGCAAAATCCTCCGCTTCCTGCAGGTAGTGGGTGGCGAACACGACCGTGAGCCCGCGCTGGGCCTCGGCATGCATCGTGTCCCAGAAGTCGGCGCGGGACTGCACGTCCATGCCCGCGGTGGGCTCGTCCAGCACGAGCAGTTCGGGGCGGGGGAGCAGGGCGAGCGCGAACCGGACGCGTTGCTGCTGGCCGCCCGAGCACTTGGATACCTTGCGGTTCGCGAACTGCGCGGCTCCGGCCCGCTCGAGCACCTCGGCCACGGGTGCGTGGTCGCGGTAGAGCGAGGCGATCATGGTCACGGTCTCGCGCACGGACAGGTCCCCGAGCAGCCCGCCCGCTTGCTGCACCGCGCCGACCTTCCCGCGCGCGACGGCGGCGCGCGGCGTCTCACCGCACACGCGCACCTCGCCCTCGGTGGGGTCGGTCATGCCGAGGACCATGTCCAGCAGGGTCGTCTTCCCGGCGCCGTTGGGACCGAGCAGGGCGACGACGTCGCCGCGCGGGACCCGCAGCGAGACACCCTTCACGGCGCGCACCGTTTCCCGGCGGGTGCGGAAGGACTTGACGGCGTCCGTGACGGTGATTGCGGGGGCTTCCAGGGGTGCTGTGGTGTTCATGACTCCACCCTCCCGCGCGCGGCCCGGGCCCGGAACCGTGGTTTGTCACGACGTGGCGGTGACAAGTGTCAGGGGTGGGCACTTCCGATGGGCCCTGCTGACGCGGGGACGGAACGTGCACGGGCGGGCCGCCCGGCGGACCGGGCACCGGTAGACTGGTCTGCCGTGGCTCTTACTATCGGAATCGTCGGTCTGCCGAACGTCGGAAAATCAACCCTGTTCAACGCGCTCACGCGCAACACGGTGCTCGCCGCGAACTATCCGTTCGCGACCATCGAGCCGAACGTGGGCGTGGTGAACCTGCCGGACGAGCGGCTGGACAAGCTCGCGGAGCTGTTCGACTCGCAGAAGATCGTGCCGGCAACGGTGTCGTTCGTGGACATCGCGGGCATCGTGAAGGGCGCGTCCGAGGGGGAGGGTCTGGGCAACCAGTTCCTGGCCAACATCCGTGAGGCCCACGCGATCGCCCAGGTGGTGCGCGCGTTCGACGACCCGGACGTGATCCACGTGGACGGCAAGATCGATCCCGCCTCCGACATGGAGACCATCAACACCGAGTTGATCCTGGCGGACCTGCAGACGCTGGAGAACGCGATTCCCAAGCTGGAGAAGCAGGTCAAGATCAAGAAGGGCTCGCCCGAGCAGCTCGCGGCGTACCAGGCAGCGGAGAAGGTGCTAGCTGAGGGCCGCACGATCTTCGAGGCCGCCGGGCCCGAGAAGCTGGACACCGACAACCTGCGCGAGCTGAACCTGCTCACCGCCAAGCCGTTCATCTACGTATTCAACGCGGACGAGGGCGTGCTGTCCTCACCCCAGCGTCAGGCTGAGCTGGAGGCGCTGGTGGCGCCCGCGCAGTGCGTGTTCCTGGACGCCAAGCTGGAAGCGGATCTGGCGGAGCTCTCGGAGGAGGAGGCCCGCGAGATGCTGGAGATGGAGGGCCAGGACGAGTCCGGCCTGGACAAACTGGCCCGCGTGGGCTTCTCCACCCTGGGCCTGCAGACCTACCTCACCGCCGGCCCCAAGGAGGCCCGCGCGTGGACCATCAACCAGGGCGACACCGCCCCCAAGGCCGCCGGGGTGATCCACTCGGACTTCGAGCGGGGCTTCATCAAGGCGGAGATCGTCTCCTACGACGACCTCATGGCCGCCGGGTCCATGGCCGACGCGAAGGCCGCGGGCAAGGTGCGCATGGAGGGCAAGGAGTACGTGATGCAGGATGGGGATGTGGTCGAGTTTCGTACAGGGCTAACGTCTGGTGGGAAGAAGTGACAGGATCTCGCAACCCGTACGCCAGGGTCCACGACTCCATCGACAGAGAAGTCAGCCACATATCGAGGCGTGGCCTTAGGGGTCCCCGGTGATCAAGTCTGCCAATCAGTATCCGGTGCACACGCTGTTCAGTCACGAAGGCAACGTGCTGTACCGGATCCCGCCCTACCAGCGCGAGTACTCCTGGTATAAGTCCCACTGGGAAGACCTGTTCGAAGATCTCATCGAGGCCGACGGCGCGCACTTCCTCGGCACCATCATCACGCTCGACCAGACCACGGACACGCTCGAGGGCAACATCCTGCAGGTCATCGATGGGCAGCAGCGACTAACGACGCTCACGTTGCTGTTGGCCGCCGTCTATTCGGTGCTTAAGGAACACCTCGGCGATCTCGACGACGACACACGAACGGATGTCATCAACCTCGGTAGGCAGTTGGTGCGGAAAGCCGACCAACAGCCAAGGGTGACGCCGCAAAAGCAGGGCCACAACCTCTCTGACTTCCGCAAGGTGCTCGAGGAAGCGGGCCTGCCGGTGGAGGGCGAATGGAAGCCGTACTTTCCCAGCCGCAGGATCGCCAAGTGCTACCGCTACTTCCGCTCCGCGATCCAGAAGCTCGCCGAAACTGAGGAGATCACACAGCCGGAGGCGGCCCTGCGGGTGCATGAGGCGGCCCTGCAGGCTGTGATCGTGAAGATTGAGGTGGCCAACCATGCCGACGCGTTCGTGCTGTTCGAGTCTCTGAATAACCGCGGGATGCCGCTCTCGCCGGTGGACCTGATCAAGAACCATCTTCTCGCCGAGTCGGACAAGAAGCAGATCATGGACGTCGACGAGGCATTCAAGCACTGGAACGACATGCTGACCAGCCTCGGTGACAGCTACTCCACTCAGGAGCGCTTTCTCCGCCACTACTACAACGCATTCAAATCAGAGTTGCCCGAGGTCTCAAACGCCTCGGTAGCCACGAAGTCCAACCTGATCAGGGTTTACGAGAAGCTCCTCGAGCAGGGCCTCAAACACGTTGTCGATTCGCTGGTGGCGGCGAGCAAGATCTACGGGCGAATCAACTGCGTCGTTGAACTCGACCAGCCGACAACCCTCGACCGGTCGTTCCAGCGCTTGATGCGCGCTCAGGGCGCGCCGTCCTACGTGCTTCTTATGTGGCTGATATCGAAACAGTCCGATCTGGTTCTGACAGATGCACACATCGAGACTGTCGTAGACCGTCTCACGAGCTTCTTTGTCCGACGCAACCTCACGGGATACCCGCAGACGTACGCACTGGCGAAGTTGTTCATGACGACCATCGACGCTGTGGGTGATGCCCGAGGCGACGAGGTGGTGGAGATCGTCGAGGAGAAGCTAAGTGCGGCCTCAGTGTCCGACGAGGAGTTCCGTACCCGACTTTTGGGGCGCATCTACGAGGAGAACAGCGACGTTGCTCGGTTCATCCTTACGACACTGGCTGAGGATGCCATGACCAAGGAGACGCGTGTCGACCTGTGGCGTCAGGAAAAGAACCGTTTCGTCTGGACGATCGAGCACATCCTCCCGCAGGGCGAGAACCTTCCGGCTGAGTGGCAGGAGATGCTCGGGGGCGAGGAGATCGCTGCCCAGGTACAGGAGGAGCACAAGCATAGGCTCGGCAACCTCACCATCACCGCGTATAACAGCAACCTCGGCAACAAGTCTTTCCCCGAGAAGCGCGACCGCCAGGACTCGAAGGGCAGGCGTATCGGCTATCGAAACGGCCTGTCACTGAACGCTGACCTGGCCACGAGGGAGTCTTGGACCCCTAACGACATCGAGAATCGCACCGAAGAATTGGCGGCGAGGGTGATAGAGCGCTTCCCGCTGGCAATTGTCAAACAAGGTATCGATGGTGACGCGGTCGAGTTCCGTACAGGGATTCCGTCTGGGAGTAAGAAGTAGACGCTAGTTCGCATCGGTGCGGACGAGGAGGGCACACCATTGTCGAGACTGACGGAGTTGCTGCGGCAGACGCGCAAGGCTGATCCGCAACTCGGTGCTGATCTGGAAGCAGAGATCGCCGCGCTCACTAAGCGTCGCACCTTCGGCCTCGTCTTCGAGCAGCATCAGCCCGAGGCTGTTGAGCTGCCCGGCAGGCCGGTGCGACGTGGCGACAAAGTGCGCGTGCTTCCGCCTCGTGGGGAGATGAAGACTGGCGACCAGCGTCTGTGGCGCGTCACGCGGATCGAACGAGCCGACGGGCAACGCCTGGCTCATCTCGCGGAGCTGGACGCCGAGGAGCCCGCGGCCTGCTCTGTGCCCGCCGACGACGTGGTGGTCGTCGCGGAGTTCCGGGATCGCATCTACCCCGGCCTCGTGGAGACGGGTCGCGTCGAGCAGGGCGGAGACAAACCGTTCCACTCGGTCATCAACGCGGAGAACTACCACGCGTTGGAGATGCTGACGTACACGCACCGGCACTCCATTGACGCCATCTACATCGACCCGCCGTACAACACGGGCGCCAAGGACTGGAAGTACAACAACAACTACGTCGAGGGCGACGACAACTACCGGCACTCGAAGTGGCTGGCGTTCATGGAGCGGCGCCTGAAGATCGCACGAGAGCTGCTCAACCCCGACGACTCGGTGCTTATCGTCACGATCGATGAGAAGGAGTACCTCCGGCTGGGGCTGTTGCTGGAGCAGACGTTCCCCGAAGCGAACATCCAGATGGTTACGTCATCTATCAAGCCGTCCGGCTCGCAGCGAGGAGATGAGTTCTCACGAGTCGAAGAGTTCATCTTCTTCGTGATGTTTGGAGAAGCGCACCCGACAACGAGCACGACTGACATGCTCAGGGACTCGGAAGGGGAGGCCAAGCTCGCAAAAGTCACGTGGCAAGGCCTGCGTAGGAGAGGTAGTACTGACTGGAAGCGTGAGCACCGCCCGAACGGCTTCTACCCACTCTTCATCTCGAATGACAACGGATTCATTTACTCGATCGGCGAACCGCTCCCTCTGTCGCAGGACCGTCATTCGGTGATTCCTCCTGCCGGGACGTGGGCGGCTTGGCCGCTCGACCCGAAGGGTGAGGAAGGTCGGTGGCAGGTATCACCTGCGCGTCTTCGAGAGCAGTTGGCCGAAGGGACCGCTGCGTTGAGGAAAACTGATCCCGACGCTGGTGCAGCATCCGTTGTTTACCTGAAGGGCGGCGATCTGACTGCCGTGCGGTCGGGCGCCTTCGAAATCGATGGGCGCGATGCTGAAGGAAAACTCAACGTCCTGCCCACGGCACTTGCCACCCGGAAGGCGAAAACGATGTGGCTTATGCCATCTCACGATGCCAGTGCCCACGGCACGGCGTTGCTTTCGCGCTTCCTCCCGAGTCGCAAGTTCCCTTTCCCCAAATCGCTCTACGCAGTGGAGGATACCCTCCGGTTCTTCTTGAAGGACAAACTTGATGCGGTAGTCCTCGATTTTTTCTCCGGATCAGGCACGACTGCCCATGCTGTGATGCGCCTGAATCGGCAGGACAAAGGGCGTCGACAGTGCATCTCTGTGACCAACAATGAGGTGTCTGCTGACGAGCAGACTGGGCTGCGTGGGCACAACCTGCGTCCTGGCGACGCAGAGTGGGAAACGCTGGGCATCTGCGACTACATCACCAAGCCGCGCCTCACCGCCGCGATCACCGGCCAGACCCCCGAGGGTGAGCCGATCAAGGGCGACTACAAGTTCACCGATAAGTTCCCGATGTCGGAGGGCTTCGAGGAGAACGCCACGTTCTTCACCCTCACCTACGAGGCGCCGTTATCGGTCCGTCACAACCGCGCGTTCGAACGGGTCGCGCCGATGCTGTGGCTGCGCGCCGGGTCCCGTGGTCGCATCATCTGCGACCTTGGCGAGGACGGTTGGGACGTGGCCGATGCCTACGGCGTGCTGGAGAACCTCGACCAGGCGGACGAGTTCGTCACGGCGGTGAGCGCTCGTCAGGGCGTCGAGATCGTGTTCGTCGTCACGGACGACGACAGCGCCTTCCAGATGGTGTGCCGCGAACTGCTGAGCGGTGTCGTTTCGGTTCGCCTGTACGAGTCGTACCTCCAGAACTTCGAGATCAACACGGGACGGAGCCTGTAAATTGCGTTACACGCTGAAGGACTACCAGGCCGAGGCCGTCCGTGACGTGCTGCGGAACCTGGACCGTGCTCGCGACTCCTACCGTCGCTACGGCGCGCTCTCGCAGTTCTCGCTCACGGCGACTACGGGCGCGGGCAAGACCGTCATGGCTGCAGCAGTGATCGAGGCTCTGTTTTTGGGGAACGACGAATTTGATTTCGAGCCCGACCCGGGTGCTGTAGTCCTGTGGTTTTCAGATGATCCAGCGCTGAACGAGCAATCGCGTGCCCGCATCCGGGCGGCTGCGAGCGAACTGGATTATCGGCTTCAACCTGTGTCTGCTGACTTTGCCGATACCCACTTCCGCCCGCGAATGGTCTACTTCCTCAACACACAGAAGTTGAGCAAGAACTCGAAACTGGTCCGCGGCGCTACAGGTCGAACCGAGTCGTCCGAAGCAGGTTTGTTCGAACCTTTGAGCCGCCCTGACCACGCGCAGTCCTCGATCTACGACACGATCACTAACACCATCGCCAACGAGGACCTGACCCTCTACCTCGTGCTGGACGAAGCACACCGAGGCATGGGGACGCGGGCGAGTGAGCGGTCCACCATCGTGCAGCGGCTCATCAATGGCCAGAGCCCGGTGCCTCCCATGCCGGTGGTGTTCGGCATCTCGGCCACGGTCGAGCGCTTCGAGGCGGCAATGAAAGATGCCAAGGGCCGGGACGCGCTGCCGTCGGTGCAGGTGGACTCCGCGCTCGTGCAGGCCTCCGGTCTGTTGAAGGACGACATCGCACTGTCGATCCCCGCCGAGGACGGCGCGTTCGAGACGGTGCTGCTCACCAAGGCTGTTGAGAAGATCAAGGCCTCGCAGGCAGCATGGGAGGACTACGCGCACGAGCAGGGCGAGGCTGAGGCGGTCCGTCCGCTCCTGGTGGTTCAGGTCGGGGACAAGCCCTCGCAGGAGACACTCACGCAGACACTGGACACGATCTACGAGGCGTGGTCGGAATTGCCCTACGACGCCGTGGCGAACGTCTTTGGTGAGCACACCGACCTAACCATCGGGCGGCAGATCGTGCCCTACATCGAGCCGCAGCGGGTGCAGGACGCGACGCATGTGCGGGTTCTGCTGGCCAAGAGTGCGATCTCCACCGGCTGGGACTGCCCGCGAGCCGAGGTGCTCGTCTCGTTCCGGCCTGCCAAGGACCGCACACACATCACGCAGCTGCTCGGACGGATGATGCGCACACCCCTCGCCAGGCGCATCCCCGGCAACGAGCTGCTGAACTCGGTTGACTGCCTGCTGCCGCTGTTCGACCGCAAGACCGCCACCGGAGTGGCGGAGCTGCTGATGAAGGGCGCGACGAGCAAGGACGCCGACGAGGGTGAGGACGGCGGCGGAGGCCTCGGGCGCCGGGTGCTGTTCGACCCGATCCCGCTGTACCAGAACCCGGCGATCCCCCAGGCCGTGTGGGAGCGCTTCGCCGCGATCCCGTCGGTGACGATCCCGAAGAACAACGTGAAGCCCATCCGCCGGCTCACCGCGCTGGCGGCGGCGCTGTCGAAGGACCACCTCGTGGACGAGGCCGTAGAGAAGGCGCACAAGCATCTCCACGCCGTGCTCGACGGTCGCGCGGTCCAGTACCGAGAGAAGCTCGAGAAGGCACGCGAGGACGTGCTCACGATGGAGGGCGAAGAGGTCCGTGGAAGAGTCGGCGGCGGATTCTCCTACCGTGCGTTCTCCGTCAGCGCCGATCCTCGTGCCATTGAGGACTACTACCGCACGGCTGCGCGGATACTGAGCCCGGCGCTGTGCTCCTCCTATGTCGACCACCTCGTCGGGCCGGACGGAGAAGAGGACGACCTCCTCGAAGCGCACATCACCGTCGCCTCCCTCGGCCGAGTACGCGAGATCGCCCAAGCGGTCGAGGACGAAGCCGACGGACTGTCCCGGGAGTGGCTCACACAGACCCGCGTCGCGCGCAAGGGGCTGAGCGACGAGCGCCAGGCCGAGTACGACGGACTGGAGTCAATGTCGACGACGCCCGAACCAATCACACTCTTCGTCCCGAAGAACGGCCAGGCCGACACCAAGGTGCGCCACCCCGATGGCACCGAAGAGGACCTGCCCACCCGCGAGATGCACCTGCTCGCCGCGGACGATGGCACGGTCCCGATCACGCTCAACGAGTGGGAGCGCAAGGTCCTCGACTCCGAAGCCGCGCAGCCGGGTTACCAGGGCTGGTACCGCAACCCCGACCGCGGCACGAAGGAATCGCTCGCCGTGGCCTACAAGGACGAAATGGAGGACTGGAAGGCTCTTCGTCCCGACTTCCTCTTCTTCGGCACCAACCACGACGGCAGCGTCGCGGTGGACCTCGTGGACCCGCACGGCCACCACCTCTCCGACGCGCTGCCGAAGCTGCGCGGCCTCGCCGACTTCGCCGAGCGCTTCGTAGATGACTTCCGCCGCATCGAGTCCGTGGCCGAGACCGGCGGCGTGCTACGCGTCCTCGACATCACTAAGCCACGCGTGCGCGATGCCATCCGAGATGCCCAGAGTGCCAAGGCCCTGTACGAGTCGGAGTTGGCCAGTGACTACTGACCTGCTCACCCAACTCGTTCCCCCGTTCGTCCTGGTGCGTGAAGGAGTGCGCAGATGACCGCCTACGAGGACGTGCTTGTCTGGGCGAAGTCGAGACCATGGTGGCAGCAAAAGGCTCTGGCACGGATCGCTGCCGGGGAAGCGCTTGGACAGCAAGACCATGAGGAGATCGCGCGGAGCCTGTTCGAAGAGCCCGAATCGCCTCCCAACGGGGGCTGGTTTGCTCAACTGTCACCTACGCAGGCCACGAAGGACGAGCCGGTTCGCGTCGTCGCGATGAGAGGGCTCGCGAACGTCAACCGCCTAGCATCTGGTCAAGAACTTACATTCGAGCCAGACGGGCTCACGGTCGTATTTGGGAACAACGGCAGTGGCAAGTCCGGGTACGCCAGGGTGATCCGCTCAATGGTGCGAACGAGGCATCACGCTGACATCTTGCCGGACGTTTTCGCTCAAACGCCGGATCAGCAGTCAGGAGAGGTCGAATTCACTGTCGGCGCGAACGAGCGCACCGTCCAACTTGGGCAGCCAGCCGATCCTGATCTTAGTCGTGTGGCCTTCTATGATGAGCACTGCGGTGACACCTATCTCACCGCCGAGGCCGAAATCTCTTACCGGCCGGCTGCGGTCCAACTCCTGGACGACCTGGCGGCGGTCTGTACGGGTGTACGACAGGTGATCGACGGCTGGAAGCAAGCTGTAAGTCAACCTGGTCCTCTACCCGACGTGGACGACCTCGGTCCCGGCGGCGCCTTCCTCCAAAGCCTGAGCGTATCGACCACGGACGACGCCATAAGCGCCGCGGTGGCTTGCCCTTCAGACGTTGACGAGCGACTAGAGAATCAGGTGAACGCGATTGCTCGGCTCAGGACAAGCGACCCGACGCAGGAGAAGCGTCAACTAAATGCAACCGTGACTGCTCTAGAGACGATTTCTCAGCACCTCGTAGACCTTGACAAGGCTTTGGGAGCCGACGGACAGAAGCGGCTCGACGAACTGTCCGCAAGAGTCACGGCTACGAAACGCGCAGCCGATCTCGCGTCGCGCAACACCTTCGCTGATGAGCCACTTTCTGGGGTCGGATCAAGCGTATGGCAAGTGTTGTGGCGTGCGGCGGAGGGGTACTCCAAGGAGGTGTATCCGGAACATGCTTTCCCTCATACTGAGGAGGGCGCAGTCTGCGTCCTGTGCCAGCAGACACTCAGTGACGATGCATCAGACCGGCTCGCCAGATTCCACCGATTCGTCATAGACACAACCGCGCGAGAAGCTGGGGCCGCCCAGCGTGCACTTGAACGCTTTCGAGATGACCTCGAACAACTGGAGTTCACACCTCGCGTGGTGTCGTCGGCCATTGCAACTGTTCAGCAGAGGGATGAGAACTTCGCGGAGTCTCTTGATCCACTCCTGGAGAAATTTCGGGTTCGCAAGGAAGCGATGTCGACTGGCGAGCGATCGGCCCCAGTCGATGTCAGTACTTACCTAACGCGACTGCAAGCAGCCGCCGCTCGCCACCGTGACCAAGCCGCGAATGTGAACGCAGAAGGATTCGCAGAACAACTAACGGCGGCTCAATCTGAAGAACAGCGGCTTCGCGACCAAATCGCGATGCGTGATGGCTGCAACCTAATCGAGGCTGAACGATCCAGGCTTCTAAAGGTCGCCGCGCTCAACTCGAAGTTCTCAGAGGCTAACACCCGCTCGATAACTGAAAAGGCGGGCGAACTCACTCGGACGTATGTAACCGAGGAGGCGCGCGACCGCTTCGCGCGCGAGACGGACCGGCTCGGCTTGGAGCGCGTCACATTCAAGGCCACCAAAGCGCGACAAGGCGCCCTGCTACACAAGGCAGACTTTCTGAATGCACGCCCTGGAGCAAGTCTTGTAGAAGTCCTCTCGGAAGGGGAACAGACCGCTCTCGGATTCGCTGGTTTCCTCACTGAGGCACACTTCGATGCAAGTAGATCGGCTCTCGTATTCGACGATCCCGTTTCATCCCTAGACCACATGAAGCGCGAGTCTGTCGCGAGACGGATCGCCGCATTGGCTGAAGAACGTCAGGTTGTGGTCTTCACCCACGATGTAGCGTTCACCATGATGCTGCGTAAGGCCGCGGGCGAGTCGAAGGTTCGGTTCGCGACGCGAGGCATCGAAAAGCGGCGAAAGATTGGGCCGGGGTTCACAACTCTGGACCACCCGTGGACGGCGCAGGATGCTGCTCAACGCATAGATACGTTGCGGCAGGAGGTTGCGGTTCTGCGCCGCAGCGAGGAGGGGATGAGTGAAACTGATTACCTCCGAGCGACTGAGAACATCGCCGGTCACTTGTCTCAGACCTGGGAGCGTATTATTAGCCAGGTTCTCGCCGAGCCTCTGGTGGACTATAAGTCCCTGGAAGTCCGAGTCGGAAAGTTGCGAGTCGTTGGTCGCGTCACAGATGAGGACGTGAAGACCTATGACGACTCTTACAGTCGAATTTCGGGGTGGGCGTCACGACATGATCCACATCCAGAGCTGAACTACACTGCTCCGGCCATCGATCAGTTGAATGCTGAGATCGAGGTGCTTGCATCTTGGCTGAAGAAGGTGAAGAAGTACCAATCCACGTGACCGACTCGGGAGATTGCATCGTGGCGTCACCGAGAATTTGCACGCTGCATCGCGCGGTAAACGGTAGCTCTGGAAACTCCCATAAGGGCCGCGACCTCTGAGGTTGTATGCTCTCCGGTCCTCATTATGGGCCGCCCCCTTCATTCGGTCCGGTCGCTCTGTGAGTCGTCGGTTTCGATTTGATGGGTGCACTGCCGAGCGTACTCGGCCGGGGGTAGGTAGCCGAGCGATGAGTGCCGACGCTGATGGTTGTACTCGGTCTTCCAGTCGCCGATCACGACCTGGGCGTGCAGCAGTGAGTAGAAGCTGTTGATGTTGAGGCACTCGTCGCGGAGGCGGCTATTGAACGATTCGACGTATCCGTTGTGCCAGGGCGAGCCGGGCGGAATGTAGAACAGGCCGGTGCGGGTACCCGCCCAGTCGGCCATCGCGTCGCTGATGAACTCGGGCCCGTTGTCGCTGCGGAGCACACCCGGTGCACCGCGGACGGCGACGAGCTCTTCGAGGTGGGCGGTGAGCCGGTCGGCGGTGATCGACCGCTCCACGAGCCCGCCGATGCATTCGCGGGTGTGCTCGTCGACGATGGAGCAGATCTTGA
>NZ_JAVKPY010000014.1:0-46843 GCF_040981035.1 Kocuria sp. CPCC 205297 | reverse complement strand
CCTCATTCGGAGTCTGGATGTATCGAGCACACGAAGACCGTAGCTGAACGAGCATTTAGCAACACGCCCTAGCTCCAGGTCTAGTCCGCGCGGGCGTCCCCGCCGGGGCAGCCACGTCCAGTGCAGTTCGGTGCCGCCGCGCAGCGTCACGGTCAGGGTGTGCCCGTCGGACGACGTCGCCCGGGCGAGGGCGCGCGGGCCGGCCGCGGCCACGGCGTCGTCCTCGGAAGGAACCTCCACCGCGATCGTCACGCTGCGGGGCGGGGCGGAAGGGGCAGGCGCACCCACGTGCACCCCCCGCTCGATGCCGTCGATGATCGCGGCGAGCGCGGGCAGGGCAGTCTCGTCCCCAGCGAGCACGACGTCCTGGTCCGCCGCACGCCGTTCGTCCCACGCGGCCCACCAGGGGGACCCGCCCGAGGGCACGAGCAGCTGCACGTGCTCACCCTCGCGCACGGTGTCACCCCACGCGGCCCCGGGGCCCATCCCATGCTCGGGGTCGTCGTGGAGCACCACGTCGATGGCCAGCTCCGGGACCGTGTGCCCGGCCAGCTCCACCTCGGCCGCATCGCGCACCGTGTACGTGCGCAGCCAACCCCGGCGTTCGGGCGGGGCGGCCATGAACTCGCGTCGCCACCGGGTCATGTCGCTCACGTCCACCGCCACGGTGGCCCCGGGGGTGGGTGGGATCAGTACTTTGAGGTAGGCGTCCGTGCGGGGGCCCGGTCCCTGGTCACCCCACGGCATGATCCGCAGTTCCTGCCCCGCCACACGAACGCGCACGAGGTGTTCGCTGAGCTTCGTGCGTCCCGTGACGGTGGCCGTCACACATGCGAGTTCCGTCATGGCAGTACCTCCTCGGGTGATCTTGGAGTGCTCGGCGGGGTGTTCGCCGGTCCCGTCCACGGGATCACGAGCCGGGCGTCCGTGGGGGCGTCGTGGAGCACCCGCGCGGACATGTCGAAGACGTCGCTGACCACCTCATCGGTCATGACCTGCTCGGCCGAACCGGTCGCGGTGACCGCCCCGTCCTTGAGTGCCACGAGCACGTCCGCGTACCGCGCCGCGAGCGAGAGTTCATGCAGCACCATGACCAGGGTGATCCCTCGGGAGCGCTGCAGTGCGGTGAGGATGTCCAGGATCTCGGCCTGGCGCGCGATGTCCAGATACGTCGTGGGTTCGTCGAGCAACAGTACGTCCGTGTGCTGCGCGAGCGCGAGGGCGATCCACACGCGTTGGCGTTGACCGCCGGACAAGTCCCCCACGCGGCGTTCGAGCAGCTCCCCCAACCCGGTGAGTTCGACCGCTTCCGCCACGGCGTGGTCGTCCTGGGCACGCCACCGTCCGAAGGCGCCACGGTACGGGTGCCGTCCGCGCGCCACGAGCTCCTGCACGGTCACGCCCTCGGGTGCCACGGGGTCCTGTGGGAGGAAACCCACGGTGCGCGCGAACCGGGTGCGGTGCCACCGACTCACGTCCGCCCCGCCCACGAGGATCTCTCCGGCGGACGGGGTGAGCTGGCGCGCGCACGCCTTGAGCAGCGTGGACTTCCCGCAACCGTTGGCCCCCACGAGCGCGGTCACGGCCCCCGCGGGGAACGTCACGTTCACGTCCCGCAGCACCGGCGTCTCGCCGTAGCCCACGGTCAGCCCCCGCACCGCGAGCTCGGACGACGACGCCGCGTCCTCGCCTTGCTCGGTCCCCCCGGCCCGGTTCGGATCGGTCATGGACGTCATGCTTCCGCCTTTCCTCGCCCGATCAACAACCACAGCAGCACGGGCGCGCCGGCCGCCGCGGTGACCACGCCCACGGGCAGGGCCAGCCCGGGGATCGTCTCCGCGGCAACGTAGTCTGAGACCACCATGAGCACCGCGCCCACGAGCGCGGCGTGCCGGGCGTGACCCGCACCGCCGCCCAGCCCCCTCGCAATGGGTGCGGCCATGAACGACACGAACGCCACGGGCCCCACGGCGGAGGCCGCCACGGCCACGAGCACCACGGCGAGCCCGAGGGCCGCGAGCCGCGTGGCCCGCACGTGCACCCCGAGCCCGGCGGCCAGGGGATCCCCCGCGCCGAGCGTGTCCACCGCGGGCGCCAAAACCGCGCACACGGGCAGCAGGATCGCGAGGCAGATCCCCACCTGCGCGATGTCCACCCACCGGGCAGCGTTGAGTGAACCCGTGAGCCACTGCATCGCGTCCTGGGCGGCGTAGATGTCCGCGCGGGTCAGCACCGCGTTGATCGCCGCGGCGGTCAGTGCTCCCGCCGCGACGCCGGTCAGCACGAGTTTGCCGATGTTGGCCCGCGTACCCCCGGCGGCCAGGACCACCGCGAGCATCAGGCCGAAACCACCCGCGAGGGAACTGAGTGTCACCGCGGCACCGGAGAGCCCCCCCAGCGTGATGGCCGCGACCGCGCCGAGCCCGGCCCCGGAGGAGACACCCATGATGTCCGGGGAGGCCAGGGGATTGCGCAGCACGCGCTGGAACAGGTGACCGGCGATCCCGAAGGCGATCCCCGTGAGGATCCCGAGCACCGTGCGCGGCAGAGTGATGTCCCACACGATGTACGCGGCGGGGCCGGAGTAGTCGTGGGTGAGCACGGCGACCAGGTCGGGCACGGCCACGACGTACTTGCCCAGTGCGATCCGCGCGAAGGAGGCGAGGACCAGGACGAGCACGAGCAGCGCCGTGACCCGGCGGGTGCGGCGTCGGAAGCGGGAGCGTCCCGCGCGCACGGTGGCCACGGTCGCGGGGGCGGGCAGCGACGTCGTCCTGGGAAAAGGGGAAACGGCGGGACTCACGCGGCCACCACTCCCCTGCGTCGGATCACGACCACGAGCGCGGGGGCGCCGATCACCACGAGCGCGATCCCCACCTGGATCTCCCGGTCCGGGACGAGCACGCGCGCCACGACGTCCGCGAGCAGGACGATGAACGGGCCCGCGAGCAGGCACGCCGGGACGACCCTGCGGTAGGAGATGCCCACCAGCGAACGCACCGCGTGGGGTACGAGCAGCCCGCAGAACACTAGCGGGCCCACGAGTGCGGTGGAGGTACCCGAGAGCAGCACCACGGCCAGGCCCGCGAGGCCGCGCACGAGCGCCGGGTTCACCCCGAGTCCGCGACCCAGAGCTTCGCCCAGGGTCAGGGTGTCCAGGGAACGGGCCAGCGTCCACCCGAGCAGCAGGGCCACGAGAATCACGGGGCTCGCGAGCACCAGGAACGTGCCGTCCGGCCGGGTCAGTTCACCGACCTGCCAGCGCCGGAAAGTGTCGAACGTGGCCTGGTTGCTCAACAGCACCGCGCTCGTCAGCGCCGTGAGACCCGCGGAGACCGCCGCCCCCGTGAGGGCCAGGGTCACCGGACGCGCCCCGCCCCGGGCCGCGGAGGCCAGCGCGTACACGGCGGCCACGGCCACGGCGGAGCCCAGCGCCGCGAGCCACAACTGGCGCGTGACGCCGGTCAGACCCAGGAACGCGCCGCCTGCCACGACCGCGAACGCGGCCCCGGCCGTCAGCCCCAGGATGCCCGGATCGCCCAGGGGGTTGCGCGTGGCACCCTGTAGCAACGCCCCGGCCACGGCGAGCGCGGCCCCGGTGAGCAGGCCCGCCCCGGTGCGCCACACGCGGGATTCGACCACGGCGCCGTCGAGCGCGGGAACCCCGGGGACGGCCCCCGGGTCACCCGAGAACACGTGCGGGACCACGTGCCACGTGACACCCAGCCCGATGGGCCGGGACCCGTACGAGATCGAGAGGAACACGGCCACGAGCAGCAGTGCCGCCATGGCGAGCCAGGACATACCCCGACCCCGCGTGCGCCCGCGCGGGGCGGACGGCGCAGCGTCGGGACGGGCGAACGTGGAACTGCCGGGCACGAAGGGTCAGGCCCCCAGCGTGGTCTTGATCGCCGGGATGTGGGCGTCGAGCGCGTGGGGCATGGACAGCGGAGAGGACGAGTACCCGGAGAGCACGTCCTGCTTGTCCGTGAGGAACATCCCCCGCCCGTTCGCGATCGCGGGGATGGTCTTGAGGATCGGGTCCGTGCGGAACTTCTCGGCCTGGGCGTCGTCCTCCGCGGCCGCCACGAACAGGTCGCTCGTGAGCTCGTCGGCGCGTTCGCGGGGCCATTCGCGCCAGAACTGATCCTCCGTGATGTTGTCCTTGACCGCGTCCGCGAGATTCATGCCCAGCTCTATGAAGAAGCGGGGGCGTCCGTCCGCGGGGCCGTAGAACCCCAGGCTCTGGGAGACGTCACCGTAGATGAAGGTCTTGCCCTTGGCCGCGCCGAGTTCGTCGGAGCGCCGGGAGACGAGTTCTTCGGTGCGGCTCACGAGTTCGTCACCGGCCGCGGAACGGCCCAGGGCCCTGGCCGTGACACGCTGCATGTCCTGCCACGAGTTGACCCACGGGCCCGTGGGGTACGCGACCACCGGGGCGATCTTTGTGAGGCGGTCGTACTCCTCCCGGGTGACCCCGGAGTTCACCGCGACGATCAGGTCCGGGCTCAGCTCGGCGATGTCCGTGAAGTTCACACCGTCCGACTCGTCCATGGCCTTGGGCGTCTTCCCGCCCAGTTCTGAGACCTTGGCGTCGAACCAGTCGGTGGACCCGTTCGCGTTGCCGCCCCAGGCCACCTTGGTCATGCCCACCGGCACCACGCCGAGCGCGGCCACGAAGTCCTGCGTGTTGCTCGCGCCCACGCACACGACCCGCTGCGGCGCGGCCTCGACCTTCGTGGTGCCCAGGGCGTGTGTCACCTCCACGGGGAACGTGTCCGTGGGGCTCGACGACGCCGTGGCACCGGGGGTCTGCGCCTGCCCGTCTCCGTCCCGCGCGCCCGTGGAACACGCCGCGAGCCCCATGAGGGAGGCCACGGCCAGGCCGGAGCCCAGCAGGGTGCGACGGTTGAACTGCCGGGACGCGTTCCCGGACCGGTGAGGGGACATGGACACTCCTGGGTCATTGAATTTGATAAGGCAAGCCTAACCTAATTCATGCTCCCGTTCGGCCGCAACCGCTCCGTGCGCGCTCTCGCGGGTGCGGCCGGACCGAGCAGAGCCAGGGCGTTCCGCTGACCGGCCATGGGGCGCCGGGCGGATGGGCAGGACCGGCCCACCAAGGGCAACCGGCCGCCGGTGCTCCGAGGCACCGGCGGCCGGTCACCGCAACGCACGCTGTCAGTTGTTCGTGCGGATCATCTTGTGCGGCGCAGCCTGGGCCACGGGCTTGACCGTAATCGTGTCCAGGTCCACGTGATGCGGCAGCTCCACGGCGAAGGCGCAGACCTCGGCCACGTCCTGGCCCGAGAGCGGTTTCTCCACGCCCGCGTAGATCTTGTCCGCGGCCGCCTGGTCACCACCCAGGCGCATGAGCGAGAACTCGGGAGTGTGCACCAGACCGGGCGCCACCTCCACCACGCGCACGTTGTGCTCAGCCTCCTCGAGGCGCAGCGCCTCGGTCATGGCGCGTTCGGCGTACTTGGCGGCGTTGTAGCCCGCTCCGCCCTCGTAGGCGCGCTGGGCGGCGATCGAGGTCAGGTTCAGCACCGTGCCCTCACCGTTGGCCCGCAACGTGGGCAGGAACGCGCGGACCACCCGCAGGGTGCCCATGACGTTGACGTCGTACATCCACTGCCAGTCCTCGTCCTTGGCGTCGGCCACCGTGTCCGTGCCGCGTGCTCCGCCGGAGATGTTGAGGATCGCGTCCACGGTGCCCTGCTCGCCGAGCACCCGATCGCGCAGCGCATCCACCTGCGCCTGGTCGGTAATGTCGGTGGGCGCGGCACTCGCGCCGGTCTCCCGGGCCAATTCCTCGAGACGCTCCGCGCGACGGGCGACGGCGTACACCGTCCACCCGCTCTCGCGCAGGCGGCGCACCGTGGCCTCGCCGATGCCCGTGGAGGCACCGGTGACCACGGCCACCTTGCCGTTGCCGAGCGGCTTGGGATCCTTGTAGGTGGGAGGTGTGTTCTGAGTCATGTTTCCACCGTAGCGCGCGGAATTATGACTTAGAACAATCCGGATCGGCTCGATTAGGACATTTCAGAAACCACTGCGGTGATCGCGCAACCAGCCCAGGAGCACAACGGCGTTGTTGTGCTCCTCGTCCTTCGCGTCATAAAGCAGGGTCGCGGAGTCTACGTCCCGCAGCACGCTCCTGAGCTGCGCGACCTCCCCGGAGGCGTCCTCGTCGAGTTCCTCGCCGTAGCGCTGCGCGAAGCGGTCGAACTTCTCGGGGTCGTGACCGAACCACTTGCGCAACTCGTCGCTCGGGGCGACCCCCTTAAACCAGTGGTCCAGGGCTGCATGGTCCTTTCTGACCCCGCGCGGCCACAAGCGATCGACCAGGATCCGAGCGCCGTCGTCTCGCGCGGCGTCCTC
Source organism: Kocuria sp. CPCC 205297 (assembly GCF_040981035.1). Taxonomy (NCBI): domain Bacteria; kingdom Bacillati; phylum Actinomycetota; class Actinomycetes; order Micrococcales; family Micrococcaceae; genus Kocuria; species Kocuria sp. CPCC 205297. The sequence continues at coordinate 40,459 of NZ_JAVKPY010000014.1, read as the reverse complement.
GCGAATGCGGTGGATGTGCAAACGTGCCATGCCCCCACGCTACGACGGTCCGTGCCCGCGTGCATGAGAGACTGGAGCACATGGCACAGAACCTCGAGGGTACAGACACGCCCGAAATCATCGACAGCGCTGCGTCCCCCACCGCGGTGAACGTCCCCGACAAGCCGGCCATGGAGGGCCTGGAGGAGAAGTACTCCGCGCAGTGGCGCGAGAACGGCACGTACGCGTTCCGCGAGGACACCACGCGCGAGGACGTCTACTCGATCGACACTCCCCCGCCCACGGCCTCCGGCTCCCTGCACGTGGGACACATGTTCTCCTACACGCAGACGGACGTGATCGCCCGCTATCAGCGGATGTCCGGCAAGAACGTGTTCTACCCGCTGGGCTGGGACGACAACGGCCTGCCCACCGAGCGCCGCGTGCAGAACTACTACGGCGTGCGCTGCGAGCCCGGCAAGCCGTACATCGAGGGCTACCAGCCTCCGGAGAAGCCGGCCAAGAACCAGCGCGACTGGGACGTGGTGTCCCGCCAGAACTTCATCGAGCTGTGCGAGGAACTCGCGGTCGAGGACGAGAAGGTCTTCGAGCACCTGTTCTCCACCCTGGGTCTGTCCGTGGACTGGACCCGCACGTACCGCACGATCGACGCGCACTCGCGCAAGGTCTCCCAGCTCGCATTCCTCAAGGACTACGAGGCCGGTAACGCGTACATGGCCGAGGCCCCCACCATGTGGGACGTCACGTTTCGCACCGCCGTGGCCCAGGCCGAGCTCGAGGACCGCGAACGCGAAGGTGCCTACCACCGCGTGGCGTTCCACCGACCGGACGGCGAGAAGGTCTTCATCGAGACCACCCGCCCCGAGCTGCTGCCCGCGTGCGTGGCGCTGGTGGCCCACCCGGACGACGAGCGCTACCAGGCGCTGTTCGGCACCACCGTGCGTTCCCCGCTGTTCGACGTCGAGGTCGAGGTCAAGGCCCACCCGCTCGCCAAGCCGGACAAGGGCTCGGGTATCGCCATGATCTGTACGTTCGGTGACCTCACCGACGTCACGTGGTGGCGCGAGCTCGATCTGCCCACGCGCGCCCTGATCGGCCGCGACGGCCGCTTCGCCTCGGAGCAGCCCGCATGGATCGCCGACGGCGCCCCGGCCGAGAACTACGCGCAGCTCGCCGGCAAGACCGTGTTCTCCGCGCAGAAGACCGTGGTCGAACTGCTCGCCGCCTCCGGTGACATGGAAGGCGAGCCCAAGAAGATCACCCACCCCGTGAACTTCTACGAGAAGGGCGACAAGCCCCTCGAGGTGGTCACCTCCCGCCAGTGGTACATCCGCAACGGCGGTCGGGACGCCGAGCGCCGCGACGCCCTGATCGACCGGGGCCGTGAGATCTCGTGGCACCCCTCGTTCATGCGCGCGCGCTACGAGAACTGGATCGAGGGTCTCAACGGGGATTGGCTGATCTCCCGTCAGCGCTTCTTCGGCGTGCCGTTCCCGGTGTGGTACCCGCTGGACGAGTCCGGTGAACCGGATTACGACCACCCCGTGCTCCCCGCCCAAGACCAGTTGCCCGTGGATCCCACCACGGACGTGGCCCCCGGCTACACCGAGGACCAGCGCGATCAGCCCGGTGGGTTCATGGCGGACCCGGACGTCCTGGACACCTGGGCAACCTCTTCCCTGACCCCGCAGATCGCAACCGGCTGGGCCGTGGACGAGACCTTGCACGCCAACACGTTCCCCATGGACCTGCGCCCGCAGGGTCACGACATCATCCGCACGTGGCTGTTCTCGACCGTGGTGCGCGCCGAGACGCTGGCGCAGACCGTGCCGTGGAAGCACACGGCACTGTCCGGGTGGATCCTGGACCCGGACCGCAAGAAGATGTCCAAGTCCAAGGGCAACGTGGTAATCCCCACCGAGGTGCTCGAGAAGTACGGCTCGGACGCGGTGCGCTACTGGGCGGCGTCGGCCCGCCTGGGCGCGGACACCGCCTACGACGAGGGCCAAATGAAGATCGGCCGTCGCCTGGCGATCAAACTGCTCAACGCATCCAAGTTCGTGCTGGCCCAGGGCGTGACCGAGGCCTCCGTGCTGGGCTCCGGGACGGACGGTTCCGTGGTGACCAACGGTCTGGACCGCTCCCTGTTGGCCCAGCTCGCGGACGTCGTGGAGCGCGCGAGCACCGCGTTCCAGGAGTACGAGTACGCGCGCGCCCTGCAGTTGATCGAGTCCTTCTTCTGGACCTTCACGGACGACTACGTGGAGCTCGTGAAGGACCGCGCATACGGTTCCCGCGGGGAGGCCGCGCAGGCCTCGGTGCACGCGGCCCTCGCGACGACGCTCGACACCCTGCTGCGCTTGTTCGCCCCGTTCATCCCATTCGCCACGGAAGAGGTGTGGTCGTGGTGGCGCTCCGGTTCGGTGCACCGCGCGGCCTGGCCCGTGACCGACGGGTTCGCCGAGCCCGCTCACGCGGGTGATCCCGAGGTGCTCACCGTGGTGGGCGAGGCGCTGTCCGGGCTGCGCAAGGCGAAGTCCGAGGCCAAGGTCAAGCAGCGCACCGCGGTCACCTCCGCGGTGATCTCGGGCCCGGCCGCTCAGCTTGAGCAGTTGCGCGCCGGGCTGGAGGACCTCCAGGCCGCCGGTAACGCCGCAGACCTCACGCTCACCGGCGCCGAGGGTGAGCTGGCCGTGAGTGACGTCCAGCTCGAGGAAGCACCACAGGCCTGAGTCGACATGGAGGGGCCCGTCCTGCGTCGTGCGGGATCGGGCCCCTCGGCACATCACGAACGCCGTCGCCCCCGCGGAGCCGTCCTTGCCCGGTCCGATGGACGGCACCGGCACACCGGGCCCTCTGCGCTGCACCCAGCGCATGAACGAACCCCGCCACGTGCGTGACGGGGTTCGTTCATGCCTGCAGCGGTCGGGCGCACGGTCCGGCGCACGCGCCGCCGCGGGACGTCAGCTGAAGTCGGGGCCCTTCTCGCGCCCGCGCTTGAGCTCGTAAAAGCCGGGGTAGGACGCCAGCGCCAGGGCGCCGTCCCAGACCTTGCCGGCCTCCTCGCCCTTGGGCGCCGGGGTGAACACGGGACCGAAGAAGCCCACGCCGTTGACGGCGATGCACGGGGTGCCGATGTCCTGACCCGCCACGGCACGGGCCTCGTCCGTGGACGCTCGGATGGCGTCGTCGTACTCGGTGGAGTTCTTGGCCGCAGCGAGGTCTGCCGGCAGACCGACCTCTGTGAGGGACTCGGTGATGATCGCCTCGAGGTCCTGCATGCCACCGGGGTGACGACGGGAGCCCATGGCGTCGTAGAGCTTCTTGTAGTACTCGCCGCCGTGCTGCTCGGCCGCGGCCTGGATCACGCGCACGAGCCACATGGACTCGTCGTGGCCGTGGTGGTGGTTCTCGGGGTTGTCCTCGTTGAGGATGCCCAGCGAGATGATCTTCCAGTCCACGTCCACGTCCCGGATGCGCACGACCTCCTCCATCCAGCGGGAGGTCATCCAGGCCCACGGGCACAGGGGATCGAACCAGAAATCGACGTGTTGCTTCTCGGCCATGAGGTGTCCTTTCGCGCGTTCGGTTCTTTCGCTCACGCCGACTTGTGGCGACGCCGCTCGGCGTCGATCATCTCGTGCGTGAAAATCTCGGGGTCGGCCAGTTTGGCCACGGCGTCCTTGGTGACGAGCACCGCGGCGACGTCGTCGCGGCCCGGCAGTTCGAACATGACCGGCATGAGGATGTCCTCGAGGATCGCGCGCAGACCGCGCGCGCCGGTGCCGCGTTCGATGGCCAGTTCCGCGATGGCCTCGAGGGCCTGCGGGTCGAAGGTGAGTTCCACACCGTCGAGCTGGAAGAGTTTGCGGTACTGCTTGACCAGCGCGTTCTTGGGTTCGGTGAGGATGCGCACCATGTCCGCGACGGACAGTTTGGACAGCGTGGCCACCACGGGCAGCCGCCCGATGAACTCGGGGATCAGTCCGAACTTGAGCAGGTCCTCGGGCTGGACCTGACCCGTGAGATCCACGTCCGCGGTGTCCCGGATGGGCGCACCGAAACCGATGCCCTTCTTGCCCGTGCGCTGCTGCACGATCTCCTCGAGACCCGCGAACGCTCCCGCCACGATGAACAACACGTTGGTGGTGTCCAGGTGCAGGAACTCCTGCTGCGGGTGCTTGCGGCCACCCTGGGGCGGCACGGAGGCCACCGTGCCCTCGAGGATCTTCAGGAGCGCTTGCTGGACCCCTTCGCCCGATACGTCCCGCGTGATCGAGGGGTTCTCAGATTTACGAGAAATCTTGTCGATCTCGTCAATGTAAATAATCCCCTGCTCCGCTTTCTTGATATCGAAATCAGCGGCTTGGATGAGCTTGAGAAGAATGTTCTCAACGTCTTCCCCCACGTATCCGGCTTCGGTCAGGGAGGTGGCGTCCGCGACCGCGAACGGCACGTCCAGTTTCTTGGCGAGGGACTGCGCGAGGTAGGTCTTCCCGGACCCCGTGGGTCCCACCAACAGGATGTTGGACTTGGCCACCTCGATGGCCTCCTCGTCCCCCTCGGAGCCCGCAATGGTGAGCGTGTGCCCGGAGACGCCCGCGCGGATGCGCTTGTAGTGGTTGTACACGGCCACGGCCAGCGCACGCTTGGCGGGCTCCTGGCCGATCACGTACTCCCGCAGGTGATCGTAGATCTGCTGCGGGCGGGGCAGCTCCGTCTGGTCCGTCTCCGTGACCTCGGTGAGCTCCTCCTCGATGATCTCGTTGCACAGCTCGATGCACTCGTCACAAATGTAGACCCGCGGGCCCGCGATGAGCTTGCGCACCTGCTTCTGGCTTTTGCCGCAGAAGGAGCATTTGAGCAGGTCAACGCTCTCCCCGATGCGCGCCATGTATCAGCCTCACAGTTCGTCTTGACGGATGCTGGGTCCACTCTAAGCGAGCTTCTCACGGCCCGCCCAATCATGCCGAGGCGCGTGACGGCCACGCCGCATATCCGTGCACCGTGGCCGTCGGTCCCCTCGTCACCCCCGGAAGCTGCGCCTCCGGGTCGCCGCTCAGGCCTGCGTGACCGTGGAGGGCTTGTTGATCTTGCGGGAGTCCAGCACCTGGTCGATGATGCCGTACTCCTGGGCCTCCTTGGCCGTGAGGATCTTGTCGCGTTCGATGTCGCGGTTGATCTCCTCCGCAGCCCTGTTGGTGTGCAGCGCCATGGTCTCCTCCAACCACGTGCGCATGCGCATGATCTCGTTGGCCTGGATCTCGATGTCCGAGGCCTGACCGCCGCCCTGGCCCTCCATGGCGGGCTGGTGGATCAGCACGCGCGCGTTGGGCAGCGCGAGGCGCTTACCGGGAGTACCGCCCGCGAGCAGCACGGACGCCGCGGAGGCCGCCTGGCCCAGGCACACGGTCTGGATCTCGGGGCGGATGTACTGCATGGTGTCGTAGATGGCCGTCATGGCCGTGAACGAACCGCCCGGGGAGTTGATGTACATGGTGATGTCCCGGCCCGGGTCCTGGGACTCGAGCACGAGCAGCTGCGCCATGATGTCGTCCGCGGAGGTGTCATCCACCTGGACGCCCAGGAAGATGATCCGGTCCTCGAACAGCTTGGTGTACGGGTTCTGGCGGCGGTAGCCGTACGGGGTGCGTTCCTCGAAGTCCGGGATCACGTAGCGGCTGGTGGGCAACTGCGGTGCAGTGGCGTGAGGCAAGTTCATTGGTCCGTCCTGAAAGTCTATGGGTGGTTCTGGCAGCTCGCGCGCTGCTTACTGGGAGTCCTTCATGGTTCCGCCGCCACCGGTCACGTTGCCGGCAGACTGGGCGATCTGGTCGAAGAATCCGTACTCCAGGGCGCGCTGAGCGTCGAACCAGTTGTCACGGTCGTTGTCGCGCAGGATGGTCTCGAGCGTCTGACCGGTCTGCTCCGCGGTCAGTTCCGCGAGCCGCTGCTTCATGGACAGGATCAGCTCGGCCTGCACGCGGATGTCGGACGCGGTGCCGCCCATGCCGCCCGAGGGCTGGTGCATGAGGATGCGCGCGTTGGGGGTCGCATAGCGCTTGCCCTTGGTCCCGGAGGACAGCAGGAACTGGCCCATGGACGCGGCGAGGCCCGTGGCGACCGTGACGACGTCGTTGGGGATCAACTGCATGGTGTCGTAGATCGCCATGCCCGCCGTGACGGAACCGCCCGGGGAGTTGATGTAGAGGTAGATGTCCGCCTCGGGGTCCTCGGCGGAGAGCAACAGCATCTGCGAGCAGATGAGGTTGGCGTTGGTGTCCCGCACCTCGGAACCCAACCAAATGATGCGTTCCTTGAGCAGTCGGTTGTAGACGTAGTCGTCCTGACCACCCGGAGCCATGTCCTCCATACGCGGAGTGGCCGGTGCGGCACCGTACGGCTGAATGGGAGTGGAGGTCATGAATGCCCTCTTTCTGCTGGACGGGTCCGGGTCGAACGAGCGCCGCCGAACCGAACCCATGAACACGTTCTGTCTCAGCAGCGTAGTGCGCCGTCTCCCCGTGCACGCCCGGTGTTCCGCGGTGTTCGCTTCTGGCGCATGGTGGCACGCGGACAGCGAAACGCCACGACGTCCCCTCGGTGGGGGGCTCGTCGTGGCGTTGCGCGGAGGCCGTTGGCACCCGGTTCACCCGGGTGCCAACGGGTGACTCACTTGGTCTCGGCGGCCTCGTCGGTGGCAGCTTCGTCCGCGGCGGTCTCCTCGGAGACGGCCGGAGCGGAGTCGGCCTCGGCACCCTGCTCGGCGGCGGCGTCGTCCGCGGAGCCCACGAACTTGGACAGGTCCACGGCTTTGCCGTTGGAGTCGGTGACGGTGGCGTACTCGAGAACCTTGGCCAGGGCCTTGCGGCGGCGCACCTCACCGACCATCATCCCGGCCTGGCCGGAGCCGTCCAGCATCTGTGCGAACTGGTTGGGGTCCATGCCGTACTGCTGGGACATGTTAACGATGTAGTCGATCAGCTCGGACTGCTCCACGCCGACCTCTTCGGCCTCGGCCACGGCGTCCAGGATGATCTCGTTGCGGAACGCGGTCGCGGCGTTCTCACGGACCTCGGCACGGTGCTCCTCGGTGTCGTGACCGGGTTCGGCGGAGGCCTGGGCCTGCGGCGAGTCGAAGTGCTGGGTGACCTGCTCCTCGATGACGTTCTCGGGGACCGGGACCTCGATGAGCTCCACGAGCTTCTCGAGCACCTTGTCACGGGCCTCGATGCCCTGCTCGACGGCGACGGACTCGGCGGCCTGCTTCTTCAGGTCCTCCTTGAGCTCATCGACGGTGTCGAACTCGGAGGCCAGCTGGGCGAACTCGTCGTCCACCTCGGGCAGTTCGCGTTCCTTCACGGCCGTGACCTTGACCTTGACCGTGGCCTCGGCACCGGAGTGCTCGCCACCGGCGAGCGTGGTCTCGAACGTGGCGTCCTCACCGGCGGACAGGCCGGTCACGGCCTCGTCGATGCCCTCGAGCATGGTGCCGGAGCCCACCTCGTAGGACAGGTCGTTGGCGGCGTCCACTTCCTCGCCGTCCACGAGCGCCTGCAGGTCGAGGGTCACGTGGTCACCCTCGGCCGCGGGGCGATCCACGGTCTTGAGGGTGCCGAAGCGACCGCGCAGCTCGTCCAGGGCCTTCTGCTCGTCCTCGGCGGAGGCCTCACGGGCGTCCACCTCGATCTTCAGACCCTTGTAGTCGGGCAGCTCGATCTCGGGACGGATGGCCACGGAGATCTCCACCTGGCTGTCGGCCTCGCGGTCGTCACCCTCCGGCTTGGAGAGCACCTCGACCTGGGGCTGCGACAGCGGGGTCAGCTCGTGCTCGGCGAGGGCCTGCTGATAGAAGTCGTTGAGCCCCTCGTTCAGGGCGTTCTCCACCACGAAGTCAAAGCCCACGCGCTGGTCGATGAGCTTGGAGGGCACCTTGCCCTTGCGGAAGCCGGGGATCTGGATCTGCTCGGCCAGTTCCTTGTAGGTCTTCTGGACGAACGGCTTCAGATCCGCGTAAGCGATGTCAATGGTGATCTTCGCCTCGGTGGGGTTGAGTTTCTCGACGGCGCTCTTCACTTCCGCTGTCACTCCTGGGGTCGATGGGTACTTGCTACAACGGACCGGGGTCGGTCCGGTCGGTCAACGAGCGCCGCAACGCGACGCGCTGCAACGCTCAGACGTCGGGGTGACAGGACTCGAACCTGCGATCTCCTGCTCCCAAAGCAGGCGCGCTAGCCACTGCGCTACACCCCGTGATCACGTGCCCGACACGCGCTCCGTTTCGTCTCCGCCCGTGGGCGGAACGAGGTCGACGGCTCGCCCGCGGGCGAGCCGACATCACGACAGTCTATCGTGTCGCGGCCCCGCACCCGGCAACCGGGTGGTAGAACCCGGTGATTGGCACGGTTTCTGGGGCTCGTGTACTCTTTCAACGTCCCCGGGGATGTAGCTCAATGGTAGAGCCCCAGTCTTCCAAACTGGCTACGCGGGTTCGATTCCCGTCATCCCCTCAGCGATCCCCGAAACCCTGCCGTGCCCGTGTGCGCCGCGGGGTTTCGTCGTTTCCGCGACCCTTCTCCCAACCCCCCGGAAGACTCTCGCAGTACGACGCCGCGTCGAACCGGACCGGGCACACGGTGGGTGCGAGGCCGCATCACGCCTGGCAGCTCGGGCACCAGTAGAGCCCCCGCCCGTTGAGGTCGCGCTTGAGCACGGTGGTCCCGCACCGCAGGCACGGCTGCCCGTGGCGGTGGTAGACGTAGTTCGCGTGCTCGGGCCATGCCTCGGTGTCCGGGATGTCGGGGCGGTCCGCCGAATCCGTGGTGATGATCCGGCCCACGCGCACCCCCACGGCCATGAGCGTCACGTTCTCCTCCCACAGCCCGAGCAAGTCCTCGCGGGTCAGCGAAGCTCCGGGCGTCATGGGGTTCACACCCCGGCGGAACAGGGACTCCGCCCGGAAGATGTTGCCGATCCCCGACACCACGTTCTGCTCCATGAGCAGCACGCCGATCGCCCGCTTGCTCTTGGCCGCGGCACGCAGGAACGGTTCCGGATCGGCCTGCGGGTCCAGGGGGTCCGGTCCCAGCTTGGCCTCCGCGGCCCGCGCTTCCTCCGGTGTCTCCACCGTGCACAGGGCCGGCCCGCGCAGATCCGCCCACCCGTGCTCGCCGACCAACCGGGCCCGCACGGCACCGACCGGGGGCTCGGGAACGACCCGTCCGGCGTCGTCGTACGCCACTGCCGATTCCTCCGCGGAGCCGGACTCGCGCTCCCCCACGCGGCGCGGGGCGCCGATCGAGGACGCCGCCGCGAACTGCTCGTCCCCCGCGAAACTCCACGCGCCGTAGATGCCGAGGTGCGAACGCATGACCACGACGTCGTCCGGGTCACAGGGCGCCGCGAAGTCCAGGTAGAGGTGCTTGCCGTGGGCGCGGGCGCACGTCAGGACGCGCCCGTCCAGCACGGCGGCACCCGCGGCGAAGCGGCCCTGGGGACTCGTGACGCGCAACCGCTGGCCCACGAACAGGTCCCCGAGCTGACGCCCGAGGCGGTGAATCGAGTGGCCCTCGGGCACGCCCGACGCCCCCGCTCAGTCCTGCGTGTACGGGCGGACCGGGACCTCGTAGAGGTGGCCCACGATGTCCCCGGTGTGCTCGAACTCGGCGAGCTGCTCGATTCGGCGCACGTGCCGGGACTCCCCCGAGAACGGCTCGGCGAGGAAGATCCGCACGAGCTCCAGGGCCTCGTCGTTGCCGTGCTGGCGCCCGCCGATCGCGATCACCTGGGCGTCGTTGTGCTGCCGGGCCAACCGGGCGGTGTCCTCGTTCCACACGAGGGCCGCGCGGATCCCCCGGACCAGGTTGGCCGCCATCTGCTCGCCGTTACCGGAACCACCCAGCACGATGCCGAGCGAGTCGAGACCGTTCTCGCGGTCCTCGCGGACCCCCTGGGCAGCACTGATGCAGAACGCGGGGTAGTCGTCCGCGGCGTCGTAGACCGCGGGGCCGTGGTCGATCATCTCGTAACCGTCCTCGCTCAGCCGCTGCATGAGGAAGTGGGACAGCTCGAGGCCAGCGTGGTCGGTGGCAATGTGCACGCGCATGGGACGTCAGCAACTCCTGGACGGGGTGGCCGCGGGGCAACCGGCACGTCTGCTCCGCGACGGGAAAGGGTCGCCTCCACCTTAGCCGCCGATTCCACCGGCGCGGGCGCTCCCCCGGCTCGCGCCCGGGCAACGATCGGACCGGCGGAGGGGCCGTGCCGTCGCGGTATGCGTGCGAGGAAGAACGCGGGCCCGAGTCGGCGGCGTGGGGCCCGCGGCGGGACTTGCGACGGCTGCCATAATGGCAAGATGCCCCGCGCGGGCATCGAATTGTCGTCGAGGAGAGGAACGCCGCTGTGCCCGGAACGAACCTGACCCGAGCGGAGGCCGCCGAGCGCGCGCGGATCATCTCGGTCGAGTCCTACCACGTGGATCTGGACCTCACGGGGGACCCCGAGACCTTCCGGGCGCGCACCACGGTGACGTTCGATGCCGAAGCGGGAGCGCACACATTCATCGACGCGATCACCGCGTCCGTGGATTCCGTGACCCTCAACGGCACTTTCCTGGACCCCGCGAAGGTCAGCAACGGCGAGCGCATCGACCTGCCCGATCTCGCCGAGCACAACGAGCTCGTGGTGGACTCCCGGATGTACTACATGAACACGGGTGAGGGCCTGCACCGGTTCGTGGATCCCGTGGACGATCAGGTGTACCTCTACACCCAGTTCGAGGTCGCGGACACCCGCCGGATGTTCCCGGTCTTCGAACAGCCCGATCTCAAGGCCACGTTCCAGTTTGCGGTCACCGCACCCGCCGACTGGGACGTGGTGTCCAACCAGCCCACCCCGGAACCCTTCCCAGTGGCGGACGGCGTGGCCCGGTGGGAGTTCTCCCCCACCCCCGTGATCTCGTGCTACATCACCGCGTTGATCGCGGGCCCCTACGTCAAGACCACGGACAGCCTGGTCTCCTCGGACGGACGCACCATCGAGCTGGGCCTGTTCGCGCGCCGCTCCCTGTTCGAGTACGTGGACGCCGAGGAGATGTTCGAGGTCACCAAGCAGGGCTTCGAGTTCTTCGAGTCCCAGTTCGGGGTGCCCTACCCCTTCGAGAAGTACGACCAGCTCTTCGTGCCGCAGTTCAACGCCGGCGCCATGGAGAACGCGGGCGCGGTGACCTTCGTGGAGTCCTACGTCTTCCGCTCCAAGCCGGCGCAGGCCCGCGTGGAGCGCCGCGCGATCACCGTGCTGCACGAGCTCGCGCACATGTGGTTCGGGGACCTCGTGACCATGCGCTGGTGGAACGACCTGTGGCTGAATGAGTCCTTCGCCGAGTACATGTCCACGCTCGCGTGCGCGCAGAACACCCGGTACACCAACGCGTGGACCACGTTCGCGGCCGGGGAGAAGTCCTGGGGCTACGAACAGGACCAGCTGCCCACCACCCACCCCATCAAGGCCGAGATCCCGGACCTCGAGGCGGTGCTCGTGAACTTCGACGGCATCACCTACGCCAAGGGTGCCTCGGTGCTCAAGCAGCTCGTGGCCTGGGTGGGCCAGGAGGAGTTCATGGCGGGGCTCAACCGCTACTTCGGCAAGCACGCGTGGTCCAACACGGAGCTCTCGGACCTCATGGTCGAACTCGAGGCGGCCAGCGGTCGCGACCTGACCGACTGGTCCGCGCGCTGGCTCGAGACCGCGGGCGTGAACACCCTGGTGCCGCAGGTCGAGGCCGATGACGATGGCGTCATCACGTCCTTCCGGATCGAGCAGCTGGGCCAGGACGGCCATCCCACCCTGCGGCCCCACCGCGTGGCCGTGGGCTTCTACGACCACCGTGAGGACACCGGACTGCTGAGCCGCACGTTCCGCGTGGAGCTGGACGTGGACGGCGAGTTCACCGACGTCCCGCAGCTCGTGGGTCGCGAACTCCCGGACCTGGTGCTGCTCAACGACGACGACCTCGCCTACGCCAAGATCCGCCTGGACGAGTGCTCCCTGGCCACGGCCACCACCCACCTCGGAGACTTCGAGGAGTCGTTGCCCCGCTCGCTCGTGTGGGCCGCGGCGTGGGACTCCGTGCACGACGGCGTGAGCCCGGCGCGCGACTACGTGGACCTCGTGCTCTCCAACGTGGGCCACGAGACCGACTCCACGGCCGTGCAGGTGCAGCTGCGCCAGCTGGACGTGGCCCTGGACCGCTACCTCGCCCCCGAGCACGCGGACGAGGTCCGGGCCCGGGCCGCGGACACCCTGTGGGATCTCACGGCCGCCGCGGAGGCGGGCTCCGACCACCAGTGGCAGTTCTTCCGGGCCTTCCTGCGCCGGGCGTGCACCGAGGCGCATTTCGATCGCATCGAGGGTTTCTTCGACGGGGGCGTCCCCGAGGGGATCGAACTGGACACGGACACCCGCTGGGCCGTGCTGACCGCGCTCGTCGCGGCCGGCCGCAAGGGCGCCGAGGACGTCGACCGTGCGCTGGCCGAGGACAACACCGAGACCGGTGCGATCGCCGCGGCCACCGCGCGCGCCGCGATCCCCACCCCGGAGGCCAAGGCCGAGGCGTGGCGGCTCGTCGTGACCGAGGGCGCGCTGCCCAACTCTCAGCAGCAAGCGGCCATCGCCGGGTTCTTCCGCGTGCACGACGACGCCCTAGTCACCCCGTACTCCTCTCGCTACTTCGACGCCGTCACGGGTGTGTGGACCAAGCGTACGCACGAACTCGCGCAGCAGATCGCCGTGGGACTGTTCCCCCGCGCCGTCGGGCAGGACACGGTCGACGCCGCCCAGGCGTTCCTCGACCGGCTGGACCCGACCCTGTCCGGGTTGCGGCGGATCGTGTTGGAACGCCAGGACGCCGCGCGCCGCGCAGTGCGCGCCCAGGCCGTGGACGCCGCGGCGGTGCAGGACACCACGGCCCACACCCCGGAGGCCGACCGATGAGTGGGACGCAGGACTCTTCCCAGCCACTCGACCCGCAGGCCGCTGCTCCGGCGGGGCGGCGCACCTTCACGCTGGGTGCGGTGGGTTCCCGGTCGGCCGCCGGCTCGGTGACCCAGCCCCCGCAACAGGTGGGGGACGCGCGGGGCGTGGCCGAAGCGGCGTCGTCGGACTCGTTCTACGCCCAGGTGGGCGGGCACGAGACGTTCGCCAAGCTCACCCGGGAGTTCTACGCGCGCGTGGCGCAGGACCCCGATTTCAAGGCGCTGTACCCCGAGGAGGACCTGGGACCCGCGGAGGAGCGGCTGCGGATGTTCCTGGAGCAGTACTGGGGCGGACCCACCACGTACTCCGAGCAGCGCGGGCACCCCAGACTGCGGATGCGCCACGCCCCGTTCCCCGTGGACACGTGGGCGCGCGAGACGTGGCTGACGCACATGCGCGCGGCCATGGACACCCTGGAGCTGTCCCCGCTACACGACGGCATCATGTGGGACTACTTCGACCGCGCTGCCCACGCGATGGTCAACCGCCCCGGCTGAGGCGTTCTCCTCGCGTGCCGGGGCCCGGTCCCGGCACCGCCTTACCGGGCGGGGCCGGGTCTCAGCGGGAGACCTTGACGAGCACGTGACCCGCACCCGTGCTCAGGCGCACCCACTGGCCTGAGGCCTCGGCCGCGACGTGCACGTCCGATTCGGACGCCGGGATGAACCCCAGGACGTCCAGGGCGAACGCGGCGCCGTCGGGGATCTCCGGGCCCTCCAGGGGACCCCAACCGGACCCGGCACCCCACACCCGCGCGCGGACCTTCTGGACCACGGCGGCGCCGGAGTTGGTGGGCACGGAATCGGACACGGTCCGGATACCGCGGTGCGCCACGTCGCGAACGCGGTGGGCGGGCACGGACCCCAGGGAGCGCCACCCCGTACGGGGGGCCACGATCCCCGCCCAGGAGGCCGAGACCTCTTGCGGCGGGGCGCTGATCCACACCGGGGCGTCGTCGTCGGACCCGCGAGCGCCCGTCTCGCGCGCGAGCCGGTCCGTGATGGCGGCCGCGGCCACGGTGACGTCCAGGTCGCAGGACTGCGCGAGCCCCATGGTGCGCAGCCCCAGCACCACGGGGGCGGTATCCAGCAGGCCCGCGGGGTGGATCACGGAGACCCACGCGGCGAGCACGCGGTCCAGACCCTGCAGCCGCACCGCGGCCTGGGGGTCCACGGAACGGGCGCGGCTCACGTAGGTGGCCAGGTCAGCGGCGTCCTGGCGGTCGAGCAGGGTGAAGCCCGCGACGCCGGGCTCTCGGGGGGCGCTCACTGCGCGTGGGAATACTCGACGTCGTCCTCCAGGGAACCCAGCACGGCGCGGTGGTCCTCGGAGAGCTTCACGCTGCGGCCGGTCCCCGGGTCCATCACCACGATCACGGATTCGCCCTCCGCGTACACGTGGGAGCCGTCCTCCTCCTGCAGCCGGTAGGAGATGGTGAACGAAGACCCCCCGATGCGCGAGATCCACGTGCGCACGAACACCGGATCCATGCGGAAGAACAGCTGCTCTTTGTAGTCCACGCTCTGGTGGGCCACCACGGTGCGCAGCTCCCCCACGGACTCGCGGAACGTGGTGTCCTCCGGGATACCGTGGTCCGGGTCCTTTGTGACGGGCGATGCGGTGAGCCGCACACGGGCGTCCTCGAAGTAGCGCAGCATGGTCACGTTGTTGATGTGCCCGTACTGGTCCTGGTCGAAGAATCGCATCTGCACGGGGACGTTAAGAGAAGTCATGGTTCCATCACACCACATCCACCCGCCGGTTTAGAGTGGATCCATGACTATGGACCCGACGCAAGACCCTGTGGGCGCCCTCATCCGGATGCTCGATCTGGCCGACGGCGGCGGCGCACGCACCACGGAGGACATCTTCGTGGGCCGCACCATCACCACCCCCCGCGCCCGCGTCTACGGCGGGCAGGTGCTCGCGCAGGCCTCGATGGCCGCGATGCGCACCGTGGACCCGGACCGCGCGATCCACTCGCTGCACGCCTACTTCCTGCGCGGCGGGGACATCGAGCTGCCCATCACGTTCGGGGTGGAGCGCGTGCGCGACGGCCGGTCCTTCTCCGCGCGCCGGATCCACGCCTACCAGGAGGGCAAGACCATCCTGTCGATGATCGCGTCCTTCCAGGAGCCCGCCCAGGGGCTCGAGCACCAGGATGAGATGCCACAGGACGTGCCGGACCCCGAGTCCCTGCCCTCCCTGCGGGAGACCTTCGGCGCCCTGAACATCCCCGAGGCGCGTGCTCAGGCCTTCGAGCGCCCGTTCGACATGCGCTACATCACCGAGCCGCTGTTCCTGCCGTGGCAGGGCCCGCACGACTCCTACAACGCGGTGTGGGTCAAGGCGCTCGCACCGCTGCCGGACGACCCTGCGATCCACCGCGCGGCCCTCGCGTACGTCTCCGACTACACGATGATGGAGCCCATCCTGCGCCGTCACGGCCGGTCCTGGGGCGAGCGCGGCATGAACGTGGCCTCCCTGGACCACGCGATGTGGTGGCACCGCTACGCTCGCGCGGACGAGTGGATCCTCTACACCCAGACCTCCCCCAACGCATCCTCGGCCCGGGGTCTGGCCATCGGCAAGATGTTCACGCGGGACGGCACGTTGATCGCCACCACGGTGCAGGAGGGCATGATGCGC
Organism: Kocuria sp. CPCC 205297; assembly: GCF_040981035.1. Taxonomy (NCBI): domain Bacteria; kingdom Bacillati; phylum Actinomycetota; class Actinomycetes; order Micrococcales; family Micrococcaceae; genus Kocuria; species Kocuria sp. CPCC 205297. The sequence goes on along the minus strand of NZ_JAVKPY010000014.1, from coordinate 24,778 downwards.
CTGCCCGAGTTCCACTGAGCGGGGCCCTCACGCGCGGCGTGCCAGTAGCGGGTGCGACCGGCACACGATCACGCCCGCCACGGACACCGCGAGTCCGAACACGAGTGACGCGCCGTAGCCGGCCATGCCGGCCAGGAACAGGGCCGCCCACGCACCGACGCTCCCGCCGAGCATGCCGATGGAGCTCAGGAGCGTGAAGTCGGCGCCGGCGCACCCGGGACGCGCAAGGTCCAGGTTCACCGCGTAGATGCCCGTGTTCATCACGGTGTAGCCCGCGAGCACGCCGCACGCTCCCACCACGCCCAGCGGCACCTGCAGCCACTGGTCCACGCCCGCACCGGGCCACACGACGGAGGCCAGACACGCCCCACCGAGCAATTGGATCCCGGCGCCGAGCAACAGCGTGACGCCGCGCCCGCGCCGTCGGCACAACCGGCCGCCCAGGAGTGCCGCGGCCAGGGCGGGCGCCGCCGCGATCATGGAGGTGACTGCGCCGATGAAGGCCAGTGACCACCCCGCGTCCACGAGTGCCGGGGTCACGAGGGACCACACGGCTGCGGAGCCGAACGTCACCAGGGGGACACCACCGAGCGCCCAGGCCTTGGCCCCCGGTACGGCCAGCATGCCGAACATCCCGGAGAGCCCGCGGGGTTGCGCGTTCGACGCCGCGCGCTCCGGTTCCCGATGCCGCAGCACGGGGACCATCGCGGCCGCGGTGCACAGTGCGAGCGCGATCACCGCGGTCCGCCATCCCCATGCGTCGTAGATCAGCAAGGCCAATCCGCCGCCGATCACGGTCCCGATGTAGCTCGCCCCCACCTGGACCCCCGCACCGAGATCGTGCTGGGAGCGATCGAGACCCCTTACGGACAGCGCGTCCGCCGCGATGTCCTGCGTCGCGGAGAAGAGCACGAACGCCGCGGCCAGGATCACGAGGACCCTCAGACCGTCCTGCGGGTCGGCGAACACCGCCATGGTCAGCAGGGCGAGCACCATGAGGGGTTGCAGCACGAGCAACCACGACCTGTAGTGCCCGCGCGCCCGGCCCGGCGCCCACCGATCGATCAGGGGTGCCCACAGGAACTTCACGGGCCACACGAGGGCGAGCAGCTGCAGGGCGCCCAGGGTCCCCAGGTCCGTGCCGCCGTCGCGCAGGATGCCCACCAGGCCGGTGGACAGGAACGCCGCCCCGATGAACTGCGTGGTGTATAGCGCCCACAGCAGCCCCCAGAACCCACGGTTCGTGCGGATCCCCGCGGGCGCGGACAGGGTCATGGTGCTCACACGTTCCTCCAGTAGGCGGTGGCGTCGATGTGTGTGCGGGGCACGCCGTAGCGGGTGCGCAGGGCCGAGGTCAGCAGGCGGTTCTGCTGCGCCTCCACAGCGATCCAGTACCGGTCCCCCGGTGCGGGCGGATGCGTCTCCCAGTGCGCGAGCACGGCCGCGGCCACGTCCTCCCCCGCGCCGATGTGGTGCACCGTGTGCACCTGGTGGCGCTTCGCTGCGGCCAGGGGCAGGTCGGCGTCGCGCGGGTCGCGGTACTCGAACCACACCTCGACGTCGCGGGTTCCCAACAGCGGGAGCATGGAGTTCAGGGCGGGCAAGCTCGCAGGGTCGCCCACGAGCACCGTGCGTCCCGGGAAATCGGCATCGAGCCCCGGAGCGGGTTCGGACCCGTGACCACGGCGCGGTGTCCTGCGCGGCGGCCAGGGCGGGGTGCTGCCGAGCAGCGACGCCCGGATGGTGTCGCCGGGTGCGCACGTGCGAGCCCAGTCGGAGGAAGCGCCGTCGTGCAGGGCGAACTCCATGTCGAAGACGCCCTCGTCCGGGCGTGGGTCGACCACCGTGAACGCCCGCTGGTGGTCCTTGCCGCGGGACGTGAACCACAACCGCAACCACATGGTCGGGAACGGCGTGTGGCGCGCGAGGAACCCCTCGTGCCGCACGGTGATGCGCGTGTAGGCGGGGCCGACGTCGCGGCGACTCACCACCGTGAGCACGGTCTCGGAAGCCCCGAGGGCTCGGACGGCCAGACGTTCCCAGTGGGGCACGGGCGTTCTCCTCGTTCGGCGGGCGGGTCACGGAGCACCAGCCCGGAAGGAACCGGCAGGTCGCGAGGCAGTTCTGCGTGTTCCGGGGTGGATCGGGCGGTGCACAATTGCTGAATGTTAGGTTAGCCTAACCTATCAGTAATTAGTTACCACCGTGTAGCTTATTGCATCCGAGTGCCCCCGAACGAAAGCCGAACCGTTCCATGAGTTCATCCCTGCTCCACGCGGACACCGTCACGGACCTCATGCGCGATGTCACCGCAGCCGCGGCCGCCGGTGCGGCGCGCCTGGCCGGCGCGCGACAACCCCACGAACCCGCGAGCCACGACGAGATCGACCGGGCACTGTCGCGGATCGACCTGGACACCCCGCTGCACGACTTCGGCGCTGCGGTGGACGAGCTCGACCGTACGTGGTTGCGCCACGCGGTGTGGTTCCATCACCCCCGGACGCTCGCGCACCTCAATTGCCCGGTGGCGGTGCCCGCGGTCGCCGCGGAGACCCTGGCCGCCACCGTCAACGTCTCGATGGACACGTGGGACCAGTCCAAGGCGGCGGCCGTGATGGAACGTTCGCTGCTGACGTGGACGGCGCGGCGCATCGGCTTCCCCGCCGCCGCGGACGGCATGTTCACCCCGGGCGGGACGACCTCCAACCTGCAGGCGCTCATGCTCGCCCGCGACGAATGCCTCGAACGCTCCGCGCGCACCCCGCACGCGGCCCCGCGGCCGGTGCGAGCGGCGTCGTTGCGCATCCTCGCGAGCGCGGAGAGTCACTTCTCGGTCAGCACGGCCGCCCGGATCCTGGGACTCGACGACGACTGCGTGGTCCCGGTCCCGGTCGACGCCGCGGGGGCACTGTCCGTGCCGACGCTGCGTCGAGTGCTGGCGGACCTCGCGACCCAGTCGCTGACCCCCATGGCCGTGGTGGCCACCGCGGGCACCACGGACCGCGGCGCGATCGACCCGCTCGAGGACGTCGCGCAGGTGTGTGCGCAGCACGGGGTCTGGTTCCACGTGGACGCGGCCTACGGCGGCGCGCTGCTGGTCTCCCCCACCCGCCGCGACCGGCTCGCCGGGATCGACCGCGCTGACTCCGTAACCGTGGACTTCCACAAGGCGTGGTTCCAGCCCATCGGGTGCTCCGCCGTGATCGTGCGGGACGGCCACACGCTGCGCCACTGCGCGCATCACGCCGCGTACCTCAACCCGGCGGACACCCCCGAACCCAATCAGGTGGACCGCTCCCTGCAGACCACGCGCCGCTTCGAGGCGCTCAAGCTGTGGGTCACGCTGCGCACGATGGGCCCGGACGCGATCGGCGCGATGTTCGACGCCGTCATCGACCTCGCGGCGCGTGTGGCCCACGAGCTGCGCTCGGACCCGCGCTTCGAGCTCGTGTGCGACCCGTCCCTGAGCACCGTGCTGTTCCGCTGGACACCTCCGGATGCGGGGAACGACGACGCCGCGGGGGCCCCGCTTGCCGCGCATGCCTCTTCCACGGGGCACGCCTCCTCCACCACGGGGAACGGCCCGGACGCGGTCGATGAGACCGCGGACCGCTGGGTGCGCCCGATCCGCCGCGCGGTATGGGACACCGGCCGCGCCACCGTGGCGGAGACCGAGGTGGCCGGGCGTCCCTGCCTGAAATTCACCCTGCTCAACCCGCAGACGACCCTCGACGACGTCCGGGAGGTCCTGGACCTCATCCACGAGACCGCCCTGTCCCTCACCGCCCACGATCGCACCGGAAAGGCCCGCGCATGACCCCCCGCACGACCGCATCCCACCCCGACCGTCGGCACGGAACCGAACCGGCACACGACGACTCCAGGCCCGCGGACCAGGGATCGACGCCGTCGGACGCCACGTCGACTCCCACTGACGCCCCGGGCACCGTTCAGCGTGGCACCCCGGACGACCCCCTGGACCTGCTGTGCGTGGGGGTGGGCCCGTTCGGACTCGGACTCGCATGCCTCACCGACCCTCTGCCGGACGTCCGCGCCGCCTTCCTGGACGCGGCCCCCGGTTTCAACTGGCATCCCGGGTTGATGTTCGACGACGCCACGCTGCAGGTCCCGTTCCTCGCGGACCTCGTGACCATGGCGGATCCCACCTCGCGGTTCTCGTTCCTGCAGTGGCTCAAGGAGACCGGCGAGCTGTACCCGTTCTACGTCCGTGAGTCCTTCTTCCCGCTGCGGCGGGACTACAACGCCTACTGCCGGTGGGCCGCGCAACGAGTCCGCGGGGTGTACTGGGGACACCGGGTCACCCAGGTCACCCGCCCGACGGGTGAGGGTCCGTGGCGCGTCACGGCCCGGGCCCGCGGCGTCGAGCACTCGTGGTGGGCGCGCCACCTGGTCGTGGGCACGGGGACGGTCCCCCGCACGCCGGGCGAACTGTCCGGCGTCCCGGACACCACGGTGCACGCAAGTGAGTACCTGTCCCGCCGGGAGACCCTGGTGAGTGAGGAGCACGTGACCGTGATCGGCTCGGGCCAGTCGGCCGCGGAGGTGTTCCTGGACCTGCTGCACACCCCGGGCGGGCCGGCCGTGGACTGGTTCACCCGTTCACCACGGTTCTACCCCATGGAGTACTCCAAGCTCAGCCTCGAACTGACGTCGCCCGACTACCTCGACCACTTCCGGTCCCTCCCGGAGGCCGAGCGGGACCGGCTCAACGCGTCCCAACCCCAGTTGCACCGCGGCATCTCGGACGCGACGATCGACGCGATCCACGAGGCCCTGTACGTGCGCCGCAACGACCCGGACGCGCCGCCCGTGCGCCTCGTCGCGGCCACCGAACTCGTGGACGCGTGGCACGAGGCCGGGCGCACCGTCCTGCGCTGGCGCAATTCGGAGAACCACCACGTGCGCGAGACCGTGACCGATGCCGTCGTCGCGGCCACGGGCTACCTGTCCGCGGCCCCGGACTGGCTCGCACCGGTCCGGGACCAGCTCTCGCTAGACACCTCAGGGCGGCTCAGCCCCGACCGGTACCACCGGGCCAGCCCGGACGGGACCGTGCACGTACTCAACCACGGCGAGCACACGCATGCGCTCACGGCACCCGACCTGGGGATGGGACCGCTGCGCAACGCGCACGTGCTCGCGCACGTCACGGGCCGCACACCGTACATCACCGAGGACCACACGACGTTCCAGAGTTTCGGTCACGTCCCCCAGCGTCATGTCGCCCCCGCCGTGGGGCCCGACGGCGCGTTCGAGACCCGCGCTCTCGGGCGCGCGTTCACGCTGCGGCCGGTGGATCCGGACGGGGACGCGGCGCTGTTGCACGCGTGGTTGAGTTCCCCGCGTGCGCACGCGTGGGGCTTCGTGGGCGCGGACGAGCAGACGATTTCCCGGGAGTACCACAGGATGACCGCGGCGGACGGAGAGGACGCCTGGATCGTCAGCGAACACGACCGCCCGCTCGCGCTGCTCGAGACGTACGACCCCGCCCGCAGCCCCCTGGCCACCGTGTGGCCGGTCCGCGACGGCGACGCCGGTCTGCACCTGTTCGTGGCCCCCACGTCCCGTCCGGTTCCGGGGACCACGCGAGCCGTGATGGCGGCGGCGCTGAACCTGCTGTGGTCGGACCCCGCGGTGCAGCGCGTTATCGTGGAACCCGACGTCCGCAACGAGCAGATCCGCGCGATCAACCGCTGGGCCGGCTTCCGTGAGGTGGGCGAGTGCCACCTGGCGGAGAAGACCGCGTCCGTGAGCGTCGTCGTCCGCGGGGACGGACCGCAGGACCACGTACGGACCGCGGACACGGAAGCCTCCGTGGCCGAGTGCGCGGGGGTGACCCGATGAGCGCCCTCGTCGAAACCCGCATCCCCGATGAACAGCGGGACGTCGCCCCGACGCCCGAGCCCCGGCTGGACCGCCGGGCCGCACGGCGACTGCAGCGGGACGTGCTCGCCAAGATGTTCTCCGAGTTCAGTCACGAACGGCTGCTGCATCCCGCCCCGCACGGCGACGGTTGGACCGTGGCCGACGCCGCCGGGCGCCCGAGTTGGTACTTCGAGGCCACCCGGCACCCGCTCGAGCACTGGGAGGTGGACCCCGCTTCGGTGCGGCGCATCATCCCCGGGGACGCCGGCGAGGAACCGGACGCCCAGCAGGCCGTGCTGGACCTCAAGGACGTCCTGGGACTCACCGACGAGATGCTCCCGCTGTACCTCGAGGACCTGTCCGCAACCATGTACTCGATGGCGCGTCGTCGTGCCGTACCCGCACCGACCGCCGCGGAACTGGCGACCGCGGACCTCGCCGAGGTGGAACGTTTCCTGGACCGGGGACATCCCGGATTCGTCGCGAGCTCGGGCCGGGTGGGCATGGGTGCGTCCGAACAGACGTCATGGGCTCCCGAGGCGGCATACCCCGCCCGGTTGACGTGGCTCGCCGCGCGCCGCAGTCTGTGCACCGTGTCCCTGGGGCAGCACGTGAACGAACGTGACCATGAGGACCGGCACCTCACCGCCGGTGAGCGCGACCGTTTCCGCGCGGCGGTGACCGAGACCGGCGAGGACCCGGACGAGTACACGTTCCTCCCGGTGCACCCGTGGCAGTGGGAGCACCGCATCCTACCCGGGATGCTCCCGGACGTGCTGCGGCGCCACCTGATCCTGGTGGGCCGCAGTGAGCACGAGTGGCGCGCACAACAGTCCGTGCGCACGTTCCTGGACGTGAGCGACCCGGCGCGGGATTACGCCAAGACCGCGCTCGGGGTGCACAGCATGGGGTTCCTGCGCGGGCTCTCACCCGCCTACATGCGCACGATGCCCGCCGTGAGCGACTGGCTGCACGGGATCACCCGGGAGGATCCGTTCCTGCGCTCATGCGGGATCCGGGTGCTGCGCGAGCACGCCGCGGTGGGTTACACAGGGGACGCCCACCACCGCAGCGGTGTGGCCTCCGACCACACCAAACAGTTGGCTGCGCTGTGGCGTGAGTCCCCGGTGCCGATGCTCGAGCCCGGGGAGCACGCCGCCAGCCTGGCCGGGGTATTGCACCGGGACTGCGCCGGGCGGCCCCTCGCGGAAGCGTGGATCGAGCGCTCGGGAGTCACCGCGAGGGACTGGGCGCGCGCCCTGCTCGACGTGTACCTGGTCCCGGTCGCGCACCTCTTGCTGTCCCAGGACATCGCGCTCATGCCCCACAGCGAAAACGTGATCCTGCGCCTGCGCGACGGGTTCCCGGTCGGTGCGTTCTGGAAGGACATCGGGGAGGAAGTCGCGGTGCTCAGCGACCGACCCCTGCCCGAGGGGATCGAACGCATCCGTTCCGTGGTGGAGCCGGAGCAGCGGGAGCTGTCCATCCACACGGACGTGGTCGACGGCGTCCTGCGGCACCTCGCGGTGCTCCTGCACACCTCCGGTGTGCTCCCCGAACAGGAGTTCTGGGCGCTCGGGGCCAAGGTCCTGGACGAGCACCGCGAGCGCTTCCCCGAACACTGGCGCGAGCTGGACCTGTTCCGGGAGACCTTCGCCCACTCGTGCCTGAACCGGCTGCAACTGCGCAACCCGCAGCGCATGGTGGATCTGGCCGACCAGTCGGCGTCCCTGACCTACGCCGGTCGGTTGAACAATCCGCTGGCCGCATTCCGCTCCCCTGATGCGGGCCCCGCGTCGTGAGCGCACGGTGTTCCGGCGGCGGATCCGCGGGAGCGCGCACCGACGGTGCTGAGCCGGGGCGTGCCTCTCGCGGGTCACGGAGTGTCATGCTCTCTGCCCCCGCGCGGACCGGTTCTGAGCAGTCTGATGCCGGGCGGCCCGGCCCTGAACGGTCCGGCCCCGGCTGGCGGTTGTGGCGCGATCCCTTCGGTGTGCCCCACGTGCAGGCGGACGATCTCACCGCGCTGGCACACGGCCACGGCTACGTGACCGGTGTGGACAGGGCCTGGCACGTGGAGGTGCTGCGTCACCGCGCCGAGGGGCGCTCGGCGGAGCTCGTGGGACCGGACGGGCTCGACGGCGATCACCTCACCCTGGCCGCGGATGTCCCCGGCACGGCCAGACGGTGGTGGGACGCGGCGTCGGCGCGGGACCGGGAGTTCTTCGCCGCGTACGCGCGCGGGATCAGCGAGGCACTGGCCGAGACCTGGTCAGGGACCCCCGAGGCGCGCGAGCTCGGTCTCGCCGAGCGGACCGTGCGGCCGTGGGACCCCTGGACCCCGATGGCCGTGCACCTCGATGCGCACCTGCTCACGGGGAGTCTCCCCGAGCAGCTGTGGCGACGCCGCGTGCGGCGCGAACTCGGCGACGCCTGGGTCCCCGTGCTCGATGCCGAATCCCCCGCGGCGGCCGGATCCAATGCGTGGCTCGTTCCGGGCGAGCTGTCCGCGAGCGGCGCACCGCTGCTCGCGGCGGACCCGCACCGCGTCGCGGAGGAATCGGGGCCCTATCAGCCCGTGTGCCTCTCCACGCCGGACGTCCGGGTGCGGGGTCTCGCGCTCGTGGGGTTGCCGGGGGTCCCGCACTTCGGGCGCACCGAAAGCGCCGCGTGGGCCATTACGGCCGCCATGACGACGACGGAACACATCGCGGACCTAGCTGTCGAGAACCGTGACGGCGCGTGGTACGTCGCGACCACGGGTGAACGGCTCGAGCACCGCTCGGTGGTGCTGCGGGCGCGCGGCAGCGTCGAACGGTCCTGTTTGCTCCGCTCGTGCGCGGCGGGGTTCGTGCTGCCGGGCACTCCCGCGGCGGAAGCAGTGCTCGACGCCGCCGTGCCCGGCACCGCGACCACCGTCACCGTGGTGTCCCCCGCGCCCACGGCGGACCCTGCGCGGGCGTTCTCGGCATGTCGTGAGCTGCTCTCGGCGCGCACAGCGGGCAACGTCATGGAGGCGGTGTCCGGGTGGGCCGTGCCGTGCAACGACGTGGTGGCCGCGGACCGCGACGGCTCTTGCCGGCACACGGTCACGGGGTCGTTCCTGGGGGCCGCCGAACCGTCCCGACCGCTGCACGGGATCACCGTGCGCGCCAATCAGCGCCCCTCGGACCCCTGCGCTTCGGCCGCGCGGCTCGCGTGCGCGCCCCCGCACCGGGCCCGGCGGGCAACGCACCGGCTCGACGCCGCCGTGGCCGAACACGGTGCCGTGTGTCATGAGGACCTGTTGGCGGCCCAGCTGGACACCGCCGCTCCGCACTGGCCCCCGCTGTTGAGGGAGCTGTTCGCGGACGCGTCTCCGACTGCCGTGTCGGACCCGGTCGCCACCGTGGCGCGGGTGGGTTCCACGGGGCCGGTGCGGACGGCGCCTGAGCCGGACGTGGCGTCGGGACCCATGGGGGCGCCGTCGAGACCTGCGAATGAGCCGTCGGCGACCGGTGCGGCATCGCAACCGAAGGGGGAGTCCCGAACGACGAATGCATCGGCGGAGGCGGCCGACTCCGTCCGTGCGGCGCTGCTCGACTGGGACGGGTCGATGGCGGTGGGGTCCTGGACAGCGTCGTTGTTCGCCGTGTGGCGGGACGCGTTCGTTCACGAGCTCATGCGGACCACCCCGCTATCGGTGCTCTCGGGACCCACAGGCATGCCGACCGTGTGGGACCCGTTCCTGCACGGGCCCGGACGAGTGGGACTCGCGGTGGAGAACATCGTGCGTCACGGCCCTGACCTGGGAGTGGACGTCCGCTGGTGCGCCAGGACGGCCCTCGAACGGGTCGCCCACGAGCACCCGGGTACGGCGCTCCCGCCGTGGGGCGCACTGCATGTGTACACCCCGTGGCGCAGTGACCCGGCCCTGACCGCGGCGGACCCCGTTCCCGTGGGCGGGGACGCGGACTGCCTGCTCGCGGCGGGGACACTACCGGGCACGGGACCCGCGTGCGTGCGTGTCCCCGCTGCGCGGGTGCTGTGGGATCTGGCCGACCCCGCGGCGTCGTGGTGGATCACACCCGACCCCGTGACCCGGGGCGAGTGCACGGAACCGCCGCTGCACCGGTGGTCGCGCGGGGAGATGGATCACGCTCTGCCATGGGTTCCGGCTGGTTCCGTGGGGAGGTCCGGCGCGATGGGTCCGGCCGGTCCGGCCGGCTCGACCAGCTCGTCCGGTGGATCCATCGACCTGGGCGCACTGCCACCGCTACCGGATCAGTCCGCGCCGGGCCCGCGCGTGACGCTGAGGCCAGTGGATGCGGGGCGGGACGCGGCCGTGATCCACGAATGGGTCCGTGCGCCGCGAGCCCGCTTCTGGGGCATGACGGGGTGGACCCGCGAGCGGGTGCGCGAGGTGTACGAGTACCTGGATGCCTCGCCCACGCATCATGCGTGGCTCCTGGAACTCGACGGCACCCCCATGGGTATCTTCCAGAGCTACGAACCCCACGCCGATCCGGTGGGCGCGACGTATCGGGTGGAACCCGGGGACCTGGGGGTGCATGTCCTGCTGGCGCCCCTGCGCACCCGCCGCCCGGGACTCACCGCGGCACTCGGGCGCCTCATCATCGCGCAGCTCGCACGCTGCGGCACCCGACGAATCGTGGCGGAACCGGACGTGTCCAACGACCGGGCCGTGGCCCGACTCATCGCCACGGGTTTCGAGCTCGGCCCGACCATCCGGTTACCGGGGAAGACCGGGCAGTTGGCGTTCCTTCGCGTTGACGGGCTCACCGAGTCCCGCTGAGCACGACCGGCGGTCGATTCGGGGCTGGCGTTGCGAGCCGCCGCATCCTTGTGGGCTGACCGGGCGGTCGCACGAGCCTGGCTTCTTGGGTTTCACCCGGGGCAGAGCGGTCCACGGACACCGCGGTCCGGCCCGCTCCCGAACCGACGCCGCCCCCGGTCACCGCGCGTGCGGTGGCCGGGGGCGCCGGGCCGATGCGGGCACAGGACCCGCGGTGGCGCGAATGTCAGTCGCGCGTGAGACGACGGTGCGTGAGGCGCTTGGGGCGGGCAGCGTCGGCGCCGAGGCGCTCCACCTTGTTCTCCTCGTACGCGTCGAAGTTGCCCTCGAACCAGTACCAGCGGTCGGGGTTCTCCTCGGTGCCCTCCCACGCGAGGATGTGGGTGGCCACCCGGTCCAGGAACCACCGGTCGTGGGAGACGACCACGGCGCAGCCCGGGAACTCGAGAAGTGCGTTCTCCAAGGAGCCCAGCGTCTCCACGTCGAGGTCGTTGGTGGGCTCGTCCAGCAGCAGCAGGTTGCCGCCCTGCTTCAGCGTCAGCGCCAGGTTCAGGCGGTTGCGCTCACCACCGGAGAGCACGCCGGCCTTCTTCTGCTGGTCCGGGCCCTTGAAGCCGAACGCGGACACGTACGCGCGCGAGGGCATCTCGACCTTGCCCACGTTGATGTAGTCCAGCCCGTCCGAGACGACCTCCCACAGGGTCTTCTCCGGGTCCAGGTTCTCGCGGTTCTGGTCCACGTAGGAGATCTGCACGGAATCGCCGATCTTCAGCTCGCCGCCGTCGAGCGGTTCGAGACCCACGATGGTCTTGAACAGGGTGGACTTGCCCACGCCGTTGGGACCGATCACACCCACGATGCCGTTGCGCGGCAGCGAGAACGAGAGCCCGTCGATCAGGGAACGGTCCCCGAAGCCCTTCTTGAGGTTGCTGGCCTCGATGACCTGGTTGCCCAGGCGGGGCCCCGGCGGGATCTGGATCTCCTCGAAGTCCAGCTTCCGGGTCTTTTCGGCTTCGGCCGCCATCTCCTCGTAACGCGCCAGACGGGACTTGGACTTGGTCTGGCGGCCCTTGGCGTTGGAACGGACCCATTCGAGTTCGTCCTTGAGACGCTTGGCCTGCTTGGCGTCCTTCTTGCCCTGGATCTCCATGCGCTTGGCCTTGGTGTCCAGGTAGGTGGAGTAGTTGCCCTCGTAGGGGTAGAGGCGGCCGCGGTCCACCTCGCAAATCCATTCGGCCACGTGGTCCAGGAAGTACCGGTCGTGGGTCACGGCCAGCACCGCACCGGGGTAGGAGGCCAGGTGCTGCTCGAGCCACAGCACGGACTCGGCATCCAGGTGGTTGGTGGGTTCGTCCAGCAGCAGCAGGTCCGGCTTCTCGAGCAGCAGCTTGCACAGCGCCACACGACGGCGCTCACCACCGGAGAGCACCTTCACATCCGCGTCCGGCGGCGGGCACCGCAGCGCGTCCATGGCCTGCTCGAGCTGGGAGTCGAGATCCCACGCGTTGGCGGCGTCGATCTCTTCCTGCAGCTTGCCCATCTCTTCCATCAGGGCGTCGAAGTCGGCGTCCGGCTCGGCCATCTCGGCGGAGATCTCGTTGAAGCGGTCGAGCTTGGCCTTGATCTCGCCGACGCCCTCCTCCACGTTGCCCAGGACGGTCTTGTCCTCGTTCAACGGGGGTTCCTGCAAAAGGATGCCCACGGAGTAGCCGGGGCTCAGGCGCGCCTCGCCGTTGGAGGGCTGGTCCAGCCCCGCCATGATCTTCAGAATCGTCGACTTACCTGCGCCGTTCGGACCCACCACGCCGATCTTGGCGCCGGGGAAGAACGACATGGTGACGTCATCGAGGATGACCTTGTCGCCCACTTTCTTGCGGGCTTTGTTCATGGTGTAGATAAATTCCGCCATACCCTCCAGGCTACCGCGCCGCCGCACTCGCGCGAGCCACGGAGCGAGGTCGTTCCCTCACCTCCCGGCGTCGCCGCGCCGCGGTCCCCCGGCCGTGCGGTCCCGGTTCCGGAATCGCTCCCTGGTACGACGACACCGCCTGCCCCCTACTAGTCAGCCACCCGTGGTTGCCCCCTCCAGGTCGGAGGTTTCACGCGTCCGGTCGGCGCCGTCACGGGACTCGTCTTCGGCGTCCTCGTCCATCCCCTCCGTGACACCCAGGGCGTCCCCGACCGCGGCACTGGCGTCGGGAGCGGCCGGGGTCAGGCCGTCGAACGTGTGGTCTTGCTCCCCCACCGCGATCACCGCCCCGGAAGTGAGATCCACGAACCCCTCGTCGGACAGTCCCATCGACCGAGCGGAGCGGTACCGATCGTGCCCGGCGATCCCTGCGTTCTCGTTCGAGTCCTCCCCGGCGCCGTCGATGCCGGTATCGTCAGACCCCTGTCCGGCACCCGGCGCGGCACTTGCCGTACCGGCGCCCGGATTCCGCCCGCCCGAGCGGGCAAAGCTGGCCGTGCCGAAGCTCAGGTCATGACCCACGGCCGCCGCATCCACCTGCACGATCGTGCGCGGGCCGGAATCCGACTGCCACTCGTTGATGCTGAGCTTGCCGGTGACCACCACGGGTTGACCGCAGTGCACGCTCGCCATGACGTGCATGGCCAGGGCGCGGAAGCACCGGATCGAGTACCAGTTGGTGCCGGAGTCGTGCCACGTCTGGGTGGTGGCGTCGAAACGGCGGGACGTGGTGGCCAGGCGGAAGCGCGCGGCCATCGTGCCGTCGTCGAAGAGGTGCGACTGCGGGTCCTTGCCCACGAATCCGCGCAGTGTCACGTGTTCGCTCATGGGGTGCTCCTTCATTCGGTCACCCGCGGCCCGAAGGCCGGCGGGTAGGGGTGAACCCCGCATCGGGGTGAACCCAGCGTGACGCGCGGGACGCGGCGTCGGCGGTCCGTTCAAGGAGGTGTGGAGAGCCCGATGCCCGGCCGGGCGACGTCGGCCATCTGTGCAGCCCGGACCGCACGGGGTGGTGGAGCAACCCACGTGCGCGAGCGGCTCGGAGGCGTTGCTAAACTGAGTCGTCGCTTCAGCGACCCGCCTCAGTAGCTCAGTGGATAGAGCAGGAGCCTTCTAATCTCTTGGTCGGGGGTTCGACTCCCTCCTGGGGCACCACTCACCAGGCCCGTTCCACCGAAAATCCCGTGGAGCAAAAGTAGCCCAGGGGCACCCCGGGCTACTTTTGCTCAGTTGAAGCGGGCGGGTTTACCACAACAGGCAGCGCCGGGCTGACTGGCCCACTCCACGCAGGACCGGGACACCCCGAGGGGCGGGTGCATTCCCCGCCGCGGGGTGCGAGGATGGCGGGACATCCCACATCTGAAAGGACCGACCATGAACGAGTCCACCCAATCCCCCGCCTCGAATGCCGAGAGCCCCCTGACTCCCCTGATGAAAACGGTCGAGGGCAGCAGTGCCCTGGACCCCTTGGTGGGCTCGGCCGATTCCGTGGCCACCGCCGTGGCCGGGAATCCGACCGTTCGCGACCTCCTGCAGGGCAAGCAGGTGGGCCACGCGCTGCACCCGCTGCTCATCGAGGTGCCCATGGGCACGTGGATGAGCGCGCTCGTGCTCGACCTCATGGGTGGCCGTGACTCCGCCCGTGCCGCGCGGGTGCTCACGGGCGTGGGTGTCCTCTCGGCGGTGCCATCGGCTCTGACCGGATGGGCCGAGTACCACGGGCTGCAGAACCGGGACAAACGTGTGGCCGTGATCCACGCCGGGTCCAACGGCCTGGCCACGGGTCTGCAACTCGCCTCGTGGGTGGCCCGCCGCACCGGACGCCACGGGCTGGGGCGCGTCCTCGCCCTGGGCGGCATGTCCGCCGCCGGCCTGGGCGGTTACCTGGGCGGGCACCTGTCGGTCGCGCGTCAGGTGGGCTCGCGGGACGCGGCCTACGAGGACGGCACGAACGGTCGGGCGCAGAACTAGCGGCCGTAGAACAACCGCTCGAACACCGAGCGGGACTGCCGGGTGATCCGCAGGTAGTCCTCCTCGAGCTGCGCGGCGGAACCGGGTTCGTAGCCGATCCACCGGGCCACGGCCTCGAGGTCCACCCGGCGTGACGGCACGGAATCGGAGGCCCGCCCGGAGCGCAGGACGTTGCCGTTGCGGATGTCCGTGGCAAGTTTCCACGCGTGCTCCAGTACGGCGGCGTCCTCCGGGCCCACGAGGTCGGCGGCCACCGCGGCGTTCAGCGCGGGCAGCGTGGAGGTGGTGCGCAGCTCGGGGACCTCGTGCGCGTGCTGCAGCTGCAGCAACTGCACGAGCCATTCCACGTCCGAGAGCCCGCCCCTGCCCAGCTTCACCTGCCGGGTGGGATCTGCCCCGCGGGGCATCCGCTCGCTCTCCACGCGCGCCTTCATGCGCCGGATGTCCACGAGCTGACGGTCAGTGAATTCGGCCGGGTACCGGAAACGGTCCACCACACGGAAGAACGCCTGGGCCACGTCCTCGGAACCGGCCATGTACCGGGCGCGGGTCAGGGCCTGGAACTCCCAGGTCTGACCCCAGCGCTCGTAGTACTCGGCGTACGAGGCCACCGACCGCACCATGGTGCCCGAGCGCCCTTCCGGACGCAGGTCGTTGTCGATCTCCAGGACCCGTTCGGCAACCACGGGCGGCGTGCACGGTTGCTTCAGGAGCTTGACCATGCGGTTGAGCACGGTTTCCGCGGCACTGCGCGCTTCCCCGGGGTCTGCGTCCGGGGCGGGTGCGTACGCGTACATCACGTCCGCGTCCGAGCCGAAACCGATCTCGCGCCCGCCCTGGCGCCCCATGGCGATCACGAGCACCTCGGCGGGGACAGCGCCGTCGTGCTCGGCCGCGTACTCGGTGCGGGCAAGGTAGAGCGCGGCCATCACGGTGGCCTGGTCCACGTCCGAAAGACCCGTCACGGTGGTCTCCACGCTGGCGACGCCGCTCGTGTCCGCGAGCGCGATGCGCAACTGTTCGCGGCGCCGGATCTGGCGCACGGCCCGGATGGCCTCGCCCGGGTCGTGGTGCCGAGCGACCTGCGCGCGCATCTGTGACACGAGCTCGTCCAGGGACCGGGTGGCCAGCTGGGAGTCGTCACCCAACCACGCCGTCGCCTCGGGAGAGGTTTCGAGCAGGTCCGAGACGTACCGAGAACTCGAGAGGATGTGACACAATCGCTCGGCCGCGGCGTTGGAATCCCGCAGTAATCGCAGGAACCAGGGTGTGTTGCCCAGGGCCTCGCACACCCTGCGCAGGTTGAGCAGACCGGCGTCCGGGTCCACGCCCTCAGCGAGCCAGTCGAGCAGCACCGGCAGCAGCGTGCGCAGGATCTCGGCTCGCCGGCTCACGCCGCGCGAGAGGGCCTCGATGTGTCGCATCGCGGCCTTGGTGTCCTGGTACCCGAGTGCCGCGAGGCGGTCCCGAGCGGCGTCGGTCGTGAGGGTGGTGTCCGCGGGCGCGTTGGCGAGCGCCGCGAGCATGGGACGGTAGAAGATCCGCTCGTGCATGCTGCGCACGGAGCGCTTGGCCGCGTTCCAGTCGCTCACGAGTTTCTGGGCCGTGGGGTGCGTGCGCTCGGCGGCGCCGTCCACGGACCGGGCGACGACGGCCAGTTCCCGTTCGTCGCGCGGCATCAGGTGCGTCCGCCGCATGCGGAACAACTGGATCCGGTGCTCGAGCAACCGCAGCCATCGGTAGTTGAGTCCGAACTCCTCGGCGTCCGCGCGGCCAATGTAGCCACCCGCGCTCAGCGCCGCGAGGGATTCGGTGGTGGCACGCGTGCGGACGGTCTCATCCGAGCGTCCGTGTACGAGTTGTAGCAACTGCACCGTGAACTCGACATCCCGCAGTCCCCCGGGCCCGAGCTTGATCTGCCGGTCCCGGTCCGCCTCAGGGATGTTCTCCGTGACCCTGCGGCGCATGGCCTGGACGGATTCCACGAAGCCCTCGCGCTCGGCGGATGACCAGATGAACGGCGCGATGGCCGCCTCGTAGCGCCGCCCGAGGTCCTGATCGCCCGCGACGCACCGGGCCTTGAGCAGCGCCTGGAACTCCCAGGACTTGGCCCAGCGCTTGTAATAGCGCACGTGGGAGTCCAGTGTCCGCACGAGCGGCCCGTCCTTGCCCTCGGGCCGTAGGTTCGCGTCCACTTCCCACAACGCCGGCTCGGGACCGGCGGCCATCATGGCCTGCGCGAGGGTGTGGGCCATCTCGGTGGCGATCTCCGTGCTCGTGCTCTCGTCCGGGGTGTGCCCGGTGTCGGAGGCCCGGGTCTCTCCGACGTAGACCACGTCCACGTCCGAGATGTAGTTCAGCTCTCGGGCGCCGCACTTGCCCATGCCGATCACCGCGAGCCGTACCTGCTCCACGAGGGCGGGCTCCCAGCGCTCGGCGGCGTGAGCGCGCGCCACCGCCAGGCCGGCCTCGAGGGCGGCCCCGGCGAGGTCCGCGAGTTGCCGGCCGACGGCGGGCATGTAGGCCACCGGGTCCACGGCCCCGACGTCCCGGACGGCCACGCGCGCGAGCCCGCGGCGATAGGCCACGCGCAACGCCTTGTGCGCGTCCTGCCCCGTGAGCGATGCCACCGGGGTGTCCGCCTGCGGATCGGCGCCCACCGATTCGAGCAGCGCCGCACGGAAGACCTCCGCGCGGTCCGCCCTCGGCTCGTCCACGGGCGGGATGTCCAGCAGGTCCAGGTTCTCGGGGGCGCGCAGCAGGAACTCCCCCAGCGCCTCGGACGCACCCAGCAAGCGGAACATGGTCTCGGACTCTCGGGGGTCCCCGTTGATTCGCCGCGCGACCTCCGGGTGGTTCTCGATGAGCCGCACGATGAGCTGCAGCGCCACGTCCGGCGACGCCGCGTGGGCCAGTCCCGCGAGCAGCGCGGACAGGTCCACGCCGTCCAGTTCCCGGAACCCCAGCCAGCGCCGGGCATTCGTGACGTCCGCGAAACCGATCGAGATCAGTTGCTTGGCCGAGATCTTCTCCGCGCGCTCCTTGGCGGTGCCCGGGGTGTCAGTCATGGTCTGCCCCTACAGGATGCCCAGGTTGGTCCGCAGTTCGTAGGGCGAGACCTCCTGGCGGTACTGGTCCCAGTCGCGGCGCTTGTTGCGTAGGAAGTACTCGAAGACCTGCTCGCCCAAAAGCTCCGCCATGAACTCCGATTCCTCGGTCAGCCGGATCGCGTCGTGGAGGCTGCCCGGCAGGGGTTGGTGGCCCACGGCGCGGCGCTCGGCGCTGCTCATGGCGAACACGTCGTCCATCTCCACGGGCGGCAGCTCGTACTCGTTCTCGATCCCCTTGAGCCCCGCCCCCAGCAGCGCGGCGTAGGACAGGTACGGGTTCGTCGCGGAGTCGATCCCCCGGTACTCGATCCGGGAGGACTGCACCTTGTCCGGCTTGTAGAGCGGCACACGCACCAGCGCCGAGCGGTTGTTGTGGCCCCATGACATGTACGACGGCGCTTCGTCACCGGCCCACAGTCGCTTGTAGGAGTTCACGAACTGATTGGTCACGGACGTGAACTCGGGGGCGTGGCGCAGCAGCCCGGCGATGAAGTGCCGCCCGGTCTCGGAGAGCCGGAACTCGGCCCCGGCCTCGTAGAACGCGTTGGTGTCCCCTTCGAACAGGGAGAAGTGCGTGTGCATCCCCGAGCCGGGGTGACGGGAGAACGGCTTGGGCATGAAGGTCGCGTAGATCCCCTGGGACAGGGCCACCTCGCGCACCACGGTGCGGAACGTCATGATGTTGTCCGCGGTCTGCAGCGCGTCCGCGTAGCGCAGGTCGATCTCGTTCTGACCCGGTCCGGCCTCGTGGTGCGAGAACTCCACGGAGATGCCCACCGATTCGAGCATGTTCACCGCGGTGCGGCGGAAGTCTTGGACCACTCCCCCCGGGACGTGATCGAAGTACCCCTCGTAGTCCACCGGTACGGGTTCGCCGGTGCTCGGGTCCAGCTCGGGCGAGCGCAACAGGTAGAACTCGATCTCGGGAGCGGTGTAGCACGTGAAGCCCATGTCCGAGGCCTTGGCGAGCACGCGGCGCAGAACCCCGCGGGGATCCGCCGCGGAAGGCTCACCGTCCGGGGTCTTCAGGTCGCAGAACATCCGGGAGGTCGGCTCGTCCTCCCCGCGCCACGGCAGCAACTGAAACGTGGCGGGATCCGGTTGCAGGAGCATGTCGGACTCGAAGATCCGCGACAGCCCCTCGATCGAGGAGCCGTCGAACCCGAGGCCCTCCTCGAACGCGGCCTCCACCTCAGCGGGTGCCAGCGCAATGGACTTGAGGGTCCCCACGACGTCCGTGAACCACAACCGGACGAACCGGACGTCCCGGTCCTCGATGGTGCGCAGAACGAATTCTTGCTGACGGTCCATGGGTCCACCTCGGATTCCTGGGGCGTGTGACACAGCGGCTGCGGGCTCACGCACCGGGGCCATGCCCGGGACGAGCCACGTCACAACTGTATCGGTCGCAGCAGCGTTCCCCGCGCCCGTCTCCCCCATCTGTCCGCCTGCGTGTTCCCGCCCCGGTCCGCACGGCGATCGGGTCGCCAGCCAGTGCCGCTCCCCACCCGGAACCCCTGGGCCCGACCGGCCGGTACCCTGACACCATGAGCGAAACGCAGCCTTCGTCCGGTTCCCCCGCCGAGAAATCCCTCGCCCAGATCGCCCGCGTGCGGACCCTGCACCTGCAGCGTGCCAAGGACGCCGGGGAGAAGTTCTCCATGCTCACGAGCTACGACACGCTCACCGCGGGGATCTTCGACCGAGCCGGCGTGGACGTCCTGCTCGTGGGTGATTCGCTCGGCAACACGGTGCTCGGACACGAGTCCACCCTGCCGGTCACGCTCGAGCACATGATCACGTTCTCCGCGGCGGTCGTCCGCGGCGTACAGCGCAGCCTCGTGGTCGTGGACCTGCCCTTCGGCTCGTACGAGGAGTCCCCGGATCAGGCCGTGCGCAGCGCGGTGCGGATCATGAAGGAGTCCGGCGCGCACGCCGTGAAGATCGAGGCGGGGGAAGCGCTCGCGGAGCACGTGGCCGCCGTGGTGCGCGCTGGGATCCCTGTCATGGGTCACGTCGGATTCACCCCGCAGTCCGAGCACGCGCTGGGCGGGTTCCGGATCCAGGGCCGCGGCGAGGCGGGGGAGCAGCTACTGCGCGACGCCCGTGCCGTGCAGGACGCCGGGTGCTTCGCCGTCGTCCTGGAAATGGTGTCCGCGGACGCCGCGGCACGAGTGGAGGACGAGCTGCGGATCCCCACGGTGGGGATCGGCGCCGGGAATGTGACCACCGGCCAGGTGCTCGTGTGGCAGGACATGCTGGGGTTGCGCACCGGGAAGATGCCGCGCTTCGTCAAGCAGTACGCGCAGCTCGCTCAGGTCGCCGACGACGCCGTGCGCGGCTACGTGGCCGACGTCCGCTCCGGTGCATTCCCGGCCGAGGAGCACTCCTACCGGGGGTGACGCCCGGGTCGCCCCGAACGAGAATGGGACCGGGCGACGTCGCCGCCCGGCCCTACAGAGTCAGTCACCCTTGAACGCGGCGTCCTCGTCGTCCCAGCGCTTGGTGTTCTCCGCGGCGCGCTCGAGGGCGCGCGAGGCCTCCTCGCGGGTCGCGTAGGGGCCCATGAGCTTGCGGTAGTCGTCCTTGGGGCCTTCCTCGACCTGCTTGGTGTAGAGGTTGTACCAGTACTCGGCCATGATCTTCCTCCCTGTGCGGCACCGTGCCGTACACCCGCCCCGCGGCGGGGTCGCGAACCTTCCCGGCCGAACGGGCCCGGGACTCAAGGATTAGGCTAGTTGCTGAACCAGGTGTTCGGGGCGCCTTGACGCCTCACAGCACGAACACGCCCGCGATCGCCGCAGGAGGCAATGACCCATCGTGACCACGCACAATCTCGCACCAGCACCCGGATCCACCGCACCGCGCGGCGCGCTGCGCCCCGGGAACCTCACCCCGCGGCGCCACGTCCCGGGCGGGATCGAGCGGCCGGAGTACGTGGGACGCCGGGACGCGAACGAGGGTCACGCCTCCAACGTGTACACCCCCGAAGAGATCGAGCTGGTGCGCGAGGCCGGCCGGATCGCCGCCCGTGCACTGCAGGCCGCGGGCGCGGAGGCCAAGCCCGGCGTGACCACGGATGAACTGGACCGGATCGCGCACGAGTACATGTGTGATCACGGGGCATACCCCTCGTGCCTCGAGTATCGCGGGTTCCCCAAGTCCATCTGCACGTCACTCAACGAGGTGATCTGTCACGGCATCCCCGATTCCACCGTGCTCGAGGACGGGGACATCATCAACCTGGACGTCACCGCATACAAGAACGGCATGCACGGGGACACCAATGCCATGTTCCTGGTGGGTGACGTGGACGAGGACTCCCGCCTGCTCGTGGAACGCACGCACGAGGCGATGAACCGCGGGATCAAGGCCGTGCGTCCCGGGCGTGAGATCAACGTGATCGGGCGCGTCATCGAGAAGTACGCCAAGCGTTTCGACTACGGGGTCGTGCGCGACTTCACCGGGCACGGCGTGGGGCGCGAGTTCCACACGGGTCTGATCGTCCCGCACTACGACGCCGCCCCGTCCTACGCCACCGAGATGGTCCCGGGAATGATCTTCACGATCGAACCCATGCTGACCCTCGGCTCCATCACGTGGGACCAGTGGTCCGACGACTGGACCATCACGACCCATGACAAGATGCGCACTGCACAGTTCGAACACACCATGGTCGTGACTGATGACGGCGTGGAGATCCTCACCCTCCCGTAAGATCGAGCGACGGGGCGGGCTGCGTCGCGTCCACCTCCGCATAGTTTCCACCGTGAACCGAAGGGACCGTTCATGAGCTCAGGTACTCCGCAGGGTGTCGTATCGCAGTGTGGCATCGGAATCGACATTGGTGGTACCGGCACCAAGGGTGGGATCGTGGATCTCGCCACCGGCCAACTCGTGGGTGAACGGTTCCGCATCCCCACGCCGCAGCCCGCCACGCCGGAAGCCGTGGCCGGCGTCGTCAAGCAGATCGTGGACGAACTGCAGTCCCGCCCCGAGGCCCCGGCCCCGGACAGCCACGTGGGCATCGTTTTCCCCGCCATCATCAAGAACGGGGTGGCGCTGTCCGCGGCGAACGTGGACAAGTCGTGGATCAACACGAACGTGGATGCCCTCATGACCGAAACGCTGGGCCGTGAGGTCGAGGCCCTCAACGACGCCGACGGCGCCGGGCTCGCCGAAGCGCACTACGGCGCAGGCAAGGGCAAGGAAGGCCTGGTCATGGTGATCACCCTGGGCACAGGGATCGGTTCCGCGATGATCCTCAACGGCCAACTGGTCCCCAACGCCGAACTCGGTCACCTGGAGATCGACGGCTTCGATGCCGAGACCAAGGCCTCGGCCGCCGCCCGGGAACGCGAGCAGCTGCCCTGGAAGAAGTGGGCCAAGAAGCGGCTGCAGCGGTACTTCTCCCACGTGGAGTTCCTGTTCTCCCCGTCCCTGTTCGTGATCGGGGGCGGTGTGTCCAAGAACTCGGAGAAGTTCCTGCCCTACCTCGAACTGCGGACACCGGTAGAGATCGCCGCGCTGCGCAACAACGCCGGCATCGTGGGTGCTGCGCTGTGGGCTCAGCAGTGCCGGGACGCCCAGGCCGCCAAGCCGGTCATCGACCCCGTGAAGTGACGGATGCCCGTCCCGGGCCGTGGAGATCCTCCGCGCTCGGGACGGTACCGACCCACCCCGGAAATGGGTGAGACCCCGAAGGTGACCGCGGCTTCCCCTCCGCGCACCCTCGGGGTCTCGTATTGAGAGTCTAAGTACTCAACGCATTCGGATCAAGCCGTCAGGTGGTCGCCCAGGTCGGTGAGGAATTCCCCCACGGGAGCGTCCACCTTCACGGTGGCCATCGAGTCCCCTCCGGTGACGCCGTGGTTGACGATCACCACGGGGATCCCCTCTCGGTCTGCTTGCCGCACGAACCGGCGTCCGGAGTTCACGGTCAACGACGATCCCGCCACGAGTAGCGCCTCGGACCGCGCGACCATACGCCGCGCCAGGGCCACGCGGTGCGACGGCGCGTTCTCCCCGAAGAACACGACATCCGGTTTCAGCACACCCTGGCACACGGGGCAGTCCCACACACGGAAACCGCCGGTGTGCTCCACGGTGGCGTCCGCGTCCGGGGCGTATTCGATGTCGTCCGCCGAGGCCATGCCGTCGTAGAACCCGGGGTTCAACTCGTCCAGGTAGCGCGAGACCTGTTCCCGGGGGAACCGGGACGAGCACGAGGTGCACAACACCCACGCGTAGGTGCCGTGCAGGTCCACCACGGCCACGGAGCCGGCTTTCTGGTGCAGCCGGTCGATGTTCTGGGTGATGATCCCGTCCACCAGACCGGCGGCCTCGAGCCGGGCCAGCGCCTCCTGGGCGGCGGACGGTTGTGCCCGGGCCACGAAGTGCCAGCCGTACTGGTTACGGGCCCAGTAATGCCGGCGACTCGCCACACTGCCCATGAACTCCTGGTACGTCATGGGGGAACGAGGTTTGGCGCCCGGGCCGCGGTAGTCGGGGATCCCGGACGGGGTGCTCACCCCCGCGCCCGTGAGCACCGCGATCTGCTTGCCCCGCAGCACCTCGAGAACGCGCGGCAGACCGTCCCGGGCGTTCAGTGCATGGGGATCGGGGAAGAGGCTTTCGTCCACCGGTGCGCCGTAACCGGCGCGCAGTACTCGCAGGGGCATCAGGACCGGGGCAGGTTCTCGAGGACGCCCCGCAGTCGATCCCATTCCCGGGCCTGGGTGATGTCGGCGGAGCTGACGTCACGAATGATCCCGCGGGCGTCGATGGTGATGGTGTGGCGCTGGGCGCACCCTGTGTCCTCGTCCAGGACACCGTAGCGGCGGGCCACGTCCCCGTGGGGCCAGTGATCGGAGAGCATCTGGAAGTCGTAGGACTCCTGCCGCGCGAACGCGTCCAATGCGAAGTGGCTGTCCGTGGAAATGCACACCACGACGGCGTCGAACTCATCGAACATGTCCGCGTGATCTTGCAGATGGCACAGCTCGTCCGTGCAGATCGGCGAGAACGCGTAGGGGAAGAACACGAGCACGACCGGCGCACCCCGGTAGTCGCCCAGGGAGCGGGACTCGCCGTGACGGTCCTGGAGGGTGAAGTCCGGCGCGGTGGATCCGATGGCACTCATGAGAGCCCTTCCTGCCGCGCGGGAGCGCCGCGGCGCGCGTTCAGAAGTTTCGTTTGGGGGTCAGGCGGGAGACGGACCAGTCCGGGGAGACCCGTGCCGCGCTCGTGACGTGCAGACCGGCGGTCGAGGCCGCTTCCTGGATGTCAGCGGGAGAGACGTGGTCCTGGCGGCCGGCCTTGGGCGTCAGCAACCACACGACACCGCCGTCGTCGAGGGTGGTTTGGACGTCCACGAGCTCGTCAACCAGATCGCCGTCCCCGTCACGCCACCACAGCACGACGGCGTCCACGACCTCTTGCGCGTCCTCGTCGAAGAGCTCCGAGCCGATCGCGTCCTCGATCCGCTCGCGCAGATCCGCGTCGACATCGTCGTCGTAACCGAATTCCTGGACGTAGTCGCCGTCCTTCAGATTCAGTTGCGCCGCAATGCTCTCCTCGGGGGCTTTCGCCTCGCTCACCGTAACTCTCCTTCACTGCTGTCTCGCGCGGGGCCGGACCGTCGGCTCAACGACGCTGCCGGACCTCACCCTCACCGCGACGGGGATGTCAACGGTGCGTAATAAAGACAACACTGGATTGTCCCCGCGTTCAAGCCACACCACGAACCGCGGGGCGAATCGGGTGACTTGTGACACATTCCACACTCGTGGCGGCCCGGCGCAGGCGGTGTGACGCGTGAAACGGTGTGGTCACTGCCGGTGACGCCATCGCGTGTGACACGATGAAAGGACGACGGCATCGGCCTGTCCGAGCACCCGCCGCCTGACACACCGCTCCGACACCGGGGATCCCGTGACATGGAGCTGACGATAGAGAGGTTCTCGTGTCTTCCGACAGCAATCACCACATTTTGAGTGGGTTGACGAATAATCTTCAGGACGCTGATGTTCAGGAGACGCAGGAGTG
>NZ_JAVKPY010000013.1:0-50204 GCF_040981035.1 Kocuria sp. CPCC 205297 | reverse complement strand
TGACGGCACGGTCTCGACCACCAGGGTGAACGAGGAGCGGTGCCGCTCGATCGTGAGCACGTGGACATCGGACAGGTCGAAGAGCGCGCACGCCGGCGCGCACATAGCATGGGACACATCGAGGCCTTCGAGGACGGTTGGATTCAGCACCCCCATCCTGGAGGCCTCGACCCCTACCCGACCCCCGTGACACGCACCCCGCTTGGGCCCTTACCCACACTCATTTGGGAAGGGCCAGTTAACCGAACTGTCCAGGCATCGAGGTTCCCAAGGAACCCCTCCAGGACTGTCAGCTCGTCGGGGGTCAGGGCATGGAAGAAGGCATCACGCCTCTGGCGCAGGCCGAGCTGCAGTGGGTCGGCGCTCAGACGTATGGTCGAGGCCGTTGGACGGTCGGAGTGGTGAGCGCGGATCTCGAGCCTTGGCGTGTTGAACGACGCTTTGCTTTGCACCGGCGGGTGCCGGCTGAGGATGTCTCACGTGTCATGGCTGATCTGGCCAACAATGCCGAGTCGGGACGCTTGCGGATCCCGCCTCGTAAGCGCCTGCGCAGGCAATGAAGCCCGGCGTGCCGCGTGATAATTCGGCGTAGCCAAAACGGTCGTTTCTGCACTTCTTCCCGGCGACCTCGAGCAACGGGCCGGGCGTGTGGACCATAATCAGCTATGGGCACCCCTACTCTCACCGAGCAGTTTCTAGCTGAACGGTGGAGTCGGCACCCACGACTCGTGAGGCCGTGATGTTGGGCCTGCCATCGATGGTGAGCCGGAGCCCGCCCGGGGTGTTCTTGATGGCGGTGACGTGGTGGCCGTTACGGACGTCGATTCCCTGGTAGTACGCCGTGCGCTCGAGCAGGCGGTGCAGGTTCTCTCGGGGCATGATCCGAGATCCCGCAAGAGCAGGAGCCCTGAAGAGCTCTGGAATACCTCTGGTCCCGATGTCGAGCACGGGCTTGGTGAAGGGCACGCTCTCGCGGAGGACGACTCCCTCCATCCCGATCCCGTCGAGCGTGGGGAGGTCGGTCTGGGTGAAGACGATGGTGCGAGGGTCTGTCGTGCTGTGATCCTCCTTCTCCAGGACGGTGACGGTGTGCCCGGCTTCGGTCAGAGAGAGGGAGTGGATGAGGCCGGTGATGCCTCCGCCGACGATGACGTGGGAGGACGGCCTCTTCCACGGGAGCCAGGACAGCAGGTTCTTCCAAGCCATGGCGGGTTCCTTTCTGATGCTCGAACGCTGCTCCTCGGGAGAGGGTGGGCGGTCTTCAGTGCGCTTGCGAGGAGAGGGTGTGATGGCGGGGCACCAGGACCGTGACCGCGATCGCGACGGCGGTCATGACGATGAAGCCGACGAGGCCCGTCTGGGACAGGGCGGTGGTGAAGGCATCGTTGGCCAGCGGCATGAGCTCGGTGGACCCGGTGGAGGAGGCGACGCTTGCAGCGCCGCTGATCGATTCCCGAGCAGCGTCCGCCTGGGCATCGGTCAGTCCCAGTGCGCTGATGTCACGCGGGGACAGTCCCGAGTTGTAGACGGCGCTGGCGACGCTGCCCAGGATCGCCACACCAAGGACGGATCCAAGCTCATAGCTGGTCTCTTCCAGCGCTGCGGCGTTGCCGGCCTTGTCCTGCGGCGCGCCAGACATGATCAGTGCCGACCCCACGGCAAGCGAACTGCCTCCGGCGCCGAGCAGGACCAAGGCGATAGCCATCGACGTGTAGGTCAGCGGCTGCGGGGCGAGGTAGATGGCCAGGAAGCCCAGGCCAGCGATGGCGAAGCCACCGCCGAGCACGGCGCGGGGTCCGACGAGGGCGGCCAGTCGTGGCGCGAGCGGGGAGGCGATGCCCACGGCGAACACCGCGGGGAGCATGGCCAAGCCAGCCTGCAGCGGAGAGACTCCGAGGACGACCTGCAGCCACTGGGCCGACAGCAGCAGCAGCGCAGACATCGCGAACATGAAGGACAGCGCGGCGAGGATGCCGGCAGTGAACGGCGAGCTGCGGAACAGACGCAACTCAAGCATCGGGTTGGGCCGACGCAGGCACCTGCGGACGAACCACGCCAGCGCCGCGGCCCCGACCAGGAAGGAGACCCACGACACCGGGTCGGTCAGGCCCTCCTTCGCGATGTGCTTGATCGACCAGACCAGCGCCACCATCCCACCGACAATCGCGATGGTCCCGGCCGTGTCCCAGCTGGGCGGGACGGCCGCCTTGTACTCGGGCAGCAGGAAGAGCCCGGCGATCACCGCGATCACCATCAGGGGCACGTTGATCAAGAACGCAGCGTGCCAGGTGCTGTACTCCAGCAGCAGCCCGCCGACGACCGGTCCGATGGCCATGCCGACCGAGGACACAGCCGCCCAGATGCCGAGCGCGGTGGCCCTCTCACGCGGATCGGTGAAGATGACACGGATCATCGATAGTGTCGTCGGCATGATCATCGCGCCCCCGATCCCGAGGAGCGAACGGATCGCGATGAGGGTTCCCGCATCCTGCGCGAACAGCACCAGCAGTGAGGCAAGGGCGAACACCGCAAACCCGCCGAGAAGGATTCGTTTGCGACCGAAACGATCAGCGATCGCGCTCATGGGCACCAACAGCCCGGCGAGGACCAGGGAGTAGATGTCCACGATCCACAGCTGCTGCGCGGACGTCGCCTCGAGATCCGCTGTGATGTGGGGGAGGGCAACGTTCAGGATCGTCATGTCGATGCTGATGACGACGAGGCTGGCGCTGAGAACCGCCAGCGCCGCCCAGCGTCGCGTCTTGCTCAACGGTGATGTCTTCGGGGTCAGGTCTGTGCTCATGCCGACTCGCTTTCAGGACGGAGCAGCGCGACGAACGCGCGCTCGAGGGTGTTCAGGTCGATCGGTGTGCCCGTCAGCGTCGTGTGCATGCTGGCACCGTCGATGAAGACGACGATGGCGCGGGCGGTGGCGGGGTCGGTCCAGCCCGAGGCGAGCTCGACGAAACCGTCAACCCATCGCAGAGCGATGTGTCGCAGATCCTCATGCTGGGAAGCAGCGCTGTAGAGGGCCGCGTCTGCCCGCACCTGCGCGGTGTCCGTGAGGTAGTCGTGCAGTAGCCGGGCGAGGACTCGAGGGTCGCCGTCGGCGGCGGCGACTTGCTCAGCGAGGTCGGTGAGCTCGACGGTCACCTCCTCCGCAAGCTGGCACACCGCGGCTTCCCGCAGGTCGTGCAGCGAGCTGAAGTAGTAGGTAGTAGCCCCCAGAGGCACACCGGCGCGCTGCGCCACCGCGCGATGCGAAAGGATTGACCCTTCCAAGAGCATCTCCGTCGCCGCCTGCACGATCTCCCGCCGTCTCCGCTCGGGATCCCTCTTCCGCTGTGTAGGCGATGCACCCTCGGCACCCATCTGATCCTCACTTTCCTCGTCTCGACTCCAGTACTGTACCAGCGTACTAGTACTGATGTACAGTAGCTGCATACATGCCGAGCAGGAGGAGATCTATGGGACCCGCAAGCGCAACGGGACGACGTGCACTGGTCGTCGGCGGCGGAATCGCCGGCAGCGCCACAGCATGGTGGCTACATCACACCGGCTGGCAGGTGACGCTGATCGATGCGAACGAGTCAGCACCAAGCGGTGGCTACGTCCTCGACCTCGACGCGGTCGCGCAGAAGATCCTGCGGCGGATGGGCGCCGGCGACATCATCGACAGCGTGAGCACACCCAGTCCGGCAACGACATTCCGGCTGACCAAGGGGGCCCGTCCATTGCAGATGACCTTCGCCGGCGGCTCCTCCCGCTTGGCGCATCGCGCCCAGCTGATCGAGAAGCTGCTGGCACATGTGCCCCCAGGAGTGGAGACGCGGCTCGGCTGTCGGCTGTCGTCCCTGGAACACCGATCCGATGACGTCGTGGCACGGTTCGACGACGAGACCAGCGGCACCTTCGATCTCGTCGTCGGCGCCGATGGGGTGAACTCCACGGTGCGCAGCCTCGTCTTCTCACCCCGTGAGGCCAGCCTCTATCGCAACGGCCTCTCCCACGTCTGGGCAACGGTGGATCACACCATGGAGGGCCCGAACGCTGTAGTCGTCGGACGCCATCGGACGGTCGTGTTCACCTACCCGCTTCCCGCGGTCGGTGCGACGCAGATCGTGGCCGCGCTCCCGTCCCCGGAGGCCCCCCGGAACGATCCGCGTGCACCGGCTGCGGCTGTCGCGCGGGCGCTGCGCAGCATCGGCGGCGAGCTGGACCCGATCGCCACCGCAATGCTCGAGACGAGCGACGTGCTGCTGACTCGCTTCACTCAGGTCCGCACCACCCACTGGTCAACTCGCAGAGTCGTCCTCGTCGGAGACGCGGCGCACTGCATCGATCCCCTCTCCGGCCTCGGCGCCCACGGAGCCCTGCTCGGCGCCGTGACGTTGGCCCAGAAGCTCCGCGAGCACGGACCGGACGATCCGGCCGCCTTCGCTGAGTACGAGCAGACGGTGCGCCCCTTCGTCGAGAGCCGCCAAGAGGTCACCGCGCGAGCCGTGGAGTACATCACCCACCCCACGCTCCGAGATCGCTCCACCAATGCGCTGGGATCCGTCGCTGCAGGTCTTCGCGCGGCCCCTGCGCTACTCACGACCGGCGGGCGGGAACGCCTCGCCGGTATCGCCGCCTTCGGCTAACTCTCGCCCGCTACGGAGGTTCGCGGCGGCAAGCTCCTCTATGCCGACCCTTTTGGGTATACCTGACTGGACGGGCCAAGACACGACGACTGAGTTTCGGCTCTGCTCGAGCTTCACTCTCGCCAAAGGTCAAGCGCGTGCCAATCTGGCGGCACTCCGATCGATTCGACGGAGAGTGCATGCGAGGCGGGGAAGGAGCGGAGCAGCTCGGCCAGACGCTGCGCCCAGGAGCGCTCCGTCTCGACGAACCGCAGCATGTAGGCGATGATCGCCAAGGCGTTGTAGGTGCCGAAGTCCCCTTTCGGGGCGTAGGGACCCCGCAGATGGTCAAGGAGGGGCACTCGGCCCACCGCCGGCCGTGACGGGGCGTTCTGGAGCTTGCGATTGAACAGTCGAGCATGATGCGCGGCAACGTTGCGCACATAGTTCAAGCTGGCCAGCCAACTCGTCATCATCTTTTTCTGCGGGATCCCGAAGACCGCCGCAACTTCCTCAGCGTCCTTCTGGAGCATGCCCCGGTAGAGGCTCGACAGATGTCCCAGCTCCAGCAGCTCGGTCAACGCCCAGACCGGCATGTGATCGTCGTACTTGCGACGGAAGTGGGCAACGAACTGTTCGTCCGAGGAGTCCCGGCGCTCCTTGACCCGCTCGAGCCACATCACCTGCTTGCTGGGGCTCGGGCCACGACTGTCGGTGTTCGCCGTCGTAAATGAATCGTCGAAGCAGTTGGGATCCTCGTGTGCGAACGGCGAAACCCGGCCCAACACATAGCCGATACGCATGCGTACCGCTACTTCGACACGCTCCACACCCTCCATGACCAGCATGCGCAGCTGCCGGTCGAAGTCGAGGATTGACTCGGCATGATGCAGAGCTGTGCCCGGCCGGTACTTGTCCAGCACCCGGATCGTTGTGCGCCCCTCATCGTCGATTTGCTTCTCAGACTCAAGGAACGGGTACAGGTAGCCGGTCACCCGGTAGTAGCCGACCGACTCGAGCAGCCGGACAGCCCGCGCCGGATCATCCACATCCAGGCCTCGCTGGACTAGTCGCTCTACCTGCGCCTCGAGGGGCAGCCACTGCTTCGTGTACTCCACGCGCCTCTCCTACACAAAGAAAATCAGCCCGCGCCTTACGGCAACGGGCTGATCATGATGCTAGCGACTCTAGCATGGACAAGAACCTGGGCACTAGAGGGCCAGCGGCGCCGTTGACGGGCGCTCCGATCCAACCCACCCCACGGAGACGCTGTCACCGGCAGAATCGGTCGTTTTTGCACCACTCCCCCGCGCCTGGCGCTCGGGGGTGTGACTGTCGACGGTGAATGGCGGTGTTCTGACAGAGGTATTTGGCGGCCGTGGTGCGGCTGTGGGCTCAGAGGTAGCTGCAGATTTGGGCGGGATCGCACTGGGTGGGGTCGCCTTGGGAGGCGGCCTGGTAGTGCTCGGCCGCGGAGGCCCGCAGGGCGGTGAGCTCAGCGATGTGCTGGTCGAGGTCGGTGAGTTGCTGGGCGAGCTGTGCGGCTACGTGGGCGCAGGGGGCCTGCCCGGCGTCGCGGATCTGCAGGATGTTCCGGATCTCGGCCAGGCTGAGTCCGGCGGCCTTGCTTCGGCGGATGAACTGCAGGCGGGCGAGGGCCTCGGGTGGGTAGTCGCGGTACCCGTTGGGGCCGCGGTGCACCGGGGGCAGCAGCCCGTGCTGTTCGTAGAACCGTAGGGCTTTGGTGGTCATGCCGGCGGCTGCGGCCGCTTCACCGATCCGCACGGTGCGCACCTCGATCCTGGACTGGTCTGTGGCCTTCCACGGTAGAGGAAGGCTCCGGGGGCAGGGCACTGCCTGCCCCTGGAGGGGCCGGTGGTCATCCGGGTTCGGTGCGGGCGCGGTCGGTCTCGACGGCCTGCCAGGTCTTGCGCGCGGCGATGAGCACCGGGTCCCACACCGGGGAGAACGGCGGGGCGTAGGAGAGGTCGATGTTGAGCAGCTCTTCCACCGGGGTCTCGTGCCACAGCGCCACGGAGAGCACGTCGATGCGCTTGGCCGCGCCTTCTTCCCCGACGATCTGGGCGCCGAGCAGCCGTCCGGTGCCGCGTTCGGCGATGAGTTTGGTGCGGATGGGTTTGGCCCCGGGGTAGTAGCCGGCCCGGGTGGTGGAGTCGACCACGGCGGTGACGGGGTCGAAGCCGGCCGCCTGCGCTTCGACCTCGCCGAGGCCGGTGCGCCCGACTTCGATGTCGCAGATCTTGGTCACGGCGGTGCCGAGCACCCCGGGGAAGGTGGCGTAGCCGCCGCCGAGGTTGATCCCGGCGGTGCGGCCCTCCTTGTTCGCGTGGGTACCCAGCGGCAGGGCCACGTGGCGGCGGGAGACGCGGTGGAACTTCTCCACGCAGTCCCCGCCGGCCCACACCCCCTCGATGCCGGTGCGCAGCCGGCGGTCCACGGCGATCGCCCCCGTCTCGCCCAGGGGGATCCCGGCGTCGGCGGCCAGGGTGGTGTTCGGGGTCACCCCCAGGCCGAGGATCACCAGCTCGGTGGGGATGGTGGCCTGATCGGTGACCACGGCGGTGACCTTCCCGGTGTGGGTCTCGAAGCCGGTGACGGTCTCCTCCATCCGCACCTCCATCCCGTACCCTTCCATCGCGGTGGCGATGAGCGCGCCCATGTCCGGGTCCAGGCCCGGCAGTGGGGCCGGGGGGCGTCCGATCACGGTGATGTCCACGCCCCAGGCGG
Organism: Kocuria sp. CPCC 205297; assembly: GCF_040981035.1. Lineage (NCBI taxonomy): Bacteria > Bacillati > Actinomycetota > Actinomycetes > Micrococcales > Micrococcaceae > Kocuria > Kocuria sp. CPCC 205297. Next base: position 42,834 of record NZ_JAVKPY010000013.1, on the reverse strand, counting down.
ACAGGGCCTCGGCCAGTTCCAGGCCGATGTAGCCGGCCCCGACGACCACCGCCCGGCCCGGCCGGTCCCGCTCCAGCACCGCCCGCAGGGCCAGGCCGTCGTCGAGGGTCTGCACCCCGTGGATACCGGCCGCATCGATCCCGGGCAGTGGCGGGCGGGCCGGGGTGGCCCCGGTGGCGACCATGAGCTGATCGAAACCCTCCCAGGCCTCCCGGCCGGCGGTCAGGTCGCGCACGAGCACGGCGCGGCGGTGCAGGTCGATCTCCAGGACCTCGTGACCGGTGCGGGCGTCGATGGCGTGGTGGTCGCGGAACTGTTGCGGGGTACGGGCGATCAGCTCCGTGGTGTCGGCGACGTCCTTGCCGATGAAGTACGGGATCCCGCAGGCCGAATACGAGGTGTAGTGGCCCCGCTCGAAGGCCACGATCTCCAACTGGTCCTGGGGCAGCTGGCGGCGGGCGGCGGAGGCCGCGCTCATCCCCGCGGCGTCCCCACCGATGACGATCAACCTCTGGGCCATGACTTCCCCTTCCGTTACAGTGCCTGCTGAGTCGTCAGCTCCCGGCTGTGCTCGATGCTCGAGGCCGACCGATCCTCACGCGGCGCAGCAGGAGAGTTTGGAGACGTCGGTGCGGAAGGACTGGGCGGCGATCTTGAGGCCTTCGGCCATCGTCAGGTACGGGCACCACAGGGTGGAGACCTGATCCACCGTCATGCCCGCGGACAAGATGTAGACCCCGGCCGCGGCAAGCTCCCCGGCGTCCTTGGCCACCGCGGTGATACCCACGATCCGCCCAGTCTCGGCCTCGGCGACGATCTTCACGAACCCGCGGGTGTCACGGTTGACCAGCGCCCTGGGCACGTACTCCAGGGGCAGCACCCGGCATTCACACCGGAGGCCGGCTTCCCGGGCCTGCTGGTCGGTCATGCCCACCGCCGCGATGGCCGGGGAGGTGAAAGTGACCCGCGGCAGGTGGGTGTAGTCGATCTGCTGGCCGGTGTGGTGGAAGGCGTTCTCCACCGCGGTGACCCCGTGGGCCGAGGCCACGTAGACGTACTGGGGGTGCCCGGTCACATCCCCGGCCGCCCACACCTTCGGATTCGAGGTCGCCATCCGGGCGTCGACGAGGATCTCCCCGCGCGCCCCGGTGTCCACCCCGACCGAGCCGAGGCCCAGGTTCTCGGTGACCGGACGGCGCCCGACCGCGACCATGAGCCGGCCCGCCCGCAGGGTGTCCTGCCCGCCCGGGCCCGTGACGGTGGCCACCACCTCCCCGGTGTCCCGGTCGGGCGTCACGGAGGAGACGGTGGCCCGGGGGATCACCCGGATGCCCTCCTCGGCGAACACGCCCCTCAGGGTCCGGGAGACCTCGGGTTCCTCATGGGAGGCCAGCCGGGACCGCACGACCATGGTGACCATCGAGCCCAGGCGGGCGAAGAGTTGAGCCTGCTCCAGGCCCACGTACCCGCCACCGATGATCAGCAGCGATTCCGGCACCTCGTCCAACTCCATGGCCGTGGTCGACGTCAGATACTCCACCTGATCCAGACCCTCGATCTCCGGGACGATCGGGGTGGAGCCGGTGGCCACCAGATAGTGGGCCGCCCGCACCCGGCGGCAGGAACCGTCGGCTCCGGTGACCTCCAGCGCCGGATCCTCGGCGGTGCCGGTGAACACCGCTTCGCCGGTGGCCAGTTCCCAGCCGTAGTCGGCGATCAGATCCAGGTACTTGTCCGAGCGCATTCCCTCCACCAGCGCGTCCTTGCCGACGATTAGCCCGGGCATGTCCACCCCGGCGGCCGACGTGCTCAGACCGGGGAACCGTCCTGTGGCGTCCAGCGCCACGTGGCGGGCCTCGGCGGCGGCCAGCAGCGCCTTCGACGGCACGCACCCGGTGTTCACGCAGGTGCCCCCGACCGTGGCACGCTCGATCATCACCACTGATTTGCCGAGATTGGTGGCCCGGATCGCGGCGGCGAACGCACCACCGCCGGAACCGATGATCGCCAGGTCCACTTCGTGCGTTCCCGTCTCAGGCATGACCGGCCTCCGTAAGTCCGTGATGAAGGCCCCGACGGGCCGTCTGTGTGCGGTGCTGTGCTGTGCCCAGCCTGCACCTTCCCCTGAAGAGGAAGGTCAAGACGTCACCGCGGCAATGTCATGTGCACGACCGTATGTGCCCCAGACCCGGGGGCCCTTTCGAGGAGTCGCTGCCAGAGGCGATTGCCTGGCCGGTGGATCTCAGGAGCTGGTGGCCGGCCCGTGTGCTCAGTGACCGATCAGAAGTGACTCGCGGGCGGCTTCGACCACTTCGGGGGTGACGGTGGCCAACTGGTTGATCGTGAGGATGCGTTGGATCTGGGTGAGGAGGCGGTCGACGAGACGGAAGTTGCCGCCGGTGATCCGGGCGATGGTGGCGATCGCGACCGCCTGGGTGAACTCGTCGTCCTCGCCGGCGAGTCCGTCGGTGTGCCAGCGGCGGTTCAGGACGGCGGTGAGCTCTTCGGGGGTGAGGGGGCGGTATTCGTGGGCGAAGCCCACACGGCTGTAGAGCTGGGGGTAACGGGCCAGGCGTTTGTCGATGCCGGGCATTCCGATGAGGATCACCCCGAGGGTGTGGCGGTCGTAGTAGTCGCGGACCTGTTCCAGGCCGGTGGTCTTGAGCCGGTCGGCCTCGTCGATGATGAGCAGCTCGGTGAGCCCGGAGGAACGCGAGTCGGGGTGCACGAACGGGTCGACGCGGCCGTGGTGGTGGTAGTCGATGGCGTAGGAGATCTGTTGGCAGGCCCGCGGGAGGGCTTGGTCGACCTGTCGGGGGCTGGCGGTGACGGTCGGGGTCCACAGCGCGGTGCGGGCCTGCAGGACCTGCTCAGGGATGGGGCCGGGCTCGCGGTCCTCGCCCAGGTCTCTTTGCCACTGCTCCCATTGCGGGGCCCCGGCGTAGTGGCGGGCCGAGAGGGTCTTGCCGACCCCGGGTGGGCCCCAGCACAGGCCGATGTAGCGGTGGGCGCGGACGGTGTCGGCGAACTCGGTGAAACGGCGGTGCTCCCGGGTGGGAAGGAGCAGGGGTGATGCGGGGTCCGGGGGTGGGCCCAAGGCTGCGATTTCCCCGAACGTGCCGGAGAGGAAGCGCCGGCCGTCGTCGTCCTTGCCCAGCAGGCTCCGGGAGGAGTCGGGCTCAGTCGGTGGCATAGGTCCGCAACCGGTGTCGGGGCGCCGGCTCCGCCGGCGGGTCTGCCGTCGGGCCCGGCGCCGGGGCGGGTGGTGGTGCCCAGCGGTCGTCGGCGGGCAGGGCGTCGGCGAGGCTGCGCCGGGCGCGCAGCTGCTGCTTGAGCGCGGCGCGTCGGGCGCCCCGGGCCTGCTGCAGCTGTTGGAGGGTGATGGTCTCAGCGGCCAGTTCGGGGGCGATCGCCCGGCACAGGTAGGTGTCCTGGTGGTAGACGCGCACCTCGCCGGCGTCGCGGGGGTCGTAGCGGATGGTCACGGTCTCACTGACGTAGGCGGCCAGCACCGGGCAGATGTAGCGGGTGCCTTGAAAGCGGATGCCGTCGCGCTGGACGATGCGGGTGGTCGCAGCGGTGAGCAGCAGCAGGTCGAGATCCTCGCCCCGGGCCGGGGTGCGCGGGATCCACCCGGCCCCGATCCAGCGGGCGGCGGGGGCCTGTCCGGTCTCGGAGTGCACCCGGGCGTGGTAGTCCTCGATCAGGTAGCGCTGGACCACTGCGTCGAGCTGCTCCAGGCTCAGGGCAGGTGGTGAGGTGGGGGTGCCGCCGGTGCCGTGCGGGATGTGCCCGGGCAGGTGCGGGAGCACCTCGGTGGTGATCGTGCCGTAGAAGCGTTCGATCTTGCCCCTCCCCTGCGGGACCCCGACGCGGGAGTGGATGAGCCGGATGTGGGTGTCCAGGCAGACCCGGTCCAGCCGGGTGCTGGTGAAGTCGGCCCCGTGGTCGCTGTAGAGCACCTCGGGCAACCCCTGGACCGGCCACCGCGGGTCGGGCTTGGCTCGCACGGCCTGGTGCAGGGCCAGGGCGGTCTGCTCGGCATTCGGGGCGCCGGTGAAGACGGTGTAGCCGGCGACCGCGCGGGAGTAGTCGTCGAGGATCACGCTCAGCCACGGCCGCACCGGGCGCCCCCGGTTGTCGAGGATCGCCACGTCGAGCAGGGTGTGGTCGGCCTGCCACTGCTCATTGGGCCTCACCGCCGACCGGCGGTGCACCAGCTCGTATCGGTCCCGGTAGGCGGTGTCTCCCTCCAGGGCCAGGGTGCGCAGCCCGGGGTCGATCGCGGCGATCACGCTGCGCACGCTCGAGTAGCTCGGGGGTGCCCAGCCGCGCTCCGGGGCCAGATCGCACACCCGGCGGTGGATGAACCTGGTCGTCGGCGCCGGGCGGCGCAGCGCCAGGGCCTCGATCACCGCGATCAGCTCCGCAGGCAGCCGGCGTTGGCCGCGGTCGCTGCGGGCCTTGCGCTGCAAGCCGGCCGCGGAGGAGTCCGCCCGGTATTCGGCGGCCCAGCGCTGCAGGGTGCGGACCGAGACCTGGGCGTGGGCGGCGAGCCGGGTCAGCGGCACCCCCTCGTCGAGGTGCTGGCGCAACAATGCCGCTCTCTCCTGCGGACCCAGCTGCACCACCACCATCACCCCACCTGGGTCAGTCCGCCGGACCGGGCTCGGGCTCGGCGGCGGTGACCGGTCCGGCCGTCACCGGCTCCGGGGACCGCGGCGGGAGGTGACGGTAGAGACTGGTGCGCGTGATCCCGGTCTTGGCCACGATCTCCGCCATCGTGTGCCCGCTCTCGCGCAGATGCGCCGCGTAGGCCAGCTTGTCCGGATCCACCACCGTAGGCCGCCCGATCCGCCGGCCCTTCGCCGCGGCCACCGACCGGGCATGAGCAGCCCGCTCGAGGGTGTAGGTGCGCTCCATCTGCCCGAACAACGCCAGCAGCACCACCGCCAACTGCGCCATCGGATCACTCGGATTGGTGGAGTCCACCTTGATCGGGTCCGCCAGGTTGCGCACCCCCACCCCCCGCTCGGCGAGGTCATGGATCAGGTTCAAGGTGTCGCGCACCGTGCGCCCGAGCCGGTCCAGGGTGTGCACCACGATCACATCACCCTCCCGGGCGTAGGCCAGCGCCGCGGTCAGCCCGGGACGCTCCGTGGTGGCCCCGGACTTCTTGTCCACATAGATCCGCTCGGCGGCGATCCCGACCTGCCGGAGGGCATCGATCTGCCGGTCGAGGTCCTGTTTGGCCGTCGAGACCCGCGCGTAGCCCAATTCCATGCGCCCAGCGTACCGGAAGTCGGTTCCGTACGACCTAAATGGTTCAGCACTTTTGGTCCAAGTTCTGGTACAGGAATCGCCGATCGTGCACATCGGGCAAGGATCCCCACGCGGGCCGTCCCACTACCAAGGAAGTGGGACAGTCGCCCGAGAGCGATCAACACGTCGATCACCTCGAGCTCGGCCGGCCCGACGACTCCGATCGGGACGCAAGACCTCGATGCCGCCATTTAGCTCCGTCAGAACACCGCCACTTATCGATGCGGTTCACACTCGGGGGCCTTCCATCCCTCAGAGGGTGTAGCAAAAGCCGGTGCATAACCAGGGGGTGCGGAACCGCCTTACGGTGACGGGTTTTGCTCCACGTCGGAGCCCGCCCAGCCGGTGCACACCTCGTGATAGAGGATGTGCGCCGTGGGCAGTCCAGTGGTGTCCCTGATCCGGTCCCATGCCGTAGCGAGTGCTCGGGGCGGGGTGGGGGCCTCCCCCGGCCCGCGCCACGTCGCCGCGACGATCTGCCACGGCGGGTTAGGCGGGGGCAGGGCGGAGCGGCCGCCCATGTGGTCCGGTGGTGGGGGTGGAGGTAACACGGTCTCCGCATGTAGGCGGCCGTCTCCGGTGATCAGAACGCCACGGTTGGTGAGTCTTTGGGCGGCCGCGTACTCGGCCCACCGGGCGAGTTGGTGATGGTTGTCCCGGTTCATGCCGTGGTTCATCATGGCGACCGCGGCTAGGCGCGCGTAATAGGCGCTGCTCACTGCTTCTCGGCGGCACGGATGCGGATGACGGATGCTTTGCTGATCCCGCATTCCTCGGCAGTCTGGGCGATGCTGTACCCCTCGCGGTCCATCTGGACGATGCGCGCGCGTTTCTCAGCGGTGATCTTCTGCCGCCGGTTCCGGGTGCGGTCCCACTCGCGCAGCGTCTCGGTGGTCCATCCGCGGGTGTCTCCGATCCAGACATCCGGCTCGGGCTGTCCGGCGTCCTTGAAGCCTTGGCGGGTCATGCCCAGTAGCTCGGCTGCTTCGGTGACGCCGTGGAGGTGGGAACCGTGTGGGATAGAATCAGGCATTGCGCCGTCCTTTCGGTGTAGCCCCCGGCCTCCTGTCCTGGCACCTATTGCCAGATGGTCGGGGGCATTTCTCTGTCTAGGTCGTGGCCGGGCGGGCGGTGAGCAGGTCACACGCGGTCTCGTAGGCCCGTGTGGCCGCTTTGGCCAGCTCCAGGGCCATGTCTACGTGCTCCAGGCTGTCCACGCGCCCAGCTGCGCGTGTGGCCGCTCCCGCGACCTCCAGTGCTGCGGTCTTGGTGAGCTGCGGATCACCGCAGCGCGGATCGGTGGACAGCACCAGGCAACGGGGAATCTCTGCCAGGTGCGGGGCGAGCGGGGTCCGGGCTGCGCGGCGCTGGAGGGCTCGCAAGTTGCCCAGGTGGTCCGCGCAAATTTCACGGCGCTCGGTCTCGGTCAATGGCTGGGGGGTCATGGTCTCGTCCTCTCTGGTGCGGCGGGCCTGTCTCCCGCCTGGACACTCATAAATTTACTCAACGTAATAACTAGCTTCAAGGCCGGCGGATGGTGGTGGCGGCCGCCGGTCCCCGTGCGGAGGGGCCCGGCGGCCGCGCCCGGGGTTACCTGGTGGGGCTCAGCTGCATTCCCAGTCGGGGTGACCGTCCCAGGTGATGCGGGTGCATCCTGCGGCCGGGGCTCCGAAGTCCAGCAGCGGGGCGGATACCCCGGCCTCTAGGGCCATGTGGTCATCCGGGCGGAAGATACCGCGGCCGGTGTAGTACAGCTCCCCGTCATCGTCGTACATGCGGAAGATATGCCGCTCGTAGCCTTCTGCCAGCGGCGCGCCCGCTGGGAGCATGGCCAGCTGTCGCGCGGTGGCCGTACCCGGACCGGTGCACCACTTGTCTCCGCGCTGGTCCGGGTTTGCGAGGTGGTCACGGGTGATGGTCCATGCGTGGCCCGTGTCGTCGTCCGCAGGGGCGAGCAGCACGGCCTTCACCTCGAAGGGCTCGGAGGGGGCAAGCTCGTCCATCAGCCGCTCAATCTCGGTGCCCCAGTAGGGGAACTCTCCGGCGTCGGTCTCGATGCTCAGCCCGTCGCCGTGACGGATCGCGCGGTGCGCCAGCTCGAAGGATTCCTGATAGGTGGTCGGTGCAGTCATAGTGTCCGGTCCTTTCGGTCGGTGTGGCGGGCCTGTCCCCCGCCTGAACACTCATAAATATACCTCATGTAAGAACTAGAGTCAAGGCCGGCGGGTGATGCGGACATGAAGAACGGCCGGGGGGGTGATCCCCCCCGACCGCTTCCGTTGCGCTACTTGCTCGCGGGCTGGTGGCCCGTGATCTTCCCGTAGGGGGCGCGATAGCTGCTCGTGATCTTGCGCTCTGCATCGAAATAGAGGGTGCAGGTCTTGGCGTTGGCCCGCGCCACGGTCCACCAGGTGCCGCCCACCTTGATCCGGTCCCCGGCGTGGATGGTCTCGGCGCTGTAGTCGGCGGCCTCACCGGCGGCGAGCTGCTGGGCGCGCACGCCGCGCCAGTACGCCAGCGCGTCGGCGTTCTCGGTGGCGTCGGCCTGGATCGCCTCGCGGCGTCGGCCGGTCGCGGCGGGGATCGCCTCGGCGTAGGGGGTGCCCCGGTCGGCGGTGTAGCCGTCCAGTTGCCGCGCCAGCTTGCGACCTTCGGCCTCTAGGCGCTGGATGCGTCCGGCCACGGTAGCGGGGCTGTAGCGGTGGGCTGTGGTGTTCGTGGCGGCACTCGCGCGGCGCTGCGCCTCGGTGGCGTCCTCGTCGGCCCGGATCGCGCGTCCCTGGGCGTTCCATGCCCGGTCAATGGCGTTGCGGTGGCGGGTCTCCGAGTGGTGGCCCACCTTGATGGGCTCCCCACCTTCGGGCAGTCGGGCCGCGGCCGCGTCGGCGGCGCGCTGGGCGTCGGCCGCGTGTGCGGCCTTCCGCTGCGCCTTCTGTGCCAGGGCCTCGGCGCGGGCCTCCTGCCGGGCTGCGCGGTCGGCCTCGACCTCGGCCACGGGCCGGGCGGTGTCGTCGGCCTCTAGGGCCACCTCGTGCCCTGCGGCCTCCAGGGCCTTCTGCGTGCGTCCGGTGATCCAGGTTTTGAGGTTCCGGTCCCGGCTCTGCGGGACGTACCACACGCCGATGGATCGACCCCAGCGCCAGCCCTGGGCCTTCAAAATCTTGGCGGTGCCGTCTCCGCGCTGCGTGCCCTCGATCAGCGTCCCGGCCTCGCGGTTGTGGGTGATGGTCAGTGCGGCCATGATGCTCAGTCCTTCCGGTCGGTGTGGCGAGCCTGTCCCCCGCCTGAACACTCATAAATATACCTCATGTAAGAACTAGAGTCAAGGCCGGCGGGTGATGCGGACATGAAGAACGGCCGGGGGGTGATCCCCCCGGCCGTCCGTCTGGTGGTGGCTACTCGGTCGGTGCGCTGACCTGGTACATGATGGCCAGGGCTCCGAGCTGGCGGTGGCAGCCGTCGCAGGTGGTGGGCGCGGGGGTCTCCACCTGCTCCCCGGTCACCACGGCCCCGGCGTCGAGGTCGCACTCGATGTGTCCGTGTTCGTAGTGGTCGCGGCACGCGGTCTCATCGTTGCTGGCGATCAGCAGCGCGCAGCACTCGCACACGAAGACGAGCATCGTCTCGGTGATCTGCTTGGCGTCCATGTCCGTTCCTTTCGTTGGTGTGGCGGGCCTGTCCCCCGCCTGAACACTCATAACTATACCTAACGTAAGTATCTAAGTCAATACCGGCGGCTAGTTTCCGGGCATGAAAAAGCGGCCGGGGGACCACTCCCCCGGCCGCCGTGTAGGTGGATCAGCCGGTGATTTCCTCGGTCTGACTCACGTCGAACACGCTCACCATGATGTAGGTCAATTCCTTCTCGGGCTTGCCGGTCTTGGGGTCCATGACCACGCTGCCCTCCTCGTCGGTCTTGGTGCGCTCGGTCGGGGCCATGATCTTGATGGCCCGCTCACCCTTGCGGACCACTCGCCCAACCTCCAACCACTTGTTGAACCCGGCGCACTGGGTGGCCCCCTCGAACTGCGCGAAGATCATCTCCTGATTCTTGGGGCTGTAGGTGGGCATACGGGCCGTGAACGCGGCGAACCGGCGGGCGGTGTCCGGGTCGTTCTTGATCTGCTCGGCCACGGCCGCGGCCTTCTCCGAGACCTCCTTGCGCTTGGCGATGGCGGCCGCCTTGCGCTCCTGCTGCTTCTTGGTGGGCTGCTTCTTCGCGGTCTGGGTCTTGGTGGTCATCGTCTGCTGTCCTTCCCGTGTGGTGCGGGCCTGTCCCCCGCTTGAACACTCATAATCTTACCTAAAGTAAGCTTAGGAAGCAAGGGGGAAGGGCAGATGATGGGCATTTGTTCGGGGCGTTTTCGGGCGCTGCGCTCGGGTCGGTGCGCGGCTGGGCCTGGTGGGAACCGCCCGTGTAGCCTGGCCCGTCGTCCTGATAGCTGGAAGCAGGATGGGGTAAGCGGAGCGGGGTCCAGGGTGCGCGCAGCGCATCGCGCAGCGACGGCGCAGCCGCCCTTGACGCCGTGGAGTGTCCCCATACAATTCCGCGTCAGGACGACGGACAGCGGAGGTGAGTGGACTCGAAAGGGCTCCCCACTGGAAAGAGCAGGAGGGGAGCGCTTTCAAGGCGCTCCCCCCTTGTGTGTGACGTCTAGCTGTCTAGACGTCCTGACTGCTCGTACTCATGCAGCACCCGCTCGATGGCAGCAACTACTACCGGGTTCACTTTGGTACCCGCTTCTACGGTGGCCCGTTGGAGTTGCTTGTAGGTCTCTTGCGGCAATCGGATCGTCAATCGTGCCCGGTCGTCAGTGGGTCGCTGGAACGTCTTTTCTAAGCTCGTCGCGGTCGGCTTCTGCTGCCGTTGCGCGGCTAGGCGCTCCTTGAAATCGCTCATGCGCTCAATGCCTCCTCGATGGTGGTCAGTACGGCCGTGTACCCCCACAGATGGGTTGGGGCCTGCCCCCAGGCTTCGCGGAATGTGGACCGCTTGCGAATCGGCGGCAGGACCGGGATTTCTGCTGCTTCCAGAGTCTCCACGAGTCCGCGGTACGCGCGTGTTGCGGTCTCTGCGGAGGTCACCATGACAGCAACGGGTCCGACCCCGCTGAGCGCGTCGATGGTGGCCCACGTGCGATCCATGTCCGCCATCGAGGCCATAGTGGGGATGACGACCAGATCAGCGGCTTCGGCGGCCGCAGTGATGATCTGGGGGTTACCAGGCGGGGTGTCGATAAAGACGTACTTGTCCCCCGCCGATTTCCGCAGCGTGGCGATGTTGGCGGGCACAACCTCGAATGCGAGATCCGCGGCCTCCGCCCACCTACTAGCAGAGGCTTGCGGGTCACTGTCCCAGACCTCGGCCCTGCGGCCACGGTTGGCGGCGACCTGGGCCAAGAACATGGCTGAGGTGGTTTTGCCGCATCCACCTTTGGAATTCAGTAGGGCGATTTTCACATGTGCCTCCTGAGGTAGTGACGTCCCACTGTCTTGACGTCATGCTGCCAAAACAGCATGACAGCATGACTGCCTGACGTCAAGACATTTTGGCGTCTTGACGTCAGGCAGTCATGCTGTCAAGACGTCATAACGCGAGTAGACTTTAGGGAACATGATTTTGCATGGATATGCTCGTGTGTTGCGTGGCCTTAGCGGCGCGAGTGGAGATAAGAAGTCAGCGCGCGTTCGAGCTGTTCAAGGCGTGCAGTTTGGAGATGATGGCGAGTGGGGCGGCCGCGGCCGGGGAGCACCTCAGTGCTCACCACGCCCTTCTCCTCCAAAAGGGCTATCTGCCGGGACAGGCTTTGCTCTGTAACCCCTAGTGCGGCGCTGATGGCCGCGCGCGTGGCAGGACCAGCCGCAAGTTCTCGGAGGATGGCAACACGCAGCGTGTTGCCGAGGACTTGCACGGCGGTATGGACCTCCCCGCTCTGTCCAGGGATTCTCATCATGAAGGGCACGCTCCCAGTTTCTCATTACCTGCAACGTCGAGAGATTCATACAACAGAACAGCGTTACAGTGATAGGATGTTGTATGCCTTATTTGCGAGGGTACAGGAGGTGACGGAGCATGGCTGAGTCCGAAGGCGGATCGATGGGCAAGGGAGCGGGCCTCATCGGTGGAGTCGGCTGCCTGGTCATCGTCGCGCTGCTGTGCCTCGTGCTTATCGTGCCTCTGCTGGTGACGGTGCTCGTCGGGGGGATCGCGGGACAGCTCAGCCTCAGCGGCGGGGATGACTGCGTGGAATCCGTATCGGCTGAGGGTGGAGACGGCGCGGTAAACATCCCCGAGGCATTCAAGAAGCCCCTAGCGGATGCGGCGAAGGTCGCTGGGTTGCCGGAACAGACGGCGGCCGCTCAGATCAAGCTGGAGTCCAATTTCGACACTCAGGCAGGGAGTCCCGCTGGAGCTCAGGGCCCCGCGCAGTTTACGCCCGAGACGTGGGCTAGGTACGGGGCAGGCGGGGATATCCATGACATCGAGGATTCAATGTCTGCTTACGGTCGGTATATGAAGGCGTTGCGCGAAGAGGTGAAGCCGCTGGCGGGTGACGATGCTAACAAACTTGTGCGGTTGACCCTTGCTGCGTATAACGCGGGCCCGGGCGCGGTTCAGAAAGCTAAGGGTATCCCTCCCTTTGAGGAAACCAGGGTGTACGTCGAGAAGATCACTGGGTCCGCTCAGATGGAGTTCTCTGGTGGCTGCAAGGCTGTAGAGGGGGGAAAGTCCTGGAATGGGGATCTTGGCAAGGGGGAGTGGACCATCCCCCTGCCGGATGGCAAGTTCACCTCCGGGTATGGAGGGCGTAACGTCCCGGGTCTTCCGGCCTGGGCACAGAACCACGTGGGTGTGGATCTGAGCACGGGAGGCGGAGCGCCGATCATCGCTCCCGCCGATATGACAGTGACGGGCACCCTGGAGAATGACCACTGCGTTATGGCGAAAATGGACGGCGAACCGGGTTTCCAATTTGCGTTTTGCCATATGGAATCGCTGAACGTGAAGAAGGGGCAGAAAATCAAGCGCGGTAAGCAGATCGGCATTGAAAGCGGATTCATGGGCGGTAGCCCGAGTGGGGCGGCTAAACACCTTCACTTCGAGATTTATAAGCCAAACTGTGGGAATGGGAAGAATGGTGGGGCGAATGTGCCCTACGACGGGTGCAACATCGACCCGGAGCCGATTCTTAAAGAAAAGGGAGCGTGGGTGAAGTGAAGCGTATAACCCCTCTTCTGGTGGTCCTGATATGCGCGGTGGGCTGCTCAGAATCCCCGACTCCGAGCCCTGCGGAGACCAGCCCGTCGGCGGCCGTCTCCACCGCCCACACAGCCGACGGTGGGGAGTGTCCCCGCAGTGGTGACGCGGATCGCACGGATGCGTCTTCGACGGCCTACTACTACGTCGCCATCAGCCATTGCTGGGATTCGATGCGGGACAAGAACACGGCAGCGGGAGTGCTGCGAGCGAAAGAGCTGATGAGCGTGTCGTGGTACGAGCAGCAGAAGGAGGGGGCGGGCACGCGCAACACGCTGCAAGCACAGTTCGGCAAGGCAGCCAAGCATGAGAGCTATTCAGTGCCAAAGGTGAGCCGCACCGTGGGTGATGTCGATGAGGACGTCGCATCGGACAAGGCCGTGCGGGGGCTCACGACGGAATGGAGCTGGCTCGCGCGGGACGGGTCGGAGAAGATGCCCGGCGGCCGAGATCAGCAGGCCATCTATCTGGAGAAGCAGGGCGGACAGTGGATGGTCGTGGGTTCTGAAACGACGATGACCGAGGAGCACGACGGCGCATGAGGATCACACGGGAAAAGGCGACGGAGACGACAGCACGTGTGAAGGTGCCGTCCTTCCCGGTCATCAGTCTGCGTGCGACTGCGGATCAGGTGATCGTTGAGGCCCCGGGCGTCTATGAGGAGGTGGAGCGCGGGCCAGAGCAGAGCCTGTTCGAGGTTGCTGAGCCTGCTGCGCTAAAGGCTACGGAGGCTCTTGGTCTGCGTGTGTGCAAGGTGCTCGCGGTGGACACGGCCTCCGGTGATTCCACGTTCGATCTCGTGGCAGACGTCGGGCTGGGGGAGCTTCAAGAGCTGGCTGGGTACAGCGGTGAGCCTGGTCAATATGAGGTTGTCGCGCATCCCGAGCCGGAAAAGCCTTCATGGTTCCAGCGGCTTCGTGGCAAGCGCAGCATGGACTACTACGACGCGGGGCGGCGTGGTCGGATGAATCGGCGCACGGCGGGATACATCGCGGCTGCCGGGCTGCTCCTGGTGGCAGCCGCGGTGCCCATGGCTGGGGTGTTGCGCGGTTCGGAGGAGGCTCCGCCGGAGCCTTACCACGCTGAACCTGCACAGCTGCCTGTCCAGGCGCCCCCCGGGTGGGGAACGTATGCGGCATGGCACCAGGGCATCAACCAAGATGCCGAGCCGGTTCTGTTCCGTGATGAGCTGCTGGTGCCCTCGGGCAGAAGCATCACCGCGATGGACCCAGACACGGGCGAACCTCGATGGAGCGTGGATGCGGGGATGGAAGTCAGCGAGTTCGCTCCCATGACGGGCGCTGTCGTGGCGGTTAGCGACGGCAAGACCGTCGCGCTGCTCGATACGACCGCCCGTACCGTCACGAGCACCAAGATGCCCGCTGAAGGGCAGGTGACGCTCGGCTACGGGGACCCAGTGACGATGACGCCCTCCTCGCCCGTTGTGTACGTCCTCACGGATTCCGGGGAGTGGGCCAAGCGCACCATGCCCGCCGGGTCGGACATAGCTGGCGCGGTTGATGGGGCCGTGACCGCGGTCAGCACCGATGGGCCTGCCGCCCGGGTGTGGTCGATCACGGAAGACACCGCGACCCTGCCGAAACCGGGAACGATCACCGGGGCAAGGAACAAGGGCAAGAAGTCTGCGGCCGTGGATTCCTGCACGGGTTCTTTTGACACGGTGCTGTGCCAGTCCAAGAAGGGATCAGACACGGAATGGACTAGCTCCACCGTGAATAAGAAGGGCAAACAGACGACAGTCACTCGGGATCAGACCACCACGCTAAAGGGCACCTCGGCAGCCGCGGCGACTGCCCCGGAAGTAGATCGCTCCTCAGGGTTCTTCCTCGCACGCGGGGTGTGGGTCACGGATAAAGCGCTTGTGCGTGTGGGAGCTGAGGCCAATATCGGCGGTGGCCGGGCGTTCCGATCCTCGCAGAAGGAAACTGAGCTGCTGGATGCTTCGGGGAAGACCATCGCCACCGGCACGAAAACTGACGCGTACCCTGCTGCGGTCAGCAAGGACATGACGGCGGTTGTAGTGGCCGCAGACCCCTCAGATCCGACGGCCACGAACGTTTACGGGCTGCCGACGAACTCGAAGGAGGCCAGCTGAATGGCTATGACTCGAACGATGAAGGCAAGGGCGCAGGACATGGCAGGTATGAAGGGTAAAAGCCGGGATCACCCAGAACCGCAAAAGGACCGGTCCAACCCGTTCATCCGCCCAGTGACGACAGTGGAAGCGGAACCGGCGTTGGACCGGTCACCGATCCTGGGGGACCGGATGACACTCGTGGGAGCCTCGCACGTGCCCGCGGAGACGGAAGAGCTCACGAAGGACGCTCCGCCGGTTCAAGCGAATGCCGGTTACTTGAACCTCATCGGGGCTAGCGGGGGCGTGGGCGTAAGCACACTTGCCGCTATGTGTTCGGAGCGCGTAATCGACACGAGCGAGGACGAGCCCGCTGCAGGAGCGGCGGGCGTGGTGGTTACCTCTGTTTCGAAGGGATCCCTGGCCGCTGCTGAGCGATTGCGCGTGGAGGATTCCACGAACACGCTGACCGGGCTGGTCCTCGTCCATCACCGCCGCACCGAGGACGTCTCGGCCGACACGCGGGCCTACGCGAAGCGCGTAGCACGTCTGTATCCGCGGTCATTCGAAGTGCGGTACGAACCGCGATGGCCTGACACAGAAGGGCCCGTCACAGCTTCCTGGGCGCACCGACGCCGATTCACACACCTGGTGAAAACGCTCAACGCCTGGGCAGAACCCTCAACCCCCAACGAGAAGGAATAAGCCATGAAGACCACAAACAGCTCCCCGACAACTACCAATCAGAACCCCCTGAAGGAGAACACCATGACCCGCAACAAGCGCCGCACGATCTCGACCCTCGCCGTCAGCTCCACCGTCATCATGGGTGGGGCAACTCCCGCCCTGGCAATCGATGGCTCTCCCACCCCGCCCCCGGGATTCGATTTCGTCTCTACCCTGGTCGGCTGGGCTCTCTACATCGCGGCGTTTGTACTGTTCATCTACTTCATCATCGGCATCGTGACGGCCGCTAAGGCACGCCGGTCCGGGGACCAGGAGATCACCGCGCCGTTGTGGCCGCTGCTCGGTGGTGCGGCGCTGACGGTGGTCGGCGTCGTGTGGCAGAGCGTGGTGGGCATCTAAGCCCCTCACCCCCCCCCAGATCAGGCAAGAGCAGAAGGGAACGACTCCAGTGAGCGAGAAGAAGATGAGCGGGCGGCCGCTGACTGCCCTAGTGGTGGGTGTTGCAAGTCTGGCGCTGGTTACCGGATGCGGTGAGCAGCCCAAGCCTCAAGAGTCCTATGCCTACGCGTGCCAGTCGGATCTTGACCACTCGGCCACCCCCTCTGTTACCGAGGAAGCCCCAAAGGCAGACTCGTGGACCTCTGGCAAGGACGGTGTGCAGTACCCGGTGTCCAGCGCCTACGGCGGGTGCGAGAGCCTGGATTCGGGATGGAAGGTCGGGCATTCCCACAACACCGCCGGGGCGCTGTACGCTGCCACCGATTTCCTGGCTGGGCCGACCGGGGATGAGCTCGAGCACGCATCGGCGGACGATTTGACGAAGGTCTACGCGGCTGGAGAGGTGCGCGATCAGATCATCGCAGCCGCATCGAAACCGGCTACCCCTGACCCCACGGGGAAGGGGTATGTGACGGAATCGCCGGGAAGCGATATCAGCGCGCAGCTCCGCGGCTACGAGGTGCAGGAGCAGAGCGCCGATAAGGTCCGGGTACTGCTTTACGGACAGTCTGATGCCGTGTTCAGCGGCACATTCGGATTCACGATGGTGTGGCAGGACGGGGACTGGAAGATCGACCCCGTTTCAGCTGAAAGGCCGATGGATTTGCAGATGACCACCACATCTGACCCGGCTGTTACCTGGAGCGCCTGATGCCAGGGTGGCTGACAGACGGTATTGGAGGGCTCATTGAGAAGGGCCTAGATGCTGCCATGCGCTGGGCCCTAAAATCCTTGCTCAGTGCGTTGCAGGTCGTTCTCGACGGCATTTCAGAGTGGTGGCTGGGGATCTCTGGGCCTGGGATGGCCGAAGGGTCCCCGGCGATGGCAGTCCAGCAGAATACGATTTACTTTGTGGCCGTTGCTGGAATGATTGGCACCGCTATCGGAATCATCCGCGTGGTGAGAACACAATCCAAAGACGCCTCTGTAGATTTAGTGATGGCGATGTTCTCCACGGTGGCAGTAACCGCCATTGGAGGAACGGCTGCAACATATCTCCTAAAGGTCAGCGATTTAGTGTCTCCATGGTTGATGACACAGATCACGGGCCAAGGAGAGGATGAGCGGCAAGGTCTTTACGACTCACTCGCCATCATGCCGGACAACCAGAGCGCAAAATTCGTAATCGGGATGGCCATCCTCTCCGTGATTCTAGTAATTATCGCGGCGCTTGCTTCCGTTGTGAATGCAATGTTCGTGATCTTTAGTTACGGAATGATCGCGGTTCTTGTAGGATTATTGCCGATCTTTGCCGCTCAATCTCAGACGGAAGCTGGCAAGGAGCGGTTCTGGAAAGTAATTGGCTGGATATTTGCGGCGGTGCTTTACAAACCGACTGCGGCCATCATCTATGGTACCGGCTCCCTATGGATCAAAGGAATGGTATCCGACGACCAAAAAGGTGACGCGTTTGGGGAAATGGTCTCGCTCATCAGCGGGATGGTTGTCATCTGCATGGCGTGCTTGGCATTGCCCGCTCTTATCAAGATCGTGACCGTGGCTACCACTAATCAAGCGCGAGGTGTTGGAGCTGGTGGGGCCATCGCGGCCGGTGCGGGCGCGGTTGCCATCGGGTCTCTCGGACTCGCCGCGGCCGGTGCAGGTGCTGGTTCCGCAGGTGCAAGTGGAGCTGCGAGCACGGGAGGTGCCGCCGACGGTGCAGCGAGCACCGGGGCTGAGAGTGCCGGGACGGGAGGTTCTGCCAGTTCTGGCAGTGCTTCCGGGATGGCCGATGACAGCGGTGGATCTTCCGCGAAGGGCTCAGCTTCGGGCTCGGGCGGCAGTTCCTCAGGCGGGGGAAGCACCTCGGCCGATACATCATCGGATACCGAGGGAACTTCCGGTTCCAGCGCCGGTGCCGGCGGGTTCGCAAGTAGCGCGTCCGATTCGGCATCCTCCGGCTCCACCGGCAACTCTGGAGGCCCTGGCTCGACGGGGTCCGAGGGTGAAGCTGGAGGCCCAGGAGACAGCGGGAGCGCAGAGACGGCTTCCCCGGGTGGAGAGCAGCCGAGCGCCGCACTCGTGGGGGATAGCGGCGGCAATCCGTCCTCTGCGGCTGCCGGGGGCTCCGGGGATACGGGCAACATCATGAGCCCCAACATGGCCCGAGCCCTGAGTGAGGCGGGACGGTTTACCGGGACTTCGCTGAATCGTCAGCTCCAAGAGCTTGAAAACATCGAGAGTTAGGGACGGAAACGATCATGGCAGAGCATGTGCAACGGCGGATGCGGATGTACGGCAACATCACCAACCCCCGCAAAGAGGGTGTGCTTGGCCTTTCGGCTCTAGCCTCCATCATCGGTGTGGGGGTGGCGATTCTCGTATTCGTCACGATGCCCTTGGGCATTTGGGTTCAGTCCTTCGTGGTCATCGTGGGCGCTGCGACGATGATTGGAATTTCTTGGGACGGACGCAACGGCCGTAAGAAGTTCGAAGAGGTGCTGGGGCGACGCCATTTCAAGAAGGCGGAAGACAAGGGATTCACCAACTACGCGGCCGGGCCGACGTCCCAGCTACCGGGAGGTGACTTCCCCCCGGTCGGGATTCTTGCTCGCACCGAGCTGGTTGGAACGACACCGGCCGGGTCGCGCACGGAGAAGGCCATGATCTGGAACCCCTCGAACCGTACAGGCACGGTAATTTTCAGTGTGCAGTCTCCGGGCATGGGTTTACTCGACCAGGAATCCATCGACCTGATGGTGGATCAGTGGGGCATCTTCCAGCGGGAGGCTGGCGTCTCATCCTCACTGGTCCAGGTCGCGGCTACGACTCAAGCCACGCGCGACCCGGGCAACCGGCTGCCGGATGCTGTGCGGGTGGCCCGGGAGCAGTCGCAGGTGGCTGACACCCCTGCGTTTGCCCGCGAGGCGATGGATGAGATTGTGGCGGATCTGAATCAGGGCGTGCCGAAGATTGACCAGTGGGTAGCAGCGACCTTCACGGCGCGCCCAAACCGAGAGGCAGGCACGGGGCCTCGCTCCAGGGAAGATCTCGCCGAGGATATCTCCACGCTGCTGCCAGGGATGCTCGCGCAGCTGAAAGTCGCGTGCGGTGGCACCGTGAGCGTTCTGGGGATGGATGACGTGGTGGACCAGGTGCACACGGCCTACAACCCAGCCGTCGCACCAGCGGTGGAGACGGCGCGGCTGGCCGGGGAAGGTACCGGTCTCACGTGGGGTGAGGTCGGACCGACGAATGCAAAGCTCACCCCCGGGTGGTGGGAGCACGCTGGGTACTTCTCGAAGTCTTGGCAGATGTACCAGCCCCCGGCCGCGAACTTCCGTGAGACCGGCCTGGCAGGGCTGCTTTCGGCCCATGGGGTATTCGAGCAGAAGCGGGTAACGCTGCTGTTCCGCCCGATGAGCCCAGGCGGGTCTCAGAAGGCCGTACAGGATCAGGTGATGAACGCCCAGTTCGGCAACAGCCAGAAGGGCAAGAAGCCCTCGCAGATCAAGAAGGTAGCCCTCGAAAAGGCCGAGTATAGCGAACGGGAGCAGGCGGAAGGCGCGGCAATGGTGCGTTTCGGGCTCGTGGTGACGGCCACCGTGGATGACCCCACGAAGTTCGCCCGTGTGGAAGCGATTCTGCGTGATCAGGCTGTGTCCGGCATTCAGCTGCGATTGCGGGACTGCGAATACTCCGATGATGCGGCGTTCGCGTTCGGGCTGGGCATCGGGTCGGTGCCCAAGGACTTCACGCGCCTGTCGAACACACTGCGCGAAAGCGTTTAGGGGAAGGATCGAGCATGACGGCATTGGACAAGCTCGTGGACCGGCTCGCGTTCGGATCGAGCAAGAAGAACGACGGGCAGACGCTGGAGGCCCTGGAGGCACAAGAGAAGAAGATCCCGACTCTGACCAAGTACGGGTACGAGCGCCCCGGGGGAGGTGCCTGTGGGTGGGTAGAAGCCCCCGTGGAGTATCAGGCCACGTCTCGGCAGACCGCGGGCCTGTGGCCATTTTGTGGGGCGGCGTCCTCCCCGCTGGTCGGGGCTCCGCTGGGACGGAACACCATCAACGGGCAGATCACGTGCGGTGACCCCATCAGCCTTTACATCAAGGGCATCGTCTCTGCCCCTTCTGGGTTCATCATGGCGCTGAACGGTCGCGGAAAATCGACCATTGCCGTCCGGTGGGCGCTGTCGCTGATCGACGCGGGGTTTCTGATTCTGGTTCTCGGTGATCTGAAACCGGACTACGCCGGAGTCGTGAAGGAGACCGGCGGGCAGGTGCTCACGGTGGCTCCTGGGCTGGCGGCGATCAACCCGCTCGACGCTGGGCCCGCTTGGGACTTGCTCAACAAGCTGCCGCCGAAGATGCAAGCGGCACAACGCTCCGAGATCCACAATAGGCGGCTCAATACGCTGCGCGGACTCGTGGAGCTGGCTCTGGGGGATGTGCTGACCGAGAAGAAGAACGAGGGGACCGTGCTGTCGATGGCGATCCGTCACGCGGCCGACAAGGCCGAAAGTGATGCTCGTCAGCCGTTGGTCTCTGATGTTCAAGACGTTCTGCGTGATCCTCCACGAGACATCATCGACATGCTGGTGTTCGACCCGGACATGGATGAGAAGGCCAAGAGCCGAAAATACTTCGAGCTGACGGAGACACTTCAACGGGGTTTGAACTCGCTGGGCCCGGAGGGGCCCTTCGGTGATGTGTTCTGCCGTGAGACCTCCGAGCCGATGCGGTTGGATCGCAGCGTGTCCTTCGACGTCTCAGCCATCGACGAGGCGAACGGAACACTGCGGGCCGCGGTGCAGCTCGTGTGCTGGAGCTACGGCCAGGCAGGAGCTTCCGCGCTGAAAGATCTGGCTTCTGAGGGCATCATCCCCGAGCGTCACCACCTGATGATTATGGATGAGCTGTGGCAGGTGCTCAGTGCAGACGAGCAGCTCGTCCACCGCGTAAACGCTCTGACCAAGCTCAACCGAACGAAGGGTCTTGGGCAGGTGCTCATCACGCACAGCATGAAGGATCTCCAGCTGTCCACGCCCTCGCTGACCTCCATTGCCACGGGCTTCCTGGAACGGTCCTCGGTCAAGGTCTTCGGTGGGTTGGCCCGGAACGAGATGGCCGATCTGACCCAAGTCGTGCCGATGTCTCAAAAGGAGCAGGACTTGCTCGTGTCGCTGTCCGCGGAGGGCGGCGTCGATCCGAAGACGAACGTGACGTTGCCGCCTCCTGGCCGTGGGCGGTTCCTTTTGAAGCTGGGAGAGACCACGGGAAATCCTTTCTACATGAACCTGACTGCTAAGGAACGGAAAATCCACGACACCAATGAAGCCTGGGCTAACAGCATGGCAGCTCATCGGCTGGAGCGGGAAACGGCTTAGCCCCTGATGGAATGGGAAAGGTAAGACCATGTTCAGCTTTGTTTCCGCGTCAACTCTTATTGTTATCGCGGTGGCCGTGGTATTACTTGTTGCCATCGTGGCGTGGTTGTGGCCCAACAGTCCCAAGTCGTCAGAGAAGATGGCGAATAAACGTCTAGGGGACCGCGCCCGATTTAGTAATGCAAGCGCAGAGCGACGCTTGCAGGATGCACGGACCAACCTGCATCCCGACTGTCCGAACATCGGGCCGGGCCTGGTGCTCGGGTCCGTGGATTCCAGTTCGGTATTTCAGGGGTGGCGACAGTGCAGCGTACAGATCCACGCGCCGGGGCGAGGGAAGACCACAAGTCAAGTGGTGCCCCATTCGAAGCAAGCCCCGGGGCCGCTGGTGATGACGTCGAACAAAGCAGATGGCGTCTGGGAGGTGTTCGCCGCCCGCATGTTCCACGGAAACGTGTGGATCTTCGACCCGACGAATATTCTGAACAGGAAGGACGCCAGCACGGATCACTTCAATATCATCGGCATGGTGCGTAACAGCATGGACGCCGAAAAGGTAGGAGCGATCTTCCAAGCCGCGACGCAAGGGGAAGGAAGCCGAGAAGGCAACCCGAACGCGCACTTCGACCTGATGGGCTCGAAAATCATCGGCAGCTTGCTGCTGGCCGCCAACGTTTCGGGAGGTTCCGACAAAGACGTGTTCCGGTGGGCAATGACCATGGACGAGGACGAGCCCGCAGCCATCCTCGAAAGGCACGGGTTCACCAACCAGGCTGCGACCTTACGAGGGCTGAAGAAGCAGCCAGCTGACACGCGAGGGTCCGTGTGGGCCACCGCGCAACGATGCGCGTCACCGTTCGAGCATGAGGAATACCTGGCTTCCATCCGGCCAGTCAGCGAGTATCACCGAGTCTTCGACCCTGTGGCCTTCGCCTCCAGCACGGATACCTTGATCTTGCTGGGTAGCCGAACTGCGGGAGCCACGTCTGCATTGGTGTCGAGCTTGGTGTGGGATGTGTTCCGCAGCGCCAAGGTCAAGGCCTCGACCGGAAGCAATGAGAGATTGCGGGTTCCTATGGTGATGGAACTGGATGAAGTGGGAAATACGGTAATGCTTCCAGAACTGCCTGAGTGGTACTCGTACAGCGGATCGCTGGGCATTGTAATAAACTCGTATTTCCAGTCCGTTGCTCAGGGCCGTAGGGTTTATGGCAAAGAGGGGATGGAAGAACTCATTGGGGCGGCATCTGTCTTGGTTTATGGCGGCGGCGGCACCGAGGAAGATTTTGTCTCGTCACTGTCTAAGATCATTGGTCAATACGATCATAAGGTAAAAACCCATTCATCATCATATAATGCACGTTCAGGGCACGGTCGCAGTAGTTCGGATCAGGTGCAGAGACGGGAGATTCTATCCGCAGCCGACCTCTCTAACATGTCACCGGGATCTATGTACGTGCGGACGAGCGACGGCGGGGGCGGTGTTGTTCAGGCTCACTACTGGTTCGAGGATAAGCAGATGGTGGAGGAACTGAAACCGCGGATAGAGCGACTGAAGGCTGGATTGAAGCAGCCGGGTTCCGAGAGGGAGGACACAGCTCATGTCAAATGATGTAGCCGATAACAACGTGGCAGCGATGCCTCGCCCCGATGGAAGGGAGGAACCTCCCGTCCCCGATTTTGGGCAGTGGATTCATGCGACGCTGGCGATCATTGAGCATCCGGCGACACAGAACGGCGCATTCTGCCCGGAGTGGTGGAACCATCCCGAGGCGGTGGCCCGATTCCGGGCGTTGCACCAGGAGTATCTCGTGGCAGCGGAGAAGGGCGGGATCTCGGATTGGTGGGTTCACCATTGGGACTTGCACGCGCGCGCTCTATTTGACCCTCAGACGGGGGTTTTCCGGGACTGTTCGGCGGGGCATCGGCCCACCGAGTCCCGGCGGGTGCGCGATGTATCCGCAGACGAGCTAAAGATGGAGGGCTTCGACGACGTCGGGGACGTGGCGAATCCCTACTGGTACTGATCGGCTCAGTCCGAGCACCTGACGGTGGCCCTCCCCAGGTGGGGAGGGCCACCGCGCTTTAGAGGCGGCGTGTGCTGGGGGGAGTGCGCTGAATGCGCTGTTGCGCTTGTTGCTGTGGTGTGCGCTGCTGGGAGGGTCGAGACGTCGTGCGGGCCGTTGAGCGGTTGCGTTCGCGGACCGTGCCCGGGCGTGTTCCGGCTGCGAGGTGGCGCTGGTCCCGGGCCGTTTGCAGGTCTGTCGCGCGGCCCCTCTGATCGGGGTTCATATTCGCAGTAACCACACGGGTGTGTGGATTATCGTCACGGGCGGTGGCGTACGCCTTGTATGAGTTTTCACGTTGGCTCGTGGCCTGGTGGGCTGCATTGTCCACTGCCCCATATTCCGCCTCGGCCGCGGCGACGTCTCCGCGGTCCTGCTCGGCTCGTTCCTGGGCCTGGGTGTACTCGGGGTGCTGGGCCAGCCACTGCTCGTCCTCGGCCCGGGGCGGGGTCTCTGTACCGTATTGAGAGCGGTAGTCCTCTACTGCTTGCTGGTACTCGGCCTCACGGGCGGAGCGAGTGAAGAAGCCAGCGCTGTCCAGGCGCGCGGCAGCTTCTTCGACGGGCGCGTAGTCAGCCCGTGCGTTGTTGAGAAGGCGCTCACGGATGGAGTCAACCTCGCGGGTGGAGTTCTCCAGCCGTGTCCGGGCAGCATCGAGGACACCTTGGGCTGCATCGCGCTCGGCATAGGCTGCTCGTTCTGCGGCGTAATCACGCTCGACTGCATCCCAGAGATTTTCCACAGCATTTGTCCTCTCGTCAGTGGAGGCCGTGATCTGCACTTCGGCCGGGGTCTGTGTTTCCACGGTGGCGCGCTTCTCGGTGGCCCGCTGCGCGGTGGCTTCCACCTGCTCCCCCGTCGGGCCGGGCTTGTTCGACAGGGCCCCGCGCTTGTGCACGTCGGTGATCTGCTCGGCAAGGTAGGCCCCGCGCTCGGATTCGGCGTACTGCTTCGGGATCGGCTTCTCGTCGGTGATCCGGTAGGTGGCCCGGTAGGCGTCCACCTCTCCGGCGACCCGGTACCAGCGGGCCGCATTCTTCGGGTTCGCCGGGACGTCCCCGAGAGCATCGGTCCAGGCGGGGCGCTCGGCCGCGAGCTGCTGGCCGCGCAGCGCGGTAAGTTCCCCGATGTCGGCGTGGTGGGCTTGGAGCACTTCGCGCATCACGGCCGGGGTGTAGGGGCTGTCAGCCCAGTAGGTGGGCGCGGTGTGCCCACTGACCCCGTGGGTCAGCGCGGCACGATCGGTGTCCGCCAGCCCGGTCCCGGTCGTGGTCGGGGCGGCGGCGCGGATGGCCTTCTCTTCGGCCAGGCCCTCGGCCAGCGTGTGGTGGGTCTCCGAGCGGGGCCGTTCCCCGCGGGTGACCTCCTCCAGGGACTTCTGGGCGGGGGAGAGGAACGCACGGCGGGACAGCTCCGCGTCAATAGCTGCCAGCTCGCACCGGTACTCGTCGGAGTCGTGGGCGGTGGCCGCCTCCATCATCCCGGCGCGGCGGGAGCGCAGGTGCGCGGTCGTGCTCAGCCCGTGGGGGCGGGTGTGCCAAGCAGGGTCTTCCACCGCGGCGGGTTCTTCGGCGGCCTGGGCGCGGGCGGTGTCCAGCAGCCGGTCCAGGTGCTCCTCCGGGATCGCGGCGAACGGACGGTGCGCGCTCGGGTCGTGGACCTCAGCATCGTGTTCACGTAGGCCCTTCACGCGCCAGTGCAACACCGCGGAGTCGTCCTTGGAGCCGGTGAAGTCGCGTTGCTCGTGGGCATCGGCCAGCAGCTCCACCGGGTCCAGCCCGGCCTCGGTGGCATCAGCGAGCTCGTGGGCCAACGCACCCCACGCGGGGGTGGCCTTCAGCTCCGCAGCCCGGGTAGCACCGAGGGCTTGGATAGCCACATGTTCCATCGCCTGGGAGCGCGCCTGATCCGACAGCGCGGTGTAGAGGCCCAGGCGCTCGGGCACCGAGCGGTTCTCTTCCCGCAGCCGGGCCACCTGCTCGTGCACGGACAGGTTCGTCTCGTACGCCCCGGTGATGGTCTCCAGCACCTCGTCGCGGGTGGAGTTCTCCCCGGTGACCACGTACAGGTTGTTGCCGAACTTCCCGCGGGTCGCCCCCACGTAGGCCCCGGCGCGATCGGTGGTCGCGTCCAGGACGGTGTGGGCGGTGTCCACGGTCGCGCCCTGGGCGCGGTTGATCGTGGAGGCGTAACCCAGCTCCACGTTCTCCGCCACGTAGGCCGCCGGGAGGGTGATCTTGCCGCCGTGGCCGGTGTGGGTGACCGTGAGCCGCCCGTCGGCGTGGACCCGGTTCACGTCCCAGGTGTCGCCGTTCTTCACGAAGTCCTTGCCCTGGTTCAACCCCAACGTCCGGGCGTTGCGGCGGGTCACCACCCGGTCGTGACCGTAGATCGTGGCATCGGCCTCGGTGGTCACCTGCGCGCTGGTGTCCAGGTCTCCGCGGTGCATCGCGCGGGCTTGGGCCAGTTCGTTCAGCGCGGTGACCTGCGCGTTGGTCGGGGCCATCATCAGCGTGGTGCGCCCGGCCTCGGTGTCGGTGACCCAGGCGGTGAAGACCTCGCGCAGCACGGTCTCCTCGTCCCCGGCCCGCACCCGCCCCTGACCCACATACCAGTCGAAGGGCCGGTCCTCACCGGCCACCGGGGGTTCACGCAGCGCCAACGACGCCGCCACTTCGCCCTCGTTGACCTCGGCGGGGTTGGCCGGGTTGCGGAACCGGTAGACCTCCTCCAGCCGCGGCAGGGGTGCGGCGTTGTCGATCATCCGCAGCGCCCCGCCGGACCCAATCGCCGCGAGCTGCCGGTCATCGCCCACACCGCGGACCACGGCCCCGGCCGCCTCGGCGGTGGCCACCAGCTCCGCGAGCTTCGGGGTGGACACCATCCCAATCTCGTCCACCATCAGCACGTCGCCCACGGCCAGGGGAGAGGTCTCGGCGTGCAGGAACGCGTCCACGGTGGTGGCGGTGATCCCCATGGAATCGCTGACCACATCGGCGGCCGCCGCGGTCGGGGCGACCCCATAGACCTGGTGCCCGGCCGCGTGGGCGGTGTCCACGACAAGACGGGTCAGCGAGGTCTTACCGGCACCGGCCGGACCGATCCCCAACCCCAGCAGCCGGTCACCGGTCACGAACTCCCGCGCCATGTTCACCTGCGCGTCGGAGAGCTGCACCCCGGCCGCCCGGGCCTTCTCGAGCTGGGCGGTGAACACGTCGGTGGTGGCCGCGGGGATCACCTGGGCGGTGGTGGCCGCCTCCACCAGATAGGTCTCCGCGGCGATAATCCCGTGGGACGTGAACAGCTCGCGGTTCGCCGCCTCGTAGATGCTCGTACCATCGGCACGGAGTAGCTCACGGTCCGTGGGCAGGGGCACGTTCAGCCCCGGGGTCATCGACACCGAAGCGGCCTTCACCGCCTCCACCGTGGCTGTGATCGCGTCCGGGTCAGCACTCACCCCGCTGGTGGCTTCGCGGTAGTAGCGCAGCGTCTCGGCCTCGATGTTCGACCCCCGCCACGTCGAACGGGACTCCGACAGGCGGGCGATGATCGCCGCGACCCGCTCATGCTCCGGGGTCGCCTCCAGGGCAGCCGCTGCCACCGTGACCGCCTCCGCCCGTGCGGTCGATGCCGCGCGCAGGTGCTCGGCCAGGGCCTCACCCGTGGGCAGGGTCGGGGTCACCGTGGCGGCCTTCTCCCGCCACATCTCGTTCAACTCAGCCAGGGAGTGCGGGCCCTCTTTCGCCGGGCGGGTGGCCAGCGTGGCCTGCTGGGCCAGGGCGATGCGCTGCTTGGCGGTCGGTGCGTGACCGTGGTCAGCGATGAACGCAGCCTCCACCTCGGCCATCGTCTCCTTGATGGAGGCCGAGCGGGAGGAGAACGCGGCGACCTCGCTACGGGTGATCCCGGCGAGCTCGAAAATCTGCTTGCCGCGCGCCTCAACGGGGGTGAACTCCAGGCCTAGACGGTCGTGGATGTGGTGCATGATCCGCGAGTTGTACAGCTCCGAGGCGGCGACTCCGTACTGGTGAATCATCCGCCCGTCCAGGGTGGACCACCGTCCGTCAGCGCCCTTCACCCGGTTGGCGACCACGAGGTGATCGTGCAGGTTGGGGTCACCGTTGCGGGAGTCGTAGTGCCGGAACTTCGTGGCCACCAGGCCCTTGTCGGTGTCGATCTGCTCGACCCCACCACGGCCACGACGGGCATAGATCGCGTTGTCCTCCAGGTAGGACACGACGTCAGCGATGGCCGCTTCATGGGCGGCTTCGATGCCGCTGCGCAGGTTCTCATCGCCCAAACCCCAGGCCATCGAGACGGACTTCGTGGGGGTAAACACGAGGTCATACCCGGCCACGGACTGCTGCCGGGGCGCGGTGTTGTTGGCGATGAACGTTGCCAGCTCCACCCCGGTCGCGTCGCGGCCGTGGGTGTCCCGGAACAGCTGCCCGGCGACCCGGCTGCGTATCTCCTTGCGCTCGGCGTCGGTGGGGGGAGCATCGTGGGTCTTGAAGTGGCGGCGGTGCTCTTCATCCAAGGCGCGGGTGAAATCGTTGGCCGGTTCCTGCACGTACTCGCCCGGTTTGCGCCCCAGGCGAGTGGCGTCCACCCAGTCGTCATTGCCCTCGGCGATGGCGTCCTTACCGGCCGCCGTGGCCTCCTGCGACTGGGCCTTCGTCATCACGTAGCCGTCGATGAAGCCCTGCTCGTCGCCAGTAGCTGAGGCGTCCTTGAAGCGCTTGTAGTTGCCCAGCTCACGGTGACGATCCAGCATCCGGTAGAAGGAAGAACGGCTCGTTCCCAGCGCTTGGATCGTCTGCAAGTTCGGCTCCCCAGGCCGGTACTGGCTCAACGCGGCGTAGGTCTCGCGCGCGTACTTCACGCGCACCGCTTCCTCGGCTGCGGCCCGAATCTCGGCCTGCTCCTGCTCCAGCTTTCCGGGGTCGATGGGGGAGTACCCGTCACCGAACAGCGCATCCATCTGCACCTCGGTGACCGCGCCATCCAGCTCGAAGTGCTCCACCCCGGAGCCGACCCACTGGCCCGGGGGCATCCCCGTCACCTGGTAGTAGTCGCCCAGCTCGCGGTCCCCGGAGCGCAGCTGATCGCCCGAGGCCACCTCCTGCGTGTAGTAGAGGTGACCGTCGCCCGTGGAGAGCTTGTGGACGGTCATCATGAGCACCAGAGTACGCGGAATCACGCGGAATCTCAGGCTCATTCCCACCCTAGGTTACTTAGTGCAAGAGGTGTGACGTCTGATTGGTCCTGCGTCAGTGAGCGAGGCACGAGCGAGATGGCGCAGGACCAGAGAAGTCCGGGCATCTATGATGCCCGCGATTGTGCCCATGAGGCCGCGCCGGTGGGCAGGTTCGTGGCCTGTCCGGTGCGAGGAACGAGCGGAGGCCGGCCACGAGGCTGTCCACGGGTGCGAGCTGTGCACAGGAGACCGGAGGAGGAACGGGGGAGGACTCCCTGTGTGCAGCGTGCCGACTGGGTACAATCGTCCCCACCAGCGCCGCCCCCGCGGAAGCGGGTGGCGCCGGTGACCGCTAGGTGAAGTTGAGGGAGAGACAGGGCATGGCAGCACCACGGAAGTCCGCGACGAAGACCGCAGCACGCGAGAAGGCACGGGCGGCCGCGGCCGCCCGGTTGGAACGCGAGAAGAAGATCATGGCCGCCTCCGAGGCGTTCTTCGCCGCCACCCTCGCGGTGGAGGACGAAAAGGCCAAGCTGCGCGAGAAGATCGCGCAGCTCCAAGCCCAGGTGAAAGAACTCGACGGGCCCCGCCCGGAAGCAGCCGAACACGTGCAGGCCATGAAGGACGCCGGGCTGGCGAACAAGGAGATTGCGGAGCTGCTGGAGCTGTCGGCGGGGGAGGTGGCCCAGTACCTGAAACTCGGGACGCAGGAAGAAGATCAACTGGAGAGCATCGATGCTTAGTTGGGTGACAACGGCAATCGCCTTTCTGAGTCTCTCGGTGTCAGTAGCGACCACGGTTTCTCGTCCGACAAGACTGACCCGAAGCCTTCAGACGGCAGACTCCGCCCGCCCCGATATCGAGGGTCGCGAAGAAGACAAACGGCTAGCGCCTGACATCCCCTCGGGTAATTCCGGTGCGAGGTCTCATGACCACGACTAACCCATGGTTTCTTGTCGGAGTCGCGGCAGTTGCCCCGATTGTCACCGCGCTTGTGGCAGCGCTACGGGTGCTCGTGGCAGGCGTGTCTCGCAGGCGCAACGCCATGTTGACGAACATGGAGTTTGTGGGTCGTCTCCGTGACTACGAAGACCGAACGGGCACCACCTTGCCCTCTGACGTACACGATCGAGCACGCGCGGATCTTGCTCGAAGCGCTCGACTCTACGTTGATCGCAACTCGTGGCAGTGGATGATGTCCTTCCCTCTCCTCTACTTCTCGTTAATCAACGCCACGGCCTACACGGTTGCTGTGCTTTTGAAGGGTGGGGTGTGGCTCGGCCTCGTGGAGAGTGATCCATCGATGTTCGACTCCCTGAGCCTTGCCGTATACATGTTCTCGGGCGTGGTGATCGTGTGGTTGCTGCTCTTGACCTTCGCGTTCGGTGTAGTCAGCACTCGGAGGGAAGGGTCGAGCATGTTTACAGAACGGGACGACCACCTGGTGCCGCGCCCGGGGCCAGCGCTGGAACGTCCCGTCAGTAGGACACGATCCACGTCGAAGAAACGCGGGAGAGTCCGCTTGACGCGAGCGGTTCGTGGCAGAACAAATCGCTAGAACAAGGTCTGCTGCCCGGTGGTGACCCCGCGTAGAAGCGTGGCCACGGCTTCGGGGTCATAGCCATGGGCGCGCACGTGGGCGCGCAGCACGCGCGCCGCGTGCGCTCGTTGCTGCTTGGTCTCGTGACGGAAGAACGCCGCGGCCGGTTGCTGGTTGTGGTGGCCACGGCGCACACGGTCGGCCATGTTGTCGAACGCGGTCCCGGCGTAGAGGTGAGACGTGGGGCTGTCCTCGGCGCGCACGCAGATGGGGTTGTCGCACACATGGCACACGTGCAGGTGATCCAGGGTGTCGAGGCTGCCGGTGAGGATGGCCAGGGCGTAGCGGTGGGCGCGGATCATCCGCTGCCCACCGTCGGGTGTGGGGGTCCAGAAGCGGCCGTAGCCGTCGTCTCCGATGGCTCCGGTCCATATCCAGCAGTCGTGTGCCTCGGGGCCGGCCACGATCTTTGAGCGGAAGCGGGTTACCTCGGTCTCGTGCATGACCTCACGGTAGCTTTGCATCTGATGCTTCTTATCAGCTCTTCCGTGTATGACTCCCGTCCTCGGCCTCGCGCAGAATCACCTCGTGAACCAGGTTGGGACCAACCATCTTGTCCATGGCTGTCCTGATACCTGCGATGTCATCCCCGATGTTGCTTATGGTCTTGTACCCCAAGTGCCCACGAGCCAAGTACATGCCCCAGTCCAAGACGTACTCGGTCTGCGGCTGCCGCTTTCCCTCGATCCCGTCATACGTGAGTGTGATGGTGTACCGCGTGGGCAGCTCGTCGTGTTTGTGACGCATGAAAATGGAATCCCATGTCGTCCCCCAACGCTGACCAGGGACCAACACGGAGAGCGTTTTCGGGTAATGCAGCGGGGTCTCGCTAGTCGGACCGTCCGGGTCCTCCGAATCCTTTAAAACGACTCGGAGGGGCTCAGGATCGATCGTGATGTGCACGTTTGTGGCAGCGGTCTGGCCGTAGTTGGCCACAACAAGCTCCATAACCCATGGAACGTGCTGATGGGGTTCCAGGCTGGCTGCTACATAAGGCTGCGCTTTTTGCTTAGTGAGGCTGCGGGTTTGACAGATGGCGCATAGAGCAAAGAGGGCGGCAAGTAGAGTCCCTGCTGCGGCGGCGATGGTGGCCATATCGCTCCACGTGGCCAACGTGATTTGGGACATCAGGAGTGCAAATGTGATTAACATGGCCGCCTTCCAGGAGTTGACTCAGTTGTACCCGATGATGTCGCCTGTGCTGTGGCCAGTGCGGCACGGAACCAGGCGGGCATCGTGGTCTTAGTTTTCGCCTCAGCGGCTCGCTGTGCGAGCTCGGCCGCGCGTGCTTCGCGGCGGGCGGTCTCGGCCGCGCGTCGTGCACGTGCCGGGGGTTCTTTGCCGGTGATGGCGCGCTTGATCTGGTGCAGCAGCAGCGCACGGGGGTTCTTCTGGCTGTCCGGGGGCAGGGAGAGCAGCCCAAGGCCCTGGTGGTCGGCTTCCACGGCGTTCATGAGGTCTTGGGTGGTCCATTCCTCGGTGACGCCACAGGCCACCAGGCCACGGGAGAGCCCCATCAGGTGCCCGTTGCATCCGCGATCCAGCCACGGCATCCGCTGCGCGAGCCGCGCGGCGATCTTTTGCACTCCCAGCGGGGGTGTTGGCCGCGTCAGCGGTGTGCTTTTCGGCTGATTTTTGCTCGTACCGGCCGCGCGCCAGCGCGTGCTAGGTACACGTTGAGATGTGCCGTGCCCGGAAGAGTTAACCCCACAGGGGTAGGGGTGCATGGCTCTGCATCTGGTGGGGATCGTCAGGCACCGGGTGGAGGCGAACCGGCGCTGCCGGGAGCCGTGCTCGCGGGTAGCAGCTTCGCGCTCCTCAGTGGTCATGTACCGGCCGCGCACAACCTCAACGGAGAATCCCAGGTCGCGCAGCACGCGTCGGGCGCGGCGCACGGTGTCCACGCTGCATCCCAGTGCGCGGGCCACGGTGGCGTGGCTGGTGCGGACGTTGCGCCCGGTGGTGGTGTCCGCAGCGGCAGCGTCCAGGCGGGCGACCCGGTAGACGGTGGACGCGGCCGCGTGGTGCTTCTTCAGGACGTCGGCGGCGGTCTCACCGCTCAGCTCGGTCTCCAACAGCTTCAGCCAGCGTGAGCGGGTGGCCCAGCACGGGATACGCCCCTGAGTGCCGGCCTCGGGCTCCCGCGCCCAGGACAGGCCCGTGCGCGGGTTCGGGGTATACAGCTCTGGCGTGGGCCGATGATTCCGGCGACGGCGGCGTGTGCGCCGTATTGGCGTATGTACGGCCCACGTGCTAACTGCTAGACTAGGCACCACAAACCCCCTTGGGGGCTTGTAGCAACCTCCGGTAGAGGGCTTCAGAGTTCATCTACTAATCCAGGGGTTGTGTGGAACACCGGAGAACTTTGGTCGGTTGAGCCGGTGTTCGAGGCTTAGAAGGCGGTCCCTACGGGGACCGCCTTCACTCGTTGGCGGGTGGATCTGGGAGCTGGTTGTACTGAGGCATGCCCACCTCGCGGGCCATGAGACTGGCGACCCACGCGGATTTGGTCAGGCCCCTTTCGCGAGCTGCTTTCGCAGCCGCACGGTCAAGATCACGCGCCACACTCACAGTGATACGCGGGCGAGGTTCGCTCCCACGTGGCTGTTGAGTGATGCGCTCGGATGACATGCCTACCAGTATGACTACGTGCTAGCAGGATGTCCAGGGTCTATGGGATGCGTGTCGCCGCTGAGGTGTCGTCGGCCGCCGCGTCGCGTATCCGGGTGATGGTCCAGCGGCTCACCCCGTGCAGCGCCGCGACGTCGGACACGGACAGCCCGCCACGTAGCGCGGCCAGCGCGGCCGCGCGCTGGGCGGGGTTCAGCTTCGGCGGGCGGCCACCCACGCGGCCCTGTGCTCGTGCGTGCTCCAGTCCTACGCGGGTGCGCTCCTGGATGGTCTCTAGCTCCTGCTGCGCCAGGGCGGAGAGGATGCCCACCATCAGCCGACCCTCGCGGGTGGCGGTGTCCAGGCCCATGTCCAGCAGCACCAGACGCACCCCCTCATCTGCCAGCTCAGCGGCCGTGTTCACGGTGTCGCGCATCGACCGGCCCAACCGGTCCAGGCGGGTGACCACCAGGGAATCGCCGTCGCGCAGGTGGCTGCGGGCTGCGTCCAGGCCGGGGCGGGTGGAGCGTGCGCCGCTGATTGTGTCTGTGAAGACGCGTTCACAACCTGCTGCCTCCAGGGCTGCGCGCTGGGTGTCCAGGGACGCGGCCTGTTCGCGGGTGCTCACGCGGGCGTAACCGATCTTCAAGGGGCCTCCTGGGCTGGCTAAGGTGGGTGACGCGGTGGCGGGGATCAACGTCGTCGCCTGGGATGCCAGCACCCCAGACGTGAGCCCCGGCTATCCCTTGACGGCCGGGGCTCACTCATACCGTAGGACTAGTGCTTGCGCACGGTGGGCACTACGCAGAACCGCCGGCTGTCTCATCCCCAGACGCAGTGCCGATGAGCTGAGGGAACGGGTCAACGCTGAGCATCTCCGTGAGTGTCGAGAGCGTGAACACCCGGCCGAGGGTGTCGCGCACCACAGGTCCTAGCGTGTCGTTGACGCGTGTCCATCCGAGCCCAGTCAGGACAGCTAGGAGAGGCACCCCGTTGAGCCGGATGGATTCATCGCGTAGCCGCTCGAAGCGCAGCGCTTTATCGCGAGCGGTGCCGCCGTCGTTCACGAGCTTGCATTCGAGCAGTGCGCGCAGAGTGCCCGCCTGGTCGAACACCACGAAGTCCGGTGCTGGCGTGACCTTGATCCCGAACCTCTTGGCAATATCAGCCTGGTTGTGAGCTCCCGTGCGGATGTAGGGGATGCCCTGCTGCGCGAAGAGTTCTTCGACGGCGTCCTCGACGATGTCTCCGCGCTTCGTAGAAGTAGCGTCAAGGAGCTGCCGGAACGCACCGCCGTAGTGTCGCTGATGTAAGAACGCGTCATAAGGCACTCCGTCGCGTGCGAGCTCTCCAACGGTGGCCCAGCCATCGGTTGTGTCGAACTTCTGCTGCTTGGGCTTCAGTTCTCCCGGCGGGTCCGGAAACAGGCTGCCGTCGAGTGCTCCCGATACCGTCGCCGCGGCCAAAAAAGCCGTATCGTGCGCAGTCTTCTTCGGACCAACAGCCCCATTGCGTTCCATGCTCTGCGCCCGACTAGGCGTCAGCGGCTTCATCCCTAGCGGTTCAGCCACGAGGTCAGTGGCCTTCGCGAACTCCTGGATCGTCAACCCCAAAATGGTGCGTAGCACAAGCAACGTTTCCGGCGCGTCCAAGAGCATCGCGATGAGAGTTTCTTGGGACACCTCAGTGAATCCCGATGTTGCCTCGAACGCCGCCTGGTAGGCCGCGCGGAACGTGGGCAGCTCGTAGTAGTCCATCGAGTGCACATAGGCGAAGTCCGGGGACAAATGCGGGACGTACGCTTCCCGGGCGACCTCGGCGTAGATCTGAGAGTGATCAGCGGTCCCGTGGTTCTCGTTCACCAACCGGATAGCGGCTACCCGAGCATCCCAGTCCGGGGCGTCCACAATGCTGCGAACAGTTTCCTCGATGCTTGCCATCAGCCAGCATCCTGCGTGGTCTCGGCGATCGCGGCCGCCTCGGCTGCGATGCGGGCGCGTGCAGCTTCGGCGTACTCCTGGTGCAGTTCCAAACCGCCGACCCGACGGCCCAGACGATGCCCGACGACGGCCGTGGTCCCGCTACCCGCGAAGGGGTCAACCACCACGCCATCAGGAGGTGTCATCGCCTTGATGAAGAACTCCGCCAAACCTTCAGGCATCGGGGCAGTATGTGAGACACCGCGATGCTGGTTGTAGGTCTGGCTCACGGGGATGACATTTCCTGGATCGGCGCCACCGTGCTTGTACGTCGAAACGCGATTCCGCCCGAACCCAGCCTCGGTCGTTCGACGCCCGTTCGTGTCGAGCCTGCGACGCTCAATCTCGTCAGGCGTCGTCTTGTAGGGCACACGGATCGCATCGAGGTTGAAGTACGGCTTGGGCCCGCGCGCGAAGTGGAACACGTGCTCGAAGGAGTCCTTGGTACGTGGCCCGAATTTGCCGGGGATCGCGTTGGGTTTTTGCCACACGTACTCCTCGATCCAGCGCCAGCCCATGTGCTGCAAAGCCAGCACCAGCTGGAACACGTAAGGGTGCCGCTGACCCCGTAACGCGCCGTCCTTGGCCACTCGGTTCTTGATGTTGATGACCATGGAACCGGTCTCGTTGGTTGCATCGAACATGGCCCGAGCAAACGGCAGGAACCACTCCACGTACCGGTCAGGGTGGATTCGGCTGTAAGAGCGCTGATCCGCATAGGGCGGCGACATGAAGAACAAGTCAACGCTGGACTCAGGCAGGGCCGGCAACCACAGAGACGCATCACCCCACGTCACACCTTCATCGAGGAGACGGGTGAGCGCGTCTTGTGGCGCCGAAGGGATGTCAGGACCAGACTCAGGAACAGGTTGGAGAGGCATGGTGCAATTCTCGCGCACAAACAAGGCAGGTTAGACACCGACGCACGGTCGCCCCCACACGAGTGCGCTGAATAGCATGGTGCGGAAACGGTGGGTTGAGCCACCGACCCGCCCCGGTGGTGCAGAACCCTTCGTTTGAGCTACACCGCTCAACGTGCCTATGTTGCTCAGGTAGCTGCGTCCTCGCCGGGGCCACCCCACAAGAGAGGTTTCGTCGTATGCGTCCAACTGCACTGATCACGGGGGTAGGCCGCCGATCCGGCCTAGGCGCAGCCATAGCGACTCGCCTTGCCAGCGACGGGTGGGACCTAGCTCTCACGCACCTTCCAGGCTATGAAGAACGTGTTGGTCTCCCCTCGAGCCCCGATGACGTTAAAGACATTGCTGCGGAGTGCAGGACGCGCGGAGCAACAGTCACCCTGCTGCCTGCCGATCTGGCTGACCCTGCTGTGTCCCAGCAACTCGTCGAACGCGCCAACGAGCACGGCACTCTCACGGCCCTGGTGTTGTCTCACTCTGAAGGTGTGGATAGCTCGATCTTGGACACCACGGTGGAGAGCTGGGATCGCCACTACGCGGTCAACGCTCGTGCGGCATGGCTTTTGATCAAAGCGTTCGCTGAGACACTTTCTGCCCAGGTCAAGGACAGCAATTCTGCGCGTATTGTCGCGCTGACGAGCGATCACTCCGCATTCAACCTGCCCTACGGAACCAGCAAGGGCGCGTTGGATCGTCTCGTGACGGCAGCATCGATCGAACTTGCATCGCTCGGTGTGCGCGCGAACGCAATCAATCCAGGACCGGTCGATACAGGCTGGATGGATTCACAGACTCGCGACCACCTCACAGCCATGACCCCGGCTGGACGCCTCGGCAACCCCGAAGACACGGCTAACCTCGTCGCATTCCTCCTGTCTGAGCAGGGTGGCTGGGTTACCGGGCAAGTGCTACACAGCAATGGCGGCTTCGGAGTGGGCTAGTGAGCAGTGCGAAAACGGTGGGTTGAGCCACCAGCTCGCCTCGGTGGTGCAGAACCCTTCGTTTGAGCTACACCGGTCGGACGGCTTCGATGATGATGACGCAGGCAAGAACGGCGTAGACCGTGGCCGCAAGGTAGTTCAACGCGGCGCTAGCTCGCGGACTGCTAGTGAATCGCTCATGAAAAGTGCCCGCGAGAGCACCGATGGTGCCGTAGAGCACCAACTCGGCGCACACGTTGACTGTGCCGAGCAGGGCCATCTGCGCTGTCGTGTTGGTGGCGTGGCCGGCGAAACGCGGGAGGACGGCGAGGAAGAACAGGATGATCTTGGGGTTCGTCAGGCTGACCGACAGACCCCGCAGGTACCACCGCCCGGCGGCGACGTCGCCGATCGCGGAGATCTCGCGAGCATGGCGCACGGTAGTCACCGACAGCCAGAGCAGATAAGTAGCCCCAAGCAGCTTCAGGCCGGTCAGCAAATCAGGGTGACTTTTGGCGACCTCACCCAGGCCAACAACGACTGCGGCGGCGTAGACGCTCATTCCGGTAGCGATGCCAAGGATCGCTTTGAGCGCGGCTCTCCGCCCTCCCTCGAGTCCGACCGCGAGCATGTACGCCATGTCTGGGCCGGGTGGGATGAGGAATACCAGAATGACACCGAGGAAGCCCGGTAGTACGGACAGGTCGACCACGAGCGTCCTCTCCGCCGGCGACGCCCTCGTGGCGCCGCCTTCACGCTACGACACCTTCTACCTAGGACAGGTGCGCTGGTTCCTGCCCCCCCGCGAAAACGTTCGTTTGGGCTACTGCTTGTCGGCGCATGAAAGAGAACCTTCCCAGCGCGTCTCTCCGTCGACAACGACACCGGTCGGCGACATTGCGAGGTGTGTAGCGACGCGTTGCGAGGCGACATGCTCGGGGTGAATGTGCGCGACGACGTCTACGACGCCCATGCGTCGAAGTTCGTCCGCCAGGAGTTCCGCAGCGGTACGCGCGTACCCGCGTCCCTGCCACGGTTCACCGATGACCCACGCGATCTCTGTCGGCCCTGAAGATTGCGGGATGGTGGCTTGCACGTACCCGATCGCCTGCCCGCCAGGTTCGAGCGTAACGATGAGGTTGAGCCATCTCTGTGAACCATCGGTGGAGCACCCACGGGTCTGGACGGCATAGCGGCGTCGAAGCTCCGCTTCGTCTGGCGGTTCACCGCCAGTGAAGACGTACAGTCGCGGGCTGCTGAGGACGTTGGCCATCTCTGGGGCATCCGATACCGCCAGGGGGCGAAGACTGACTACATCGTTCATGGCTGGAGCCAACCCCACGCCTCCGCCAGTTGCAATCGAAATAGCGGTCCGAGTCCAGCTGTGCATAAGCGGTCGTTTGAGCTACACCAGCAGGAACGAGCCCAACACCGATGCGAGCTGATGCGGGTTCTCTTCAGCCATGTGGTGGCCCGACTCGATCACGGCCGTTCGAGGTGACTGCTCACACCAGGACTCCCAGATAGCACCTGGGTCTGCGTAGAGGTCTTGCATGTCGTCGTCGCGTGACCAGGCGACGAGGGTGGGGCACGCGATGCGTCGGCCGGCGTCACGGTCAGCTTCGTCATGGCCGCGGTCGACGTGCAGGCCGGCGCGGTAGTCCTCGAGCATGGCCCGCACAGTTGCGGGGCTATTGATAGCGGCGACCATGTCGTCGTAGTTCTCTTGCCCCATGCGCCGAGCATCAGGGCGATACCAGGCCATTGGGTCTGCGGTGATCACACGTTCAGCTTGCTCGGTGGCGAAGAAGAACCAGTGCCACCACAATTCGGCGAAGCGAGCATCCGCGCGCTCGAGCGCCTCCACGATGGGGACACAGTCAAGGACGGCAAGTTTCTCCACCTGCCCGGGGTGATCGAGTGCCGTGCGGTAGGCGACGTAGCTGCCCCGGTCGTGACCGACGACGCTAAAGCGTTCATGCCCTAGCTGTTGCATGAGACTGGCGATGTCGCCTGGGAAAAGGGGTTTGAGGTGGCCGCGCTCAGGATGTCAGGACGGCGGAGCTGTTCCTGGGGCTGGCGTTTCAAACATCATCTGCCCTCGCTGGAGGATGGGCAGGGTGAAATCGACTCCGACCCGGCGGCCAAGATCGGCCATAGACTCGCGGATGTACGGAAGCAAAGTCATCACAGCGACATGGTTGGCGTACTCGGTAATAATCTCGTCCGTGAGGAGGTCACCCAGGTCAACAGGGGCGCTGTACTGAGCGACAAACACCGTTCGCAGATCCGCGGACGGAAGGTGCGCGGCCAGGTCGAGAGTGATCCGAAAATCGCGCGTCTGATCGTCGGGGGCACCCTTGCGGCGGCCGATCGTTAGGCCCGCAAGTAATGGAGATTCGCCCCCCTCGCGCTCTTCATCCAGCAGTTCGACAGAGGCCAGGCGGCAAAAAACTTTGTCGAGCTGTGCCCCTTGAACCAGTTCTCGGACGTCAGCGCTCGGCTCACTCAGCAACGAGGGCCGCCCTCAGGTCCGTGCGGGACTCATCCCACTTGTGGTGGACACTGATCGGCATGCGCGGAGCGGGGATGAAGGTCTCAGGTGCCGTGGTGCGGGTTTCGAGTACTTCCCATTCCGAGTGCGCCTGCCCGACGCAATCGTCAACGACTCGTAGCTCGAAGCGGGCGCCCACCGCCAGCGCGTAGCGGCGCAGAGTGGCTAGGGTCGGATTCGACCCCTCGCTCTCGAACTTGCTGATGGCCGTTTGGGATACGCCGATAGCATCAGCGACCTGCTGCTGGGTGTAACCGTGCTTGCCGCGCAGCGCAACAAGTGCGTCCAGGAAGTCGTCCTGCGCTTCAACGAGCGCGTCAGCGCGTGCCATGAGGACGTCGCGG
This sequence comes from Kocuria sp. CPCC 205297, assembly GCF_040981035.1. Lineage (NCBI taxonomy): Bacteria > Bacillati > Actinomycetota > Actinomycetes > Micrococcales > Micrococcaceae > Kocuria > Kocuria sp. CPCC 205297. Next base: position 3,449 of record NZ_JAVKPY010000013.1, on the reverse strand, counting down.
CTGTCAGTGATGGGTGCGGTCGACATGAGCTAAAGGTTATACCACGTTCCTATGAGGCGAGCGGGGTGTCACCAAACCGTTGTGAAAGCTCCGGAACCCCGCAGTGGTCATGGGCACCTGCGTCCAAGATGGCAATGGCCCGGTCGATGTGGAGCTGCTGCTGCTCGTCGGTCGCCTCCTGGTCGACCCCACTGCGGCCTCTCTCGCCCGCCATGACGAGAGTCTTCTCATGCACGTGCAGGCCAAGAAACCACGCGCCAGAGTCAGGCTGCTCCACGTAATAGAGACGGAGCAGGGCTCGGTGCGCGGGGGTCAGAAGGTGTCCTAGCGCGTCGTAGCGTGACACGATCAGGTCATCGTCGCGGTCATCTTCATGGCCCCAGCGCAGCTCGAACATGTCCACCAGCTCCGGCGCCGAGCGGATCGTCTTCACGTGGGCTGGAGAACGCAGCTTTCCTTGCCTGGCTCGGTTGATCCGCCTCTTGACGCGGCTGGCAGCGTCTGCCTCTTGGATGGGGTTGAGCCGCCCACCATTGGCCTGGAGGGCTGCCAGAGATGCTGTCACGGCGGCGGCAACGTGTTGGCCGTCGACGCAACTACGCCAGTAGAAGTCCAGGGACTTCTTGCCGCAGCACTGGGAGGTCTTATCCACGTCGGCGAGTCTACCGAGCAGCACCGACAGTGGAAGTGCGTTCTACCCCCGCGCCAACAGCTGCCCGCCAAGGCGCACCTAGCTGTACTGACCGGAGACGTTGATCGAGTCGCCACGAGCATGGCAGTGGGTGGCTGGCGAGGGTGTAGCGGACACCACCATGGGCGCCAGATCACTGTCGGTTCTCTGAGCCGGGCTTCTCTAGGGTTGGTGGCATGCCCGTCTGGCAGCCATCCATCCCGCAGAGGTTGCAGCCCCATCTCCTTTCCTGGGTGGGGTACGACTTCACCAGTACTGAAGCCGTCCATCACGGGGTTCCCTCGATGGGCGTCACGGTGGTGCTGTCGCTCGCAGAACCCATCGACTGTGGCTGGCTCGATGGCGGTGAACGGCAGTTACTGGACGTACTAGTTTCCGGTCTTCACACCGCGCCGGCCTTGATCCAGTCGAGGGGGCGCCAGCAGGGACTCGAACTGTCGATTAACCCCCTCTCGGCCCGCCGGCTTCTTGGACTACCAGCCGGGGCCTTGGCGGGGTTGATGGTTGATGTGACAGATCTCCAGTGGCCCCCACACCTGCTCGACCAGCTGCGGCAGTCAACTTGGCTAGGGCGGTTCCAACTCTTGGCGGCATTCCTCACCAAACGGCTCGAGCAGCATCCCCACACACCGCGAGCAGACATGGTCGAAGCGCTGGCGCGGATCCATCAGGCCCGGGGCACAATCCCCATCGCCGACCTAGCTCGAGACGTTGGTCTGTCCAGACGGCGACTTTCCAGCCTGTGCAACCTCGAGACCGGTCTCTCGCCCAAGCAGGTGGCGCGGATCGCTCGCTTCGAGCACGCCAAGAAACTTGTCCAGAGCGGCGCCCTTCCTTCGGACATTGCGGCAGCGGCTGGTTACAGCGACCAGGCGCACCTGTCCCGAGAATGGAGGTCGATGACGGGATGGACGCTGCGCCAGTCGAGGGCTGATTTCCCATTGCTTCAAGACGCTCAAGCGCTCCAAGGATAAGGCTGTAGCCATGACGAGAACACAGCTGTTTCACTGCCTGCGCTACACAGATGCCGATCGAGGCATCAACTTCCTTCAATCCATCGGCTTCACCACGGCGATGGTCGTGCGGGACCCGGATGACTCGACCGTGGTGACCCATGCGCAACTTGCCTGGCGCGACAATGGGGGCATCATGCTCGGCTCTACTCAGGACGGTGACCCGCATTACGGGCCAGGGATCTGCAACTTGGTGGTCGCCAGCGACGAGGACGTCGACAGCCTCTTCGCCACGGCCTTGGAACACGGAGCATCGACCGTCACCGAGCCCAACTATGCACCTCACGGCGGCCGCAACGCATGCGTCGCTGACTTCGATGGCCACTGGTGGAACATCGATTCCTACCCGGGAGCCTGAGCCGGGAAGCCGCCCTCGGCGGCGGCTGATGACAAGGCCCACGAGGTCCCACACACCCGTTGCCCTTCACCCAAACAATCTCGCCGCCCGCGGCGGCATCTGGCCTTCCTGGGCGGCACATGCCCCCAGGAAAGCTCAGTCATGTCCCACGCCAACGCGGCGCTCACCCCACGGCATCGCCTGATCGTCGCTCGCATGGTTGTTGACGACGGTTGGCCGATCAGCGAGGTCGCCGCCCAATTCCAAGTCTCCTGGCCTACCGTCAAGCGTTGGGCCGACCGCTACCGAGACGGCGAAGCCATGCAAGACCGGTCTTCCCGGCCGCGTCGCTCCCCGAACAAGACGAGTCAGAAGACCACTCGGCGCTGCATCAATCTGCGGCTGCGCCTGAGGGAGGGGCCGGTGCAGTTGGCGTGCCGACTCGGGATCGCCCCGTCCACTGTCCACCGCATCCTGGTCCACGCGCACCTAAACCGGCTTTCACACGTCGACCGCGCCACCGGAGAGCCAGTCCGCCGTTACGAGCATGACCATCCCGGCTCCCTGCTGCATGTCGACGTGAAGAAGCTCGGGAACATTCCCGATGGCGGGGGCTGGCGCTACGTAGGGCGCAGGCAAGGTGAGAAGAACAGAGCCGCCACTCCCGACAAGCCCCGAAACAAGCACAGCGATCCGTTGATGGGCAAGGCCTACGTCCACACCGTCATCGACGACCACTCCCGCGTCGCCTACGCCGAGATCCACGACGACGAAACCGCCCTCACCGCGACGGCGGTCCTGATCCGGGCGGTCGAGTGGTTCAGGGCCCGTGGTGTGAGGGTCGAGCGAGTCCTGTCCGACAACGGTGGCGCCTACCGCTCACATCTGTGGCGCGACACCTGCGCTGAGCTGAGGATCAAGCACAAACGCACCAGGCCGTATCGGCCGCAGACCAACGGCAAGATCGAACGCTTCCATCGCACCATGGCCGACGGCTGGGCCTACGCCCGGTGTTACACCTCGGAGGCTGAGCGCCGAGGCGAACTCGCCGGATGGCTCCACTACTACAACCAGCACCGTCCCCATACAGCCTGCGGGAACCAGCCGCCCTTCTCACGATTGATCAACGTCCCCGATCAGTACACCTAGCTGGCTCGCTGGCTCGCGGGGGAAATCTGCAAACCGCGAAGGGGAAACCCGCCATGGCGGGTTCATGAGACGCCTGTGACCATGCGACGAATTGAGTTAACCGGGCCTTCACAGCTGAGTGTGGGTAGCGGTTCTCCGCCAGGGGCGATGACCGCCTGCGGCGAGCAGAGCCCGTAACCGGTAGTTGTCGAAGTTGCGGAAGCCGCGGGCGACGCGACGCATGGTCTCGATGACGCCATTGACCGCTTCCGTGGGCCCG
>NZ_JAVKPY010000039.1:0-794 GCF_040981035.1 Kocuria sp. CPCC 205297 | reverse complement strand
GGTGATCGACCGCTCCACGAGCCCGCCGATGCATTCGCGGGTGTGCTCGTCGACGATGGAGCAGATCTTGATCGGGCAGCCCCGCTCGTCGGCGTCGAACTGGAAGTCCACCGCCCATACGAGGTTCGGTGCGACTGCCGCCGGGGCGTCGACGGTCGAGGATCCGACACGCTTGCGGCGTCGCCGCTGCGGGACGCGGAGGCCTTCGGCTCGCCAGAGGCGTTGGATCTTCTTGTGGTTGACCGCCCAGCCCTCACCCCGGGCGTCGTGATACGCCCGCCGGTACCCGTAGCGGGGATGCTTCTTCGCCCACGCGCGCAGCCAGTCTCGCAACGCGCGATCAGGGTCGGCGACCGTGTCGCCCTTGAGCGGGCGACGGTACGCGGACCTGCTCAGCCCGGCCAGACGGCACGCCATCCGCTCGCTCACCTGCAGTGTCCTGATCAGGTGCGAGACGGCGGCGCGGCGCCTGCCCGGGCCTAGAAGTTTCCCTCGGCCAGCTCCTTGAGCGCGGCCTTCTCCAGCTCCGCTTCGGCCAGCAACCGCTTGAGCGTGGCGTTCTGCTTCTCCAGCTCCCTGAGGCGCTTCGCGTCGTCGGCCTTCAGTCCGCCGTACTGGTTACGCCACCGGTAATACGTCTGCTCGGATATCCCAAGCTCCCGACACACCGCGGCGATGTCGCTGCCGTCGGCGAGCATCCTGTCGGCCTGCCCGAGCTTGCGGACGACCTGCTCCGGGGTGTGACGCTTCCTGCTGTTCGACATGATCTGACCAGTCTCCCTGCCCGCAACCAC
>NZ_JAVKPY010000012.1:0-69437 GCF_040981035.1 Kocuria sp. CPCC 205297 | reverse complement strand
CCCGGAGTTGATCAATCCGGTGCGCGGTGAGCTGTTCGTGCGGCTCGACGAGGATTTGGGTGGCTGATGATGTCATAGTTCACAGAGTGCCCGATGCCCTGGAACTTCCGCACCCAAGATTGTTCGCCCGCCAGCCAGCACGCTCGGCGTGTAGCTCAAACGAAGGGTTCTGCACCACCGAGGCGAGCCGGTGGCTCAACCCGCCGTTTTTGCACCCCTCATGCGAGTCCGTGCACCGGGGCGAAGGGATCCACGGTGCTGTCGGTTTGCGGCTGGTACTCAGCACGGATGACAGCTGCCTCTCGAACGCCAGGCCCGAAGAGGCTGGCGATAAGCGCTGCCGTCATGTCCATTCCTGCCGCCACCCCAGAAGAGGTCCACCGGTCCCGGTCCTCGACCCAGCGGGCGTGAGGTTACCCCACATTGCGCCCAAAGGTGTAAGCCCAGGTAAAGGCCAGTTTGTTGCTGGTAGCTCGATACCCCTCTAGCAACCCCGCCGCTGCGAGGACGGCAGATCCGGTACAAACCGAGACCACGAGCTGGGAGTGCTCGCCCGTCTCAGCCAGCCAGGACAGGAAAGCACCATCGGTGACAAGTCGTCGTGTACCAGCTCCACCGGGCACGAGGACGATGTCCGGGGTTGCGAGCTGGGGATAGCTGAGGTCGGCCACGATCTGGGCGCCTTGGGAACTTCTGACCGGGCCTAGGTGCGGCCCCACGTAGTCCACCGCGACATGGGGCACGTGGCCGAGCAGTTCCACGGGGTCGAACACGTCCAGCAGCTCGAACCCCTCAAACATCACCACGCTCACCCGGCGTTTCCGTGGCAAGTCAGTCATGCCCACGAATCTACACAGACCACAGGAAAACCCGTCACATCAGAGGCACACCCGTCACATCAGAGGCACCGACCACCGCTTCTAGACCTCTCAGGCGAGTCCGGGTGCCTGGGCGAAGAGGTCAATGGTGCCGTTGTACCGGTTGTTTTGAGCGGGAACGGACCGCGGCAAGAGCACACACGATGACCGCGGCACCTCCCATGATCGTGGGAACAGTGATTCGCTCATGAAGAAGCACAGCAGCCCATGCAATGCTCAAGATTGGTTGCGCCAGTTGAATCTGGCTGACCTGTGCGATCGGCCCGATCGCAAGACCGCGATACCAGGCGACGAACCCCAAGAACATGCTCACCACGCACAAGTAGCCAAAGCTGACCCACTCACCCGCGGTGCCCGTCGGCGGGTGCGTCACAATCGCGTGCGCCGAAAGCGCTGCCATGATCGGAGCCGCTACCACCAGAGCCCAAGAGATTGTCTGCCAGGACCCCAGGCTCCGTGACAGAACCCCGCCCTCTGCGTATGCCACGGCACAGACGATCACGGCGGCGAACAGCAACCCGTCAGCGGGTCGCAGGTGTCCGAGACCCCCCGCATGCACGGCCGCGAAAATCACGGCAGCCACAGCCCCGGCAGCAGCCGAGCACCAGAACATCACAGAGGGTCGCTCTCGGGTGCGCAGCACGGACACCACGGCGGTTGTCGCGGGAAGAAACGCGATCACCACCGCACCGTGGCTCGCATGCGTTTGTGTCAGCGCGAATGACGTCAGCAGCGGAAATCCGAGCACAGCACCCAGTGCGACGACCCCGACGCTGACCCACTGGCGCCCACGTGGGCGCTGTGACTGTGTGACGAGCAACGCAAACGCGGCGATCACGGCCGCGACAACAGCCCGCGCGCTACCGACGAAAAGCGCCGACATGTGACCGCTCTCCACGGCGATACGCGTCAGTGGAACAGTGAAAGAAAACGCCAGGACGCCGAGAAATCCCCAATCGAGCCCCTGCCGGGAATGCGATAGCGGAGGGCGAACATAAAGAGTAGCGCTACTATGTGATGTCATGTACCAGAGTAGCAGTGAACGTATTGCGGCCGATGTAGAAACCTGGATTGCTTCGGCACCTCCTGGTGCGCAGTTGCCGTCGACGCGCGAGCTCGCCGCTCAACACGCAGCCAGCCCCGTGACGGTGCAATCGGCACTGAGATCACTTGTGGCGCGCGGTCTCATTGAAACCCGCTCAGGCGTGGGCGTGTTCGTCAGCGCGGATCGAGCAATCGGCCCACGCGACTACTCCTGGCAAACCGGCGTCATGGGAGCCTCCAGCACGGCAATCACAGAAACCTCAGTCGCCTTACGTCCCGCCCGCACCGACGCGATCTCCCTGCACTCGGGATACCCCGACCGTGACCTTCTCCCCGAGCGTCTGGTGCGTTCCGCTCTTACGCGTGCGGCACGAAGCGATGAAGCTCTGCGCCGGTCGGAATCGGCGGGGATGACAAACCTGCGTTCCTGGTTCGCCTCCGAACTCACCTCGCAAACACCTCCGCACCTGACCGCCCCGACAACCCACGATGTGATCGTGCTCCCCGGCAGCCAGCTCGGACTCGGCTCCCTGTTCCGCAGCATCGCCGGGCCCGGCGGGACATTGCTGATTGAGTCACCCACCTACTGGGGTGCCATCATCGCGGCACGACAGGTCGGGGTGAGACTGGTTCCCGTCCCCACCGGAACCGACGGACCCGATCTGGTCGCCTTGGAGCGGGCTTTCAAGGACACCGGGGCGAATGTTTTTTACGCGCAACCGAACTACGCGAACCCGACAGGCGCGCAGTGGAGTCCCTCGACCAGCGCCCGCGTCCTGGAGATGGTGCGTGATCACCGCGCCTTCCTCATCGAAGACGACTGGGCGCACGACTTCGGGATCACCACTGACGCCACCCCGTTAGCTACTCGCGATGACAGCGGGCACGTGATCTATCTGCGTTCACTCACCAAAAGTGTTTCACCGGCAATCCGCGTCGCCGCGGTCATCGCACGGGGCCCACTGCGCAGACGCCTCCTGGCGGACCTGCAAGCGCAGTCAATGTATGTCAGTGCTCTACTGCAAGCTGCGGCCCTAGAGGTGGTCAACGGGCCGGGGTGGCAAAACCACCGACGCACACTGCGCAAAAAGTTGCGCACCCGGCGTGACCTTCTCGTCAACGCGATCACAACCCACGTCCCGGACGCCACGATCGCAGCAGTGCCCCCAGGAGGACTGAACCTCTGGGTGCGTCTACCAGATGAGGTCGACCTCGATCGACTGGTCAAGGACACCGAATCCAAGGGACTCGTCGTTGCTGGTGGTGATGAGTGGTTCCCCGCTGAACCCGCCGGCCGCTATCTGCGCCTCAACTTCGCGGGCCCTGAACCAGCAGCCTACGAACAAGCCGCTGTCCTGCTCAACGAAGCACTCGCGCAGCAATAGAAGGTGCACGGATCGAACGGATCGATCCGAGAACGCCGGAACCACTACAACACCGGCAGAAGCATCAGTCCGCCAAACGGGACACTTTCCACCGTTTGTGCATCAACTACGCGACGGCTTTCACTCAGTGTGAGCAGGAGCCGTCATCGTTGCTGCGCATGTGCTCCGCGGAGCAGGGCTAGAAAGGCAGCTTGCCGTGATTCTGCGGAACGATGAGCAGGCCAACCACTTGATCCGTCTCGTCGAGTGCGACGCGTCCGACCAGCTCGCCTGCTTCGCACATCAGACGCGTGGCACCGATGACGGTGCCGATGATGTCTTCGTCCTCGCTGAGGACCGTGCCGTCGTGGAGCTCAACGTGGGTGTTCGTGAAACCCTCCAGGGATCCACATTCGGTCAATGCGTTGCGCCAGGCCTCTCCGATGCGCTGCGGAGTGAGCTGTTCGCGCACCTGCGGGTGGAGATGGGCCTGTACCGCCGTGTCATCCCCGCTGGCGATGAGGCGAAAAATCTCCTCGGTGAGTTGGCTGGCTTTGTCAATGCTGCGGTTTTTCATGATCTCCCCTGTTCGTGGATCGTGAGTAGTTCCGAACCTCTTGAAGGCGGCTTGCCGGGTCATGCCGAGCAGCTGCCCGATCTCCGCCCACGAGCGCCCTTCGCGACGTGCCGCAGTGACGGCATCGTGGAGACGGGCGCGGGCAAGGTCAACTGCTTGCTTAGCGTGGATGATGTCGTCCACACCCCTATGTAAACCAACGGTTGACGTATTTGTCAACCGTTGGTTTACACAGGGGTTTCTGTGGCGACGCACCGCTGCAGCTCCCACGAGGGTTCTGACCCCTCAGTCTGCGGCGGTAGCACAATCCACCGTTGTCGCATAGCCTGGCCGCATCGGAGGGGCGGGCGATACCGAATCAGATCATCGGTGGCTTCCTGTAACCCCAGCATTAATGAGTCCAACGGGGTGTTCCCGGCTTCGCTATCTGTCTAGGAAGTGTCATGCAGACGCTGGTTCCGATCCCCGGCGGGGACACGACCTTAAAGGACGCGCGACGGGGTACAGAGCGTATGGTGACGCTGCTGCCGTTCGATATCGGGGATACCCCGGTAAGCGCAGCGCAGTTCGCGGCAGGCCGTGTGGGCATCGAGGGACTTGATGGGGGCGATCTTCCAGCGGTGGGGGTTCGATGGCTGGATGCCGTGCAGTGGTGCAACGAAGCTTCGAGACACGACGGGTTCGAGCAGGCATACCGTGTCGATGGGGGCAGCATGCGATGGATCCCGGGCGCAGACGGGTATCGCTTGCCGACAGAGGCTGAATGGGTCCATGCCAGCCGAGGTAACGTTGCTGGGGCGCGTTACGGAAACCTCAGGGAGATTGCCTGGACAGCTTTGGATGAGATCTGCGGCCCTCAGCGCATGGGGTTGAAGGTTGCCAACGTCTACGGGGTCTACGACACTCTAGGAAACGTGTGGGAGTGGTGCTGGGATCGGTTAGATCCTGCGCGCTACGGTGACTACCGCTTATTCAAAGGCGGGGGCTGGGCCGACCCCGAGTGGTCTGTGCGGGTGGGCGTCCGGCGGGGCGACGCTCCGGACGCGCGGCTGGAAGATGTTGGGTTCCGAGTTGTTCGTGGGGCTGTCTCTACGGATGGGAACAGCGATGGTGGTCAAGGCTGGTCAGATCGAGTTGACCGGGAACGAGCATCTTTCCAGGGCATATGCCCGTTGGGGTGGACCCCGCTGGAACCCCGGGATTCCGCCCAAAAGCCACGCTAAGTTTCACGTGCAGAAGCGACCGTTTGAGCTACAGCGCCGCGTTCGCCGCCTCGACACGTCCTTGGAGGCGACGAACACCGTCCCGAATCATCGCGCCATACCCCTGCTCGGGCAGTCGTGCCACAGATTGCTGCGCCCGTACAACCTGATCTTCGGCGTCTTGGACGCGCCCAGCGCGAAGGTAATCATCACCAAGGTTAAGGTGCAAGCCCGGAGCGAATCCCCCTGTCGAGGGAACTCCGATGGCTGCGAGGCCACCGTCTTGGAGGTGTGTGAACTCCGTCAGGGCTTGCTCGTCCCAGCGAGTCTCGCTCTGAAGATTCTCCTGCTGGTCGGCCAGGTAGTGCGCCAACACGCACCGTTGGGCATGGTCTTCTTCGACCGTCTCATCCCAGCAATTTTCAAGAGCCGCCTTGGCGGCTTCGCTCTGACCGTTGACCGCTTGACCGACTGCTTCGAGGACTGGTTCCCAATTCATGCCCCCGACACTAGACGTGAGGAGGGACATGGCCGCAGATAGGTAGCTCAAACGACCGTTTACGGCACAGTGTCCGCGTCGGCGTTGGAGAGCCGCTCATTACGATGAGGTGGTGATGGATGACGTGCAGAGGGCCTACGACCGTCGGTCTGCCGAGTACGCGGAGTTGCTGGGGTCTATGGACGCCGTGCATCCCGCGGACCGCGCACTAGGGCGTGTCTCCTAATGCCTTGAGCCAGATGGTGATGGCGCGTAAGACCACGCCGCCGTGGTAGGTCAGGGCGAGCTTGTCGTAACGGGTAGCCAGGGCTCGCCACTGCTTGAAGACGTTGAAGGAGCGCTCCACGACGTTGCGCCGCTTGTAGGCCTCGGGGTCGTAAGAGACCGGGCGGCCGCCCTGGGCCCCTCGGCGGGCCCGGTTCGTGATCTGGTCGGCTCTCTCCGGGATCACCGCCTGGACGCCCTTGCGTCGCAGCAGCTCCCGGATGGCCCTCGAGGAGTAGGCCTTGTCGGCCAGGGCCCGCACCAGGGTGGTCCGAGGCCGGCCCCTGCCGGTGCGCGGCACGCGCAGCGCGTTCATCACCGGGCCAAACATCGGGGCGTCCCCGCCCTGGCCCGGCCCGAGCAACATCACCAGCGGACGCATGTTCCCGTCGCACAGGTGGTGGATCTTCGTGGACAGCCCGCCGCGGGAGCGGCCGATTGCGTGATCAGCAGGCTCCTGGCGCTGTTTCATGTAGTTCGCCGAGTCCCCCTGTGGTGCGGGGCAGATTCGTGGCGTGCTGATGGGCGCGGTTGATCGTGGAGTCGATCGAGACCTCCCAGTCGATCAGCCCCTGATGGTCGGCCCGGCCCAGCAACGCCGTGAGGATGGCATCCCAGGTCCCGTCGCCGCTGAACCGGCGATGGCGTTTCCACACCGTCTGCCACGGCCCGAAGCACGATGGCAGGTCCCGCCAGGCAATCCCGGTCCGGTAGCGGTAGATGATGCCCTCGACCACCATCCGGTGGTCACGGAACGGCCGGCCCGCTCCGTCCGGCCGGGGCATCAACGGCTCCACCAGCGCCCACTGCTCGTCGGTCAGCGATTCGGTCCGTGTCACCATCCCAGCGTTTCAGCCAGGGGCCGCACCCATTAGGAGACACGCCCTAAGGCCCCAGCGCCAACACCAGCTCACCGGGGCTGGCGCGAGCGGACCACGACCTCCGACTCCGGGTACGGACGATAGACAGCACCAGCAGGTGAAAGACGCTGCCGCGGATCCCTCCTACGTCGGGATCCTTGCCCTCGAAAACAAGGTCACGTTGACAGCCGTACCCCGACATCTCTGGGAGCGAAGGCAGCGAGGGCTCCGCTACCATCTCGCACCGGGATCGTGGTCCAGAACCACAGAGCACAGGAAATCATCGACGCCAGGAACATCCCCATCAGCAGGGAGACCGTCACCACCAGGTGCTGACCGTAACCACCTACCCAAAGGAACCACGACTCTCGAAGGCAAGGACGCTAGCGTCCGCGGCAGCACATCAAGGCCTAACCTCAGCTGACACCTGATCGCACATCAGTCCCGATCTTAATGTGAGCGTGAGGTGGTGAGTGATCATTCGGATAGACGCACAGAGTCACGCCACCGGGTAACGCCATCCCCGCCGCGGTCAGGCTGACGATGAACGGCCCGGCTCCACGAAACTCTCGGCTACCGCACCCAGCGAGCGTCGAAGCGGCCTACACTCTCCTGACGACGACCGCGCCCGCGGCCGTCTAACCACGGAACGAAACCCAGGGCGCTTCAGGGATGGCCTTAGAGTTGGGTCCCTCCCGTGGCGTCGAGGCTCTGTCCGGTCATCCATCGGCTGGAGTGACTGGCCAGGAAGGCAACGATGTCGGCGACGTCGTCAGGCTGACCGACCCTTCGCAGGGCCGCGGCGGCAGCGACTGCGTCACGGGCGCCGGGCTCGTTGATCCAGTCCGCATTGATGTCGGTGTCGATGACGCCCGGACGCACGGTGTTGACCGTAATGTCGCGCTCAGCGAGTTCGGCGGCGATGGCCCGAAACGCGGCTTCTAGACCGGCCTTGGATGCGGTGTATGCCACATGAGTGGGGGCGGCGATCCGGGCGAATCCGGAGGAGATCCCGATGACCCGACCATGGTCGTTGATGTGGTCGGACAAGTGATGGACAAGCATGAGAGGCGCTACGAGGTTCACGTTGACTACACGCGCGACTGTGCCCTCGTCCAACTCGCTTAGGGATTGCGCTCCGTTGATCCCGGCGTTGCTGACAAGCACATCCGTTCCACGTGCGTCGTGCCGTCGAACCTCGTCCCGCCAACGCGTCGCCAGGTGAGCAGCGCCGGCGGCACCTTCGGCGAGGTCCGCGCGAATGAGGACGCCGGACGCGCCGGCTTCATTGACTCGCTCGACCACTGCCTCCGCGGCAGTGCTGTCGCGGGCGTAGTGGATCCCCACCAGCGTGGCGCCCCCCTGTGCCAGTGCAACGGCGACGGCGGCACCTATACCGCGCGATCCTCCCGTGATCAATGCTGTTCGATGGTGCACACCTGCCTCCGTAGCGATCGTTACGTTACATGTATGCGGTACCGTAGCATTCACTATGGAACAGCCGATCAGCAAGCCGGGACGACCACGGTCATTCGACCCCGATCACGCGCTCCATGAAGCCCTGATGACCTTCTGGAGGTACGGGTACGAGGGCGCGAGCCTGTCACGACTGCAGGCGGCTATGGGGCTGACTGCGCCCGCCTTGTATCGGGCCTTCGGCTCGAAGGACGAGTTGTTCAAACAGGCTGTCGCGCAGTACCAGCGGCAGCATGGCTTTGGCATCCAGGAGGGGGTGCCGATCCGCGACGCGATCGGTGCATATCTCCGAACTGCGGCTCAAGAGTTTGCAACAGAGCCGGGCTTGGGCTGCCTCGTATCAACGGGTGTACTAGCCAGCGGGCCGGATGCCCAGGTGTCGGCAGCCGTGGTAAGAGCGGAGCGCGAGAAGGCCCTGAAGGATATCCGCGCTCGATTCCAAACGGGCGTACGCAGCGGCGAACTGCCCGGGCTGACAGATGTGGACGGTCTATCCCGAGCGATCGCCGCTGTGATCCAAGGCATGTCCGTACAGGCGCGCGATGGCGCGACAGAGAGAGACCTGAACCGACTAGGGGACGCCGCGCTTCGGATGCTTCCCGACTGCCGCTGACCATGAAACACCAATAGACATCCCCGGCCGGTACATCTAAGGCCGCAGATCTAATTCTTCTTTGTCGGCCCCTACTCGCAGTAGAACAAAAGGAAACTAGTAAATGAACACGCTCCAGAACCCAGCCCTGATCGTCGTCGACGTGCAGCGCGGCTTCGATGACGTCGAGTACTGGGGTTCACGAGACAACCCTGACTGCGAAACCAATATATCCAGCCTTCTCACGCATTGGCGGAATCGGTCCTGGCCGATCGTGTTCGTTCGTCACGACTCGACTAACCCAGAGTCGACCCTTGCAGTAGGCACTCCGGGAAACGAATTCAAGGAGGTCATCACCGGCGATCCTGATCTGCTGGTGAGCAAGACCGTGAACTCGAGCTTCCATGGCACCCCAGACCTTGACGACTGGCTCCGCGCAGAGGGGATCGAGCAAGTCGTCATCTGTGGGATCACCACGAACCACTGCTGCGAAACCACCGCGCGGATCGCTGGGAACCTTGGCTACGACACGTACTTCGCTATCGACGCGACCCACACGTTCGACCGTCCCGCGCTGGACGGCACCGTCCTGCCCGCGGCAACCGTCTCAGCAATGACTGCCGCGAACCTGCACGGCGAGTTCGCCACCGTGGTCTCCACGCGCACGCTCATTGACGGAAACTCGTATGCACCGCGCTATGAGCAGGAAAAGTAGCATCCTCGCCCTCAGTGGGTCGTGCCTGTCGACGAGCAACCCTCAGACCTCGTCGCTTCAAGTTCCTCACGGGGTGACCAGGGTTGGTGAGCAGACCAGAGGCCGCGCATCCAGCAACTGCCTAGACTGACGCTGTGGAGTCCCCATCCTTCTCTGGAGCTGCCGATTCCAGCTCGCCTGCGCGTTCGCCCGGGGGCGTGTCGACGCTCGGTTGGATGTCTCTGCTCGGTTCTCTGCTGGCGGGCGTCGCTCTTGACGCGACCGGTTTCCAGACCGTCCACGAGATCCTCAGCCGCTTCTAGGTGTACTGACCGGAGACGTTGATCGATGAGAGCTGCGGCGACGACACGGCCCGGGTGTGCCGAATCCGTTGGTCTGAGCCAATGCAATCGAACTCCAAACGGAAGCAGCGCTGGGGCGAGAGAAAATGGGGCATGGACCTGGTCGATCGAGAGCCCAATTTCTACCGCTCTCGGCTCACGCGCTGCGCCGCTTGTGGTCATGAGCAGAGCTTCTGTGACGACTGGTTCGAGCGCTGGTCCTATGCGGAAGAGGTCTGTCCGGGCTGTGGCGTTGACTGCACCCAGGAGAAGGCCACTCGAGTCGTTGTGGACCCCGCGGATCCCGCTCTGATCGATAGCGACGTGGTGGGGTTGTCGTGGTGGCACACTTCGACCCATCCCGACTGGCCCGCGAAGGACTTCGACCCCTCAGTGCGTTTGAACGAGCAGACCAAGCTCCGGATGGGCGGGGATGTCGGCGTGGCTCGCTGGGTGGCACGCCAGAGGGCAATAGCCCTGCACGTGGGAACTTACGAGGCAGCCATACACAACATGTTCCGACGCCTACGTGACCAGCACACAGCCGGTGAGCAATTCCACCTCTACCGCGTGCGTCTGCGTCGTGACGTCGTGGTGGCAGAGGGCTGCGGGCTTGAGCCCGTCGACTGGATGGGAGATGTGGCACTCGACACCGCCTGCCCCGGGAACATCGATGTGGCTCGCTACCTCAACGAGCACGAGGACCCCGGGAGCATTTCTCTGGCCTTGGGTCGGACAGCCATCGCATCTGTTCAACGCATCAGCCTCCCAACAGCCGCCATGCTGGCGCCCGTTTGGCACGCAGCAGCCGTCGATCATCTGCAGGCGGCCTCAGCGGAGCCCGTCGAAGTTGATCAGCCACACGATGCCTTGTCCCACATGCTCCGTCGGCTTCACGGGCCGACATTCACCTCCGAGCGCGAGCAAGTCCGGGGGGAGATTCTCACCGAGGTGACTGAGCACCTTCCAGGCAACATCCGAGAGTCGCTGCGTTCCGCCATCTTGAGCACAGTCTCGCCGGATCCTGAGGCATGGTGCGACATCTTGGCCGCCAACATTCAGTTGATCGACCATCCCGATGTCGTGATCCGAGCAGCCCGCCACGCTCCCGTCCGGACAGTCGAAGGGGACTCAGAAGGCCCGTAGAGACCCTGTCGCACCGAGGGGACCCCGGAGGCGATCACTGACACCTAACCCTACAAACGCTCAGAGGCTCTTGACGACGTCGCCCAACAGTCCAGGCAACCGCTCCAGAAACTTGAGATCTCAGGGACATCTTCACTGCCCGCCGCACCCGCAATCCCGGCTGCCACGCGCGAAAGATGAGGTGTGGCCAGCGCACAAGACGATCAGCTTCGATCAACGTCCCCGGTCAGTACATCTAGGGAGCACCATGTCCACCGCGTCCGTTTCCGCCGGCGCCCCCAGCGCTCATCGTGATCTTCTCCCTGCTGGCGGGTCGCAACGCGCCCAAGTCATGGACCAACAAGGCGCCCGTGAAGGACGTCTCCCCCGCCGACTGAGCGTTCCCCGCGTACCGGGACGCAGCGGCGTTGTCCGCCGTTCGCGTGAGCCCCGGGTCCGGACCTGTCGGCGCGGTCCGCGCCGGTGTCACACCCGACGACGACGCCGCACCCCTCCCCGCTCGCGACGCACGCGTCTGCCCGTGGCGGGTCTGCGGCGCAACCGTGCCAGCGCCCCGGGGCCGAGGTTCGCGGGGCCGGGCAGGCGCCACCCGAAACGGCGCGCTGCGACGCTGACCACGGCGCTGAGGACGATGGCCCCGGCCATACCGGCGGTCTCGTGACCCAGGCCCGCGAGCAGTGCCATGAGGCCGCTCGAGAGCAGGGCGCTCGTGGCGTAGAGGGTGTTCCCGCCGAAGATGGCGGGCAACCGGCCCACGGCGATGTCCCGGATCATCCCCCCGCCCACGGCGGTGACGACCCCCAGCAGGATGGCCGGTGGCCATGCGAGCCCGGCACCCATGGCCTTGACGGTGCCCGTGGCGGCCCAGCACCCCACCGAGAGACAGTCGGCCACGAACAGGGCGCGCATCGTCCAGCGGTGACCGAAGACCATGAGGTAGGCGATCACCGCGCCGGCGAGCGCGGAGGTGAGGTAGGCGGGGTTGGTCAGCGCCACCGGGAAGCCCTGTTGCAGCAGCGTGTCCCGCAGCATGCCGCCGCCCAGTCCGGAGACGATGGCGAGCACCGTGAATCCCACGAGGTCCATGCGCAATTGGCGGGCCACGACGCCGCCCAGGATCCCGTTGGTCAGCACGCCCAGCAGATCCACGGCGCTGAAGACGGATGCCGCCTCGATGCTCACTGCGTGTTCTCCCGTCGACCCGTTGCGTGAACGGGGACCAGCATAGGGGCCGATCGGCGCACCGGGCGGCAACCGGCACGTCGATCGGTTCCGCGGGTGGGAACCCCGGCTGCCCGTGGTGCACCCCGTGGGGGTATCGGTGCACGTCAGAGCGGATCCGAAGATTCACCCGGGAGCAATCCACGGGTCACCCACGGCGCCGATCATGAGGTCATGACTCTTCAGAACGGCCCCTTGAACCGTCGTCAGCTCATGAGCGGGGCCGCCCTGGCCGCCGCCGTGACCGCCGTCCCCGCCACCGCGCTCGCCCATGACAAGCCCTCCCGCGGGCCGGGGCTCGTGGTCGAGCGCCTCACCCTCCCGAGCGGGGTGGCCAGTGGCGACGTCACCTCCGACTCCGCCGTGCTGTGGGCACGATCCTCCGGCGCGGGGCGCTTGCACGCCGTCCTGCGGGCCACCGCGGCGGACGGCACCGTCCTGCGCGGGCGCCGCGCCACCAAGCTGCACCTCGTGAGCGGGTGGGCCCACCCCGGGACCGACCACACGGCCAAGATCCTGGCCCGGAAGCTTCCCGCCGGAACCCGCTTCGACGTGACGTACCGTTTCGAGGACGACTCCGGACGCATGGGTGAGCGACTCACGGGGTCGTTCACGACCGCCCCGGAGCGTACGAACCGCCGCGGTCAGTGCGCTTCCCAGTCCTTCGTATGGACCGCTGACACCGCCGGTCAGGGCTACGGCATCAACCCGGAGATCGGAGGCATGCGCGGTTATGCGGCAATGCATGCCACGCGGCCCGATTTCTTCCTGCACTCCGGGGACACGATTTACGCGGACAACCCCCTGGAGCCCACGCGCCAGGTACCGGGTGAACCGCTGTGGCGCAATGAGGTCACGGAGGAGGTCTCCAAGGTCGCCGAGACGCTTGCCGAGTTCCGGGGCCGCCACCGCTACAACATGATGGACACCAACCTGCGGGCCATGTACGCGGAGGTCCCCGTGATCGCGCAGTGGGACGACCACGAGACCACCAACAACTGGTGGCCCGGTGAGGTCCTGGACGACCCGCGGTACACGCAGGTCCGGGACGTGGACACCCTGGCCGCCCGCGGTCGGCAGGCGTGGCAGGAGTACATGCCCATCGCCGACTCCCGCGCACTGCGCCGCGGCACCGGTTTCGAGCTCGCGCGCATCCACCGCAAGATCGCCCGGGGCCCTCATCTGGACGTCTTCGCCCTGGACATGCGCACGTTCAAGAGCGAGAACACCAATGGGCTGGAGTCGCACGAGACGGAGATCCTGGGCGAGGAACAGACCCGGTGGTTGATCCACGAGCTGTGCCGGTCCCGGGCCACGTGGAAGGTCATCGGCAATGACCTCCCCCTGGGTCTGGTGGTCCCGGACGGGAAGGGACAGGAATCCATCTCCAACGCGAACCACGGTGCACCACTGGGCCGTGAGCTGCAGCTGGCCCGCGTGCTCAAGGCGATCAAGGACCACCGGATCAAGAACGTGGTGTTCCTCACCGGGGACGTGCACTACTGTGCGGCCCACCACTACTCTCCGGAGCGGGCGGCGTTCAAGGACTTCACGCCGTTCTGGGAGTTCGTGGCCGGGCCCATCAACGCCGGTTCCTTCGGCCCCAACGAACTGGACCGCACGTTCGGCCCCCGCGTGGACTTCCAACAGGCCGGTCCGCCCATGGGCTCCCCGCGCTCGGGCGAGCACCAGTACTTCGGACACGTGAACGTCGCGGGGGACGGCAGCGCGTTCACGGTGCGCCTCATTAACGCCAACGGCACCACGGTCTACACCCGCACGCTCACCCCGCAGCGGTGACCGCGCGGCGCCAGCGGACACCCCGCTGGCGTGGTGTTCCGTGGTCCACGGATGCGCCAGGATAGGAGCATGAACGACGCCCTGCCCGGTTACACCGTCCTGGACGGCCCGCCCACGATCCCGGACTACCTGACGCTTCGCCGTGAGGCGGGGATGAGCCGCAAGACCGAGGAACAGGCCGCGGCCGGGATCGGCGGCGCGTGGGCGGCGATCCACGCGATCCACGACGAGTCCGGTGACACCGTGGGCATGGGCCGGGTGATCGGGGACGGCGGGTGGTACTTCCACGTGATCGACATGGCGGTGTTGCCGCCGCATCAGGGCAGGGGCATCGGCTCCGCGGTCCTGCGGGCGCTGCTGGATCGCATCCACCGCGACGCACCGCCGGGCGCGTACGTGTCCCTCATGGCGGATGAGCCCGGGCGTCCGCTGTACGAGCGGCACGGGTTCGCGGACCCCGCGCCGCGGACCATCGGGATGAGCCTGTCCATGGATCGCGGCGCGCATGACTGAGCGTCCCCCCGCTCCGGTAAATCCGGGGTCCGCCCCACAGGACGACGACGCCGCCGTCCCGGGTCACGCCGTGTCAAGTCGCTCCACCCCGCCCCCGTCCGACGCACCCACCGCACCCCGGTGGGACGCACCGTGCGGGCGGATCATCGGATGGCGGGACGGGCCGGTGGACCGGGCCACCGGGATCCGGTACGCGAGCGCGGGGCGTTTCGAGCGACCGCGGCCCGTCGCGGCGTCGTCGGCGGAGCTCCACGCGACCGAGCCGGCGCCCGCGTGCCCGCAACCGCCCATGCCGTTCCTGGACGACGTCGTGGGCAGCAACATCGGAGAGCTGCCCCAGGACGAGGACTGCTTGCGCGTCTCCGTGACCGTGCCTGCGAACACGCCGCCGGACGCCGGGCTGCCCGTGATGGTGTGGATCCACGGCGGGTCGTACGCATCCGGCGCGGGGGACGCGCCGTTCTACGACCCGCGCGTGCTTGTGAGCGAACAGCGCGTGATCGTGGTGAACGTGACGTACCGGCTGGGGCTGCTCGGTTTCCTGGGCGACGGCGCGGACATCCCCGCCAACCTGGGGTTGCTGGACATGATCACTGCCCTGCGCTGGACGCGCGAGAACATCGCCGCGTTCGGCGGCGACCCCGCCAACGTCACGGCGTTCGGTCAGTCCGCGGGTGGGGACGCGGTCGCGCACCTCATGATCGCCGACGGCGCTCGGGGCCTGTTCCGCCGTGCCGTCATCCAGAGCGCGCCGTTCGGCCTATTGGCCGGGCGCGCCACGATGAGCGAGCTCATGGCGACGACCGCGAGCGCACTCGCCCGGGACGCGTCGCTGGACGACATCCGCACGATGCAACAGCGCGTGGCCAAGGCCGCCACGCGGTTCGGACTCAAGGGCCAGATGCCGTTCGGACTGCAGTACGGCCACGACCCGCTGCCGCCGGAATCCGAACTGGACCGGCACTGGTGCGAGGCCGCCCCACACGTGGAGGTCCTCGTGGGCAACACGACCCGCGAAGCCGCGCTGTTCACCGCGCGCATCCCCCCGCTACTCCGGCGGATGAACCACCCCCGCAAGTCCCGCGGCGTGGAGCGGATCCTGATCAGCCCGTTCACCCAGCGGCTCTACGGCCGGGGTGCCCGCCGGTTCGCGCAACGCCATGTCCGCTCGGGTGGCACGGGCGCACGCTACGAGTTCTCGTGGGGTGTGGGGCGCAGCCCGATCGCCGCGGCGCACATCTCCGAGCTGCCCCTGCTCTTCCCTGGCCCGGCATGGGAGCGCACCCCCATGGTCGAGGGACACACGTGGGCGGACGTTCTCGCCGACGGCGCTCGCTTGCGTCGCGCGTGGGCGGACTTCGCGCGGGGCGAGCCCGTCACGAGTGATTCCCGCGCCGGGCTGCGGGTGTTCCCGCCGGATACGGGTCGTGCCGTCTGAACAGGGTGGCTCGGGAACACGGGTCACTCGACGGCGTCGGGCGTGAACAGGTCCTCGATCCGACATTCGAACACGGCGGCGAGCCGGAACGCCAACGGGAGGCTGGGGTCGAACCGGCCGCGCTCGATCGAGATCACGGTCTGGCGGGAGACGCCCAGCAAGTGTGCGAGGTGGGCCTGCGACCACGACCGGTCTCCCCTCCGCTCCGCGATCCGGTTGTCCACTAGGCCCCTCGCCTGTTGAGTACCGCGTAGCGGATGGCGGCATCAGCCATGACGAACACGAGCAACAGCACCAGGAGGGTCGAGCCCGCGATCTCGAATTGCGTGAGGGCCAGGACGACGCAGCCCAGCCCGGCCACCACCAGGAAGTCGTGGAAGGCGCCCGAGGCCGCCTTCTCGTACCACTGGCCCTCCACGTTGTCCTCCGCGTGGGGATCGGACTTCGCCGTGTATCGGGAGACGAACACGAACCACGACAGGGCGAACATGGGCCCGGCGGTGCACATCGCGAAGATGACGAACGCCATGAGCCGGTTCTCGTCGGAGAACCATGCGGCCACGCCACCCAGCGCCGCCGCGGCGAGCGCACCGGTGATGAGCATGGTGACATAGGCGGACGGGGGCGCCTCCATCCGGCGCTCTGCTCGAGTGGTCATGACTGCGATCCCTTCACCCGGTCGGAGCGGGGATACCGTTCCGAATGTCGATGGCTACAGTCAAGTGTGCTTGACACCCGATGTCAAGGATGTTTGACATCCCGAGGTTCAACGCTTCGAGGGGTGTCCTCCGGGTCGACGGCGATGCCCGCGGCGCGGGCGATGTCACCGTAGATCCGCGCGAGGTCGTCCAGGGAACTGTGGGCGTTGAGACCGCTGGGGTTGGGTGCCACGAACAGTTCGGTGCCCGGCCACGGTGAATCCTGCCGACCCGTGACGGCCTTGGGGCGGTCGAAGGCCGCGCGGTACGCGGTGATGCCGAGCACCGCAACCACGGCGGGATGCTCCGCGCGGACCAGTCGGTCCAGCCGCTGTGCCCCCTCGTGGAACTCCTCCGCAGTGAGCTCATCCGCCCGCGCAGTGGCCCGGGGACACACGTTGCTGATCCCGATCCCCCGGTCGGTCAGTTGCGCCAGCTCCTCCGGGACGTAGCCGTCGGCGGCGTTGATCAGGGTCGGGGTGATCCCCGCGCGGTGCAGCGCCGGGTAGAACCGGTTACCCGGCCGGGCGAAGTGCGCACCGGTCGCGGCGGTCCACAGCCCCGGGTTGATACCCACGAACAACAGCCGCAACGGCTGGGGCAGCAGATCCGGGACAGTGCGATCCCGGTAGGAATCGAGTTCGGCGCGTGAGAATCCCATGGTGGATCATGCTAGGCCGCAGCACCGACGGCCCGGATGGATGCCGGAACACAGCTGGCGCACTCGGAGCAGAACGTCCCTCCGTCGAGTCGGGTGGCGGGGCTTGACCACGCCTCCAGCGAAGCCGACAGCGCGGGGGGAACATGCTCCTTCGACGACGCGGAGCGGGCAGCGTTGCGGGAACCCACCCCTCCGACGACGCAGCCCGGAACGGCGGGAGCGGGCCGGGTCGGAACCAGCGCGCGTCATGTCCCCGGCGGCGTCGGCCCCGTGGATGGCAGACGCCCCGTGTGCACGGCCCCCGCACCGGCGAGGATCACAAGGCCCATTCCGATGATCTCCGCAGGGCCCAGCACCTGCCCCAGGATCACCCAGCCCACCAGAGCGGCGACCGCCGGTGCCAGGCTCACCAGGATCGAGAACGTCTCGGCGGCCAACCGACGCAGTGCCGCGAGTTCGAGGGCGTAGGGCAGCGCCGAGGACAGCAGCGCCACCGCGAGCCCCACGAGCAACACGCGCGGCTCGAGCAGCGCCGCTCCACCGCTCGCGATCCCGAAGGGCGCCGCGAGCACCGCGCCCATCACCATGGCCCATGCGAGCCCCTGGGTCCCCGGGAAACTGCGCCCCGCCTGCCGGGACATCAGGATGTACACGGCCCACATCGCGGCCGCAGCCATGGCGAAGAACACACCCGCCAGGTCGGGGACCCCTGAGCCCGGGCCCACACCGCTCAGCAGCACGACGCCCGCGAGCGCCAGGGCGGCCCACAGCACCCCGCCCCACTTCCGGGACAGCACCACGGACAGCGCGAGCGGTCCGAGTAGTTCGATGGTCACCGCGATCCCGAGCGGCAATCGCGCGATCGCCTGGTAGATCAACAGGTTCATCCCACCGAGGGCCACCCCGAACGCCAGCACGACCCCGATCGTGTGCCGCGTGAGCCCCGCCGGGGAGGGTCGCACGACGGCGCACAGCACCACCGCGGCAAGGACCAGACGCAGGAACACGGCACCCGTGGCGCCCACATGGTCGAACAGCCTCACGGCGATCGCCGCGCCCGTCTGCGTGACGAACGCCGCGGCGACCACGAGCAGCACGCCCTGCGTGGACGAACCACAGCTCTCCCGGGCCGTCGGTGAGGTCGAGGGATTCACGGCGTCCACGCTACGCGGTGCCCCGCGGTACCGGGTCAGCTCGCGACGACGCCGCTGCGCTCGCGTCCCGCGCGGGTGCCGAGTGCCCGGGTACCCCGGTTGCGACCCCGGACCAGGGCCATGATCCAGATCAGCAGGGTCACGGCCGCGAGGACGAACGCCGCGGTTCCCACCACCTGGGACGCGGGTCCACTGGAGGTGCGGGCCACCCCGATCCACACGAGCGCCCACACCACGGCCGCGGCCACGGTGAAACGCGGACCCAGGAGCCGGGCGAAGACGGCGGTGAGGAGCACGCAGCCATGCGGCGTTGAGCACTATGGACACCCCGGCGAGCCAGCCGATCCGGCGCTCCCGCGCGTTCGTCGCGACGCTCGGCAGCCATTGCCGCACGGTGTAGGGGAACAGGCCCACCTAGATGTACTGACCGGACACGTTGATCGACGGTCAGGAGCTTGACCTTGACGCAGCGTCAATGTTTAGCGTCGCGGGCATGACAGTGACGATGATTGACAGTGCCGCTGGGATGCGGGCGATGGTGAGCAGTTCTCCGGAGCAGTGGAAGGACGCAGCTCGCAGACTGTGGGAGCCGATGGCGGGGATGTACTTCTTCATTCCCGGTGGACCTGATCTGGCCGCGGTTCACAGCCAGAACTTCGGTTTCGGACCCTCCGTAGCGGCAGACAAGATCCTCGGCGCGGTCGACGCTTTGGAACGCGCCGATGTTTGGGGCCGTGTCGAGCGAGCGCTCGAAACGGGGCTGCGGGAGCTGAACGCTGCCGATCCGACTGTGGCGATGCCTGACCTGACGGTGTTGCTCGTGCTCGGGGATCCCACCAACAAGCACTTCATGGATGAGATCCGCGGCCTGTCGGCCTTCGGTGGGATCAGCGGGTACATCGCCATCACGATCTGGCCCACCGACGAGGTTCTGGCGCGGTTGGAGGGCATCGCCCTGCACGAGCTCCACCACAATGTGCGGTACTCGCCCGGAGGCGTGGTGTGGAACCCGCAGACGGTCACGGTTGGCGAGCACGTAGTGGCTGAGGGTCTCGCGGACCTGTTCGCCGCCGACCTCGTGGGCGAGCAGGGATTCACGCACTTCGTCAGCGACCAGACCCGTACCAGCGACGAGGTGCTGCGCCGCGTCACCGAAGGCCTGGACGTGACTGGCATGCAGGATTTCGCGGCTTGGGTGTTGGGCGATCCGAGCGCTTGCCTGTTCGGCGCAACACCGGTCGGGCTGCCCACCGGGGCCGGTTACGCTGCCGGGGCACGCTTCGTGTCCGCCTATCGGGAGGCCACCGGACAGTCACCCGCCAGGGCCGTGGCCACGCCCGCCTCCGAGATCCTGGCCGTGGCACTGCCACAGTTGGGTCTGACAATGCCAGCCCGCTGACGAGAGAGGCCGAGATGGTGGAGTGGACCGTCCAAGAACTCGCTGACCGCGCCGGCATCAGCGCCAGGACATTGCGTCACTATCACCAGATCGGCCTGCTCGTCCCGGACCGGATCGGCGCGAACGGCTATCGCTACTACGGACCTGTCGCCGTGGCACGCCTGCAACGCATCCTGCTCCTGCGTGAAGCCGGCCTGGCCCTGGGTGCGATCGGCGAAGCGCTGGCAAGCGACGCGAACCCAGACGAGGAGATCACCGCCCTCGAGGCGCACCTGGTACACCTCGAGCACGAGCGGGAAGCGCTGGAACGTCGTATCGCGTCCGTCGAGCACACCGTGACGATGCGACGCGAGGGACGCCAACCGCGGATGGACATGATGCTCGAAGGCTTCAACGACCGCTATGAGGCCGAGGTGACCCAACGATGGGGACGCGTGGTCTTCGAGCAGTCCAACCGGTGGTGGCATAGCAAGAACCTCACCCAGCAACGTCAGTTCCAGGCCGACGCCGAACAGCTCCTGGCGCGGTGGGGCGAACTCCACCAGTCGGGTGTCTCCCCATTGAGCGACCAGGCCCAACAGCACGCAGCCGCCCATGCCGCCTGGTTCGCCCAGATCCCCGGGACGCCCGGGCATGCCGGCGACCTGGACAAGACCCGCGCCATGCTCACTGGCATGGCCAACCTCTACGCCACCAACCCAGACTTCCATCCCGCTTTCGGTGGTGCAGAAGCCGCCGGCTTCGCCGCCCAAGCGCTGCGCCACTACGCCCAGAGCCACTGAAAAGCACCCTTCGGGATGGTCGCTGCGACCGAAGGGAATGCCGCCATGACTCATGCCAATGCAGCACTCACTCCACGTCACCGCCTCAAGGTTGCGCGGCTCGTCGTTGACGAGGGCTGGCCTGTCAGCGAGGTCGCCGCACGATTCCAGGTCTCGTGGCCGACGGTGAAGCGCTGGGCCGACCGCTATCGCGCCGGGCAGTCCATGCAGGACCGCTCCTCACGGCCACATCAGTCGCCGAACAAGACCAGCCAGGCGATGGCGAAGCGCTGCATCCAGCTGCGCCTCCGACTGCGGGAAGGGCCTGTGCAGTTGGCCTGTCGGCTGGGGATCGCGCCCTCGACGGTTCACCGGATCCTGGTCGATGCCGGCCTGAACCGGCTCTCGCACGTCGATCGCGCCACCGGGGAGCCAGTGCGCCGTTACTAGCATGACCATCCCGGGGCGATGCTGCATGTCGATGTGAAGAAGCTGGGCAACATTCCCGACGGCGGGGGCTGGCGCTACGTCGGCCGACAACAGGGCGAGAAGAACCGCGCCGCCACCCCGGACAAGCAGAAGAACAAGTACCGGGACCCGTTGATGGGCAAGGCCTACGTCCATACCGTCATTGACTACCATTCCCGTGTCGCCTACGCCGAGATCCACGACGACGAAACCGCGATCACCGCCACCGCGGTCCTGGTGAGGGCTGTCGAGTGGTTCAACGCCCGCGGCGTCACCGTCGAACGGGTCCTGTCCGACAACGGTGGCGCCTACAAGTCGCACCTATGGCGCGACACCTGCACCGAACTCGGGATCACGCACAAGCGCACCCGGCCCTATCAGCCGCAGACCAACGGCAAGATCGAACGCTTCCACCGCACCCTGGCCGACGGCTGGGCCTACGCCCGCTGCTACACCTCAGAGGCCGAACGCCGGGGCGAGCTCGACGGCTGGCTGCACTACTACAACCATCACCGGCCACACACCGCCTGCGGCAACCAGCCGCCGTTCTCGCGATTGACCAACGTCCCCGGTCAGTACACCTAGATCACGGACCAGATGGAGAACGCGGTGCCCGCGGGAGCGATCAGGGTCGCTCCGAGTCCAGGGCTCCCCCGGCGGTGTCAGCCACGAAGGTCCCGGTCACCCCGACGCCCACGAGTGTCCCGCCGATGCAGAACACCCCGCTCAAGGTCACGAAGACATGGTGGCCGAGGTCGGAGTGCACCCGGGGTTCTCCTGTGGTCGTGGACTCAGAACCCTGTCGGCCGGGGCGGCGACGCCCGCGCGTGTTAACCGCGGGGCCCGCCCGGAGGCGCTCCGCGCGGGAATGATGCGCGCCGATCGGCGGCATCGCAGCGGATCAGCGGTCGGTGAGCAGGAACGTGCGCAGCGCGGAGATGACCTCGTCCGGGCGGTCCGCGTGCACCCAGTGGCTCGCACCGCGCACCGTGGTCCGCACCGTGCGCGGGAACAGCGCGCGCATCGCGGGGACGTAGCTGTCCTGGACGTAGTCGGAACGCTCCCCCGCGATCCACAGCACGGGCCCCATGAAGGTGCGCCCTGCGACGTCGTCCGCGGGCCAGTCCCCGATGGCGCCGAGCTCGGCATGGAGCAGGCCCAGGTTGGGCTGCCACCCGAAACCGCCGTCCCGGTGGCGCAGGTTCTGGAGGAGGAAACCGCGCACGTGGTCCTCGGGGATCTCGGGGCGCAGCGCGGCGTCCGCCTGGGAGCGGTGGCTGAAGTCGCTCAGGTCCAGGCGCTGCAGGGCGCCCAGCAGGTGCTCGAAGTCGCCCCGCCCGGCACCGGACTCCTGCGCACCCACCGGGGAGATGTCCACGACCACGAGCCGGCGCACGAGTTCCGGGTGACGCAGGGCCAGGATCATGGCGACCTTGCCGCCCATCGAGTGGCCCACGACGTCCACGGGACCGTCCGCGGCGAAGGACTCACACAGCTCGGCGGCCACGGTATCCGCCATGGCTGCGTAGCCGAAGCTCTCGGTCCAGGCGGACTCACCGTGGTTGGGCAGGTCCACGAGCAAGCTGCGGAACTCGGGTCGCAATCCCTTGGCGATGTTCGTGAAGTTCTTGCCGCGGCCGAACAGCCCGTGCAGGAACACGACGCGATGCTCGCCGTCTCCCACGAGCGTGGTCTTCACGAGGGGTTTCTGGTCCTGGGGCACGGGCCCAATCTACTGTGCGCGCCCACCGCGCCCCAAAGCGGACACCGCCCCGCACGCGGCGTGGATGCCGGGTACGGGGCGGTGGATCCGGGACGTCCCGGATGAGGACGGATCAGTTCTGCGAGCCCTTGAGCCGTTCGATGTGCTGGGACGCCTCCGCCTTGGTGAGATCCGCGGGCAGTTCCTCCCCGGCCTGCTTGGCGAGGGTGTCCAGGTAGGACTTCTGGGACGCGGTCATGGGCTCATCGCCGCTGACCCAGGTCGAGGGGTCCTTCTCGAGGGACGAGTCCTGAGCGTCACCGGTCGCACCGATGGTCTCGCCCTGGGGCGCGCCATTGGTCTCTCCCTGCGGAACGCCGTTGGCGGCCTGGTCGGGCAGGGCACCGTCCGGGGTGCCGTTCTCGAGCGGGGGCTGTCCGCCCTGGGGGTCCTGTGCGGGGGTTTCGGTCATGACTGCTCCTTCGCTGGGTCTCGCGCCGGATCACCGGATGTCGTGGTGTCGACGTTAGCCCCCGCTCCGCCTCCCCGCGAGGATGTTTCGCTCACGGCGCGCAAGGTCCCACCGCTCGTACCGATCCGCAGCGGGTGTTCACCGCACGATGCTGCGGTTGCTCCCGTCCTCGCGCCGCGTCCAGCCCTTGGCGTCCAGGTGTTCGAGCAGCGGTACGGCCACCCGGCGCGTGGTGCCCCACGCCTGCCGCGCCTGGCTCGTGGTGAAGGGCTGGGGCAGCCGCGCGAGCTCGCGCATCGCGAGCGCGGGCGCGGTGGGCAACAGGACGACATCGCCGGGTAACCGCAGCACCCGACCGAGCCGCTGCGCCGCCGCCAGTTCTCGGGGGCCGAGGCGCAACTCCTGCAGTTCGTACGCCTCCGGTGCCGCGAACGGATCCGCACGCAAGCGCTTCTCGAGCGCGGTGATCGCGGCCTCCGCGGCACCGAGTCCGCCGCCGCGACCGAGGACCGTGATGTATCCGTCCTGCTCCGTGAGCTGCGCCCGGGCCAAGAGCATGTCCAGGAGCCGTCCGACCGGTTCGCCGAGCGCTGTGCGGGCCGCGCCCCGGGGCAGTCCCGGGGCCAGGGGGTCGCGCTCGTGCGCGGCCTCGACCGCCGCTCGCAACTGCGTGGCCCACTCCGTGAGCCGGGGCACGTGGATCCACCATCCGTCCGCCACCACGACGTCGCCGGAGGGCGTCTCGTCCGCCGCGAACCCCAGCAGCCGCAACCGCTCGGTGCTCACCGCCCCGTACTTGACGGTTTCCGCCACGGGGTCGCCGTGGTCGGCGATGCCCGCGAGCCGAGCGGTCTCCCGGGCGGTCGCACCGCGCCGGTCCAAGGTGGGCGGGTCGACGTCGAGCACACGTGCACCCCCGACCGCGACCTGCGCCCCGGGACTGCGCAGCACGAGCCGGTCCCCCGGCACGAGGGTCATGTCGTGGTCCAGCTGCAATCGGGCGTGATTGGCATCGAGCGGTCGCAACCGAGCGCCCACGCCGGCGGTTCCCGCGTGCACCACGATCTCGGCGGGCAGTTCGTCGAACGGAGCACCCCGCTCACGGCGGACCTCGATGACGCCCGCGCTCGGCCACGCGTCCGGGGTCACGAGCACGTCCCCACGGTGGATCGCGTCCTTGCTCGTGCCCCGCAGGTTCACGGCCACGCGGTGGGTGGGTCCGATCCGCGCCACGGAATCATTCTGACTCTGGATCGAGCGCACGGTGACCTCTTGCTTTCCCGTTCGACCGCGCAGGGTCAACCGGTCACCCGTGTGCAGGGTCCCGGCGGTCAGGGTCCCTGTGATCACGGTCCCGGCACCGGAAATCGTGAAGGCCCGGTCGATCCACAACCGGATCCTGGCGTCCGGGTCCGGGCCGGGCACGCGGGAGAGCACCGCGTCCAGCGTGTCCCGGAACTCGTCGAGTCCGGTTCCCTCCCGCGCCGAGACGGCCACGGCGGGAGCGTCCGCGAGACCCGTGTGGGCGAGCTCCGCGCGCGCCCGCGCCACGACGTCGGCCACCCGCTCCGGAGCCCGGTCCGCCTTGGTCACCACGATCATCCCGTACTCGATCCCGAGAGCAGCGACCGCATCCCGGTGGTCGCGGGACTGGGCCTGCCAGCCCTCGTCCGCGGCCACCACGAAGCACACCACCGGAGCCGGGCCCACACCGGCAAGCATGTTGCCCAGGAACCGCTCGTGCCCGGGGACGTCCACGAACGCCACATGCCTCCCCGAGGGCAGCTCGGTCCACGCGAACCCGAGGTCGATCGTGAGCCCTCGTCGCTTCTCCTCGTCCCACCGATCCGGTTCGATCCCCGTGAGTGCTCGGACCAGGGTGGACTTGCCGTGGTCCACGTGACCGGCCGTCGCCACGACGTACATCAGCCCACCTCCGCGAGCGCCGCGCGCACGGCGGCGAGCAGGTCAGCGTCCCGCTCCTCGGGGACGCAGCGGGGGTCCACGAGGCACGCGCCGTCGTGCACGCGCGGCAGCACGGCTGGCGTGCCGAGACGCAACGGGCGCGCGGCGGCCTCCGGGAGCCGCACGGCCCAGCCGGGCAGCGGGACACCGGGAGCACCACCCCCACCCACGCGACCATCGTGCTCCACGACGCGGGCTCCCACCGCGGCGGCCAGGGCCTCCGCGCGCTCACGCACGCGCTGCGGGTCCGCGTGCAGGGCGCTCGCGACGGGGGTGGGACCGCCCCGCAGGGTGGCCTCAAGGGCGGCGAGGGTCAGTTTGTCCGCGCGCACGGCCCGGGCCAGTGGGAAGCGCGCAAGGTGGCGGATCGTCTCGGTGCGCCCGAGCAACAGACCCGCCTGGGGCCCGCCGAGCAGCTTGTCCCCGCTCGCGATCACGGCGTCCGCGCCGGCCTCGAGCGCTTCCGACAGACTCGGCTCGTGGGGCAGCGCGGGATCCGGCGTGAGCAGGCCGCTACCCACGTCCACCACGAGCGGCACCCCGTGCTCGTCCGCGAGCGCCCGCAGCTCCCCGAGCGGCACCGAGGACGTGAAGCCGTCCACCCGGAAGTTGCTGGGGTGGACCTTGAGGATGCACCCGGTCTCCGGACCCATGGCGTCCCGGTAGTCGGCGTGGTGCGTGCGGTTGGTGGTCCCCACCTCGCGCAGCCGCGCACCCGTGGATTCCATGAGGTCGGACAAGCGGAACCCGGCACCGATCTCCACGAATTCGCCCCGGCTGATCAGGACCTCGCGCCCAGCGGCCAGCGCGGTCGTGGCGAGGACCAACGCCGCGGCACCGTTGTTGACGATCAGCGCATCCTCGGCGGCGGGGCACGCGTCGAGCAGTGCCTGCCGCGCGGCGACACCCCGGCCGGAGCGCTGCCCGGTGGTCAGGTCCAGTTCCACGTCCACGTAGCCGGAGGCGTCCTGCAGGGCCTGGCGGGCGGCATCGGAGAGCGGAGCGCGGCCCAGGTTGGTGTGCACCACCACGCCCGTGGCGTTGAGCACCGGGGTCAATGAAGACGCGCCGCGCGCCGAGAGCTCGGTGACGACGGCGCTCGCGACGTCCTCGGGCGCGATCTCCCCCGCGCGTGCCCGGGCCTGCGCGGCCGTGATCGCGACCCGCACCGCCGCGGCCCCCAGCCCGGCTCCCACGGACCCGATGCGAGGATCCGCGAGCAACCGGTCGGTGCGGGGGATGCGGCTGCGGGGATCCGCTGCACTCACGGCAACTCCTCGGGATCTGTGGCGGGCGAGTGCTCAAGAAGTGGCGGAGGCGGACGGGAATCGAACCCGCCAGACCGAGCTGCTCGGTCTCACCGGTTTTGAAGACCGGGGCGCCCACCAGGACACGTACGCCTCCGGGAGCGAATGTATCACCGCACTCGGACGCCCTCGGTCGTCATGACTCAGTAGCCTGTCCGTCCCCACTCCTAGACTGGTTGCATGACTCCCGAAGCTGCCCACCCGTCCACGACCTCGCACCCGTCCGGGACCGGGATCGGCCGTCTCACGAGCTACGCCCACGGCGGTGGCTGCGCCTGCAAGATCCCGCCGGGCGAGCTCGAGGACGCCGTCAAGGGACTCACGGGCCAGAACTCCCCGGACGTCCTCGTGGGCCTGGACGACGGCGACGACGCCGCGGCCGTCCTCGTGCGCCCCGACCTCGCGGTGCTCTCGACCGCCGACTTCTTCACCCCCGTGGTGGACGACGCCCGCGACTGGGGCCGGATCGCCGCGGCGAACGCACTGTCCGACATCTACGCGATGGGCGGCGCCCCCGTGGTCGCGATCAACCTCGTGGGCTGGCCCCGTGAACTGCTGCCCATGAGCCTAATGGCCGAGGTGCTGCAGGGCGGCCTGGACGTGGCCGCGCTCGCGGGCTGCCCCGTGATCGGTGGGCACTCGATCGACTCCCCCGAACCCACGTACGGCATGGCGGTCACCGGTACCGCAGATCCCGAACGCCTCATGCGCAACGACGCCGCCCGGCCGGGTCTGCCCATCACCCTGACCAAGCCGATCGGGGTGGGACTACTCAATAACCGGCACAAGACCACGGGCGAGGTGTTCCCCGCCGCGATCGAGACCATGACCGCGCTCAATAAGGATGCGTCCCGCGCAGCCCTTGCGGCCGGGGTGCGTGCGGCCACGGACGTGACCGGTTTCGGTCTGCTGGGCCACCTGTACAAGATGTGCCGGGCCTCCGGGGTGGCCGCCACGCTCGACGCCTCCGCGGTTCCGCTTGTCGACGGCGCCGCGGACGCTCTGCGGGACGGTTTCGTCTCGGGTGGTACCCGCCGCAACCTGGACTGGGTGCGCCCGTTCCTGTTCGCGGGATCGGGAATCACGGAGGGCCAGCTGCTCCTGCTCGCGGATGCCCAGACCTCGGGCGGACTGCTCGTGGTCGGGGAGGTCCCCGGCTATCCCGTGATCGGGGAGACCACCGAGGTTCCCGCCGACGGCGATGCGCTCATCACCGTGCGCTGAACGCGCCGCTCAACTCAACCCGTCGCGCGAACCGGTCGTCCGACCGGTTGCGGGACGGCATGCGCGGTCGTCCCGAGCATGTGTTCGCACGTGAGCGGGACAGCCCTCCGCCTCGGAAGACTCAGCCGGCGGTCGTGATCGAATCGTCGGTGATCCCGGCGGCGCGGCGCTTCTCGAGCCGGTTGCGCTGCGGGATCACGGTGTACCGGGGGTCCTTCACGGATTCCTTGCCGGCCCAGAACACACCCCAGCGTGTGAGCGCGGAGGACGTCATGAGGGCGAGTCCCGAGGCTGCGGCGACCCAACGGCGTCGTCCGCCGAGCAGAGCGCCCACGCCACCGATGACCGAGAGTCGTTCGCTCCAGGTGAGCCACGCACCGGGCTTGCCCTGTTCGAGCGGTTCCACGGAGACGGGGTCCATCGCGCCCTTCATGACGTGCATGGCCGCGAGCTCCCCCGCGACCCCGGCCACGGCGAAGAACCGTGCGGGGCCGGTCTCCGCCACGGGCGTGGTCACGAGCGCGAAGCCCCCGGATGCCAGGGACGCGGAGCTGACGAACACGAACGGCAGGTGCGCGTGCATCTCGTGCCATGTGGGCACTGCGGTGTCCCCGAGCAGCACGGCGGTGTAGGCCGCGAGCGGCGCTCCGAGAACGCCGGAGGCCACGCTCGTGGGCAGCTCGAGCGCGTGCAGCACCGGGCGCAGGGGGCCGAGCGGGAGGCGTTCATCCGTCATCCGGTCCACCTCGATCGCGGCGGCCACGCCCGCGTTGGTCGCGAAACCCGCGAGCAACCACGAACCCAGGCTCATGGGCGAGGTGGGCTTGACCGTGCGCATCATGTGCAGGAACCGCTCGGGGCGCCCGAGGTCCGCGACGAGCGCCACGGTCCCGAGGCTCGCCGCTCCCAGTGCGCCCAGGCGACCGTTGCGACGCAGTGCGGGCCGGTCCGTGAAGTAGCCGCCCAGGGACAGCAGCGCGGAACCACCCGCGAGACCGCCCAGGAACAGGTAGGACGCGATCTT
Source organism: Kocuria sp. CPCC 205297 (assembly GCF_040981035.1). Lineage (NCBI taxonomy): Bacteria > Bacillati > Actinomycetota > Actinomycetes > Micrococcales > Micrococcaceae > Kocuria > Kocuria sp. CPCC 205297. The sequence goes on along the minus strand of NZ_JAVKPY010000012.1, from coordinate 40,693 downwards.
GGAGTCCCACGGTGGGGCCTTGACGATCGGGCGGCCGTAGTAGGACCTGAACTCGGGTTCCGGCACCACGGGCACTTCGCGGGAACCGTCACCGCCACCGCGGCGGAAGGCTCCCCCGCCCGGGGTGCGGTTCTTGCGGCGTCGTTTGCCGCGCGGCTCCTGCGGCGGACGGTAGGCGTCGTACGGGGAAATGCTCATGAGCGATCACCCGCCGTGAACGCGACCGCGCCGAGCGCCAGCATGCCCACCACGGCCATGCCCGCGCGCTTGAACATGCGCGGCAGGTCAGCCGTGGGGACGCGGGGATCCGGCGGCAGGCCGTACACCTCGGGCTCGTCGAGCAGCAGGAAGATGGACCCGGTTCCGCCCACGCCGTCCTTGGGGTTGGCGCCGTAGAGCCGCGCCTCGGTCTTGCCCTGCTCGTGCAACTGGGCGACCCGCTTCTGGGCCGACTCGAGCATGGTCTCGCGCTCGCCGTACTTGATGGAGGTGGTGGGGCACGCCTGCGCGCACGCCGGGGTCTGGTCGTCCTTCATACGGTCGTAGCACAGCGTGCACTTCTGGGCGATCCCGTCCTGGGGGACCTTCACGGTGTCCGGCATGGGAGCCGCACCGCGCTGGTTCTTGGGCTCCACGAGGCCGTCGTCGCGGCGCTCAATTACGCCGAACGGACAGCCGGCCACGCACGTCCCGCATCCGTTACAGATGTCCTCCTGGACCACGACGGTGCCGTACTCGGTGCGGAACAGCGCGCCCGTGGGGCACACGTCCAGGCACCCGGCGTGGGTGCAGTGCTTGCACACGTCCGAAGACATGAGCCAGCGGAAGTCCGGGGTGTCCAGGACGGGGGAACCGTCCTCGCCGGTGCCCGCGCCTGCGCCGCCCGCCCCACCGGAGGAGCAACCGCAACCGCCCGTGGATCCGCAGCCACTGGCCGCGGGCGCGGTGGTCGCCGAGGACGGGCCCGCGCACCCGGACCCAGCGGCGTTGTTCACCGGCGCGGCCGAACCGCACGCGCACCCACCGGACGACGGCGCGGGCGACGTCTCAGGGGGCCCCACCCGCGGCATCCCCAGGTTCACCAGGGCGCGGCCGGACTCACGGGCCTCCTCGATGCGGTCCTGGGTCTGCTCGATGAAGGCCACGTGGCGCCACGTGTCCGCGCCGAGCCCGCCCGTGTTGTCGTAGGAGGAACCGAGGATCTCGTAGTCCGAGTCCACCGGGTTGCGGTTCCACTCCTTGCACGCCACCTCGCAGGCCTTGCAGCCGATGCAGATGGAGGTGTCCGTGAAGAACCCGCGCCGCGGGTGGGAGTGCTCCCAGTAGGTGTCTTCCTCGAAGGCCGAGGTGGGCGTCATCCGGTCCGTGCTCACTTGTCTTCTCCCTGGTCCGTCGTGGCGGTCCCCGCCGTGTAGGCCGTGGACCGTCCGGCGACGTCCCCGCTGTCGCGTGCCCGCAGCGGATCCTGGTTGAGCTCCCGCTCGGGATCCGTGATCCGATCCATGCCCGTGCGCACCGTGAGGCCCGCCCGCTGCTGGTACTCCAGCACCAGCTCGTTGCGCTCCGCACCGCGCGGCCGCCGCCCGGGGAGGATGTCACACGAACCCGTCTTGAAGTTCTGGATCTGCACGTTGGGGTCCAGCGTGATGCCCAGCAGGTCGTTCGCCCCGTCACCGGTGACCACCGCGTCCGTGCCCGCACCCCAGTGGTAGGGCAGGCCGATCTGGTGGATGGTTTTGCCTCCCACCGTGAGCGGGGTCATCCGGTCCGTGACGAGCACCCTGACCTCTATGGCCGAACGCGGTGAGACGATCGTGGCCCATCCGTACGGCTCCAGCCCCTTCAGCTCCGCGAGTTCTGGTGAGATCTCGCAGAACATTTCGGGCTGCAGCTCGGAGAGGTACGGCAGCCACCGGCTCATGCCGCCGGCCGTGTGGTGCTCCGTGAGCCGGTACGTGGTGAACATGAACGGGTAGACGTCCGTGCCCGGTGCGTCACCGCTGGCCGCGGAGAGGTTGTCCTCCCGCGGGAACATGACGCGCGTTGGACTCTGTTGCTGCGTGTACAGCGGGTTGTCCACAGGCGATTCCTGCGGCTCGTAGTGCGTGGGCAGGGGCCCGTCCATCATGCCCTTGGGTGCGAAGAGCCAGGCCTTGCCGTCCGCCTGCATGATGAAGGGGTCGTCACCGGCGAGCGCGTCGGGGCCGCCCTGCTGCGGGTCGGGATGGCTTCCGGGCTCCCGGTCCAGCGGGAAGTCCGGATTGTCCTTGCCCGTCCAGGTGTGGTTCTCCTCGTCCCACCACACGAGCTTCTTGCGCTCGCTCCAGGGCTTGCCCTGGGGGTCCGCGGAGGCACGGTTGTAGAGGATGCGACGGTTCGCGGGCCACGCCCACGCCCACTCGGAGGCGATCTCGTCCTGCACCTGCCCGGGCACGCGCATGGCGGCGCGGTTCACGCCGCCCGCGTAGATGCCCGTGTAGATCCAGCATCCGCCGGCAGTGCTGCCGTCGTCCTTCATCTGGTTGTAGGAGCTCAGGGGCTTGCCGGCGTCCGGGCCCGTGAGGAACCGGCCGTTGATCTCGGCCAGGACGGCCTCGGCGTCCGGCTCCCCCTCCTCCGTGAGCGGGTAGTCCCACGTGAGGTCCAGCAGCGGCCGATCCCGTGGGTCCGTGGAGTCAGCCACGCGTTCGCGGACCCGCTTGCCCAGCTCGAAGAAAAACTCCAGATCGCTCTGCGCGTCCCCCGGCGGGGTGACCGCCTGGTGGCGCCACTGCACCAGACGCTGGGTCTGGGTGAAGGAGCCGGACTTCTCCACGTGCGTGGCCGCGGGCATGAAGAAGACCTCGGTCTGGATGTCCTCGGTCTTCAGCTCCCCCGAGGCGATCTCCGGGCCGTCCTTCCACCACGTGGCGGACTCGATCATGTTCAGGTCCCGCACCACGAGCCACTTGAGGTGGGACATTCCCATGCGCTGCAGCCGCCCGTTGGCCGAACCCACCGCGGGGTTCTGCCCCAGCAGGAAGTACCCCTCCACCTGGTCCTTGAGCATGGACATCAGCGTCTGGTACGTGCCGTGGGCCCCGTTGATGCGCGGGATGTAGTCGTACGCGTAGTCGTTCTCGGCCGTGGCGGCGTCCCCCCACCACGACTTGAGCAGGTTGACGGCGTAGGACCGGGCGTTGGCCCAGTACCCCTTCTGGTTGGTGGTGCGGATCCCGTCCACGTAGTCGTCCAGGGTCTGCGCCGTCACGGACGGCATGGGCAGGTATCCCGGCAGGAGGTTGAACAGCGTGGGGATGTCCGTGGAGCCCTGGATGGTCGCGTGCCCGCGCAGGGCCATGATGCCGCCACCGGGGCGTCCCATGTTGCCCAGCAGCAGCTGCAGGATGGACGCCGTGCGGATGAACTGGGCGCCCAGCGTGTGCTGGGTCCAGCCCACCGCGTACGCGAAGCACGTGGTGCGGTCCCGACCGGAGTTCTCCGTGACGGAGCGTGCCAGGTACTCGAAGTCCGCCTCCGAGATGCCGCACGTCTCCCGCACCATCTCCGGCGTGTACCGGGAGAAGTGGCGCTTGAGGATCTGGAACACGGTGCGCGGGTGCTGCAGGGTCTCGTCCCGCACTGAAGCGCCCCCGCCCACGGGTGCGCCGCCGCTGCCGAACTCGTCGCCACCGGCCTCGGCCCGCTGCTTGGCACCCTTGGCGTGCTCGTGCTCGACGCCGTGGTTGTCGACGCCGCGGCCCGCGGCGTCGTCGGACGCCTCTCCGCGGGAGTCCTGCCCCTCGGAGTCCTCGGTCTGGTAGGCCCACGACCCCAGGTGGTAGGAGCCGCTCTCCGGGTCGTAACCGGAGAACAACCCGTTCAGGTCCTCGGCATCCTCGAAGTCCTCGCTGATCAAGGTGGAGGCGTTCGTGTAGGAGACCACGTACTCGTGGAACCAGAGGTTGTTGCTCAGCACGTAGTTGATCAGTGCACCCAGCAGCACGATGTCCGAACCCGCGCGGATGGGCAGGTGCTTGTCCGACACGGCAGAGGTGCGCGTGAACCGCGGGTCCACGTGGATCACGCGGGCGCCGCGTGCCTTGGCCTCAGTGACCCACTGGAAGCCCACTGGGTGGCACTCGGCCATGTTGGAGCCCTGGATGACGATGCAGTCCGCGTTGGCCATGTCCTGCAGGGACTGGGTGGCGCCGCCGCGCCCGAAGGAGGTTCCCAGACTGGGAACCGTGGCGGAGTGTCAAATCCGAGCCTGGTTCTCGATCTGCACGGCCCCCGCAGCAGTGAACAGCTTCTTGATCAGGTAGTTCTCTTCGTTGTCCAGCGTGGCGCCGCCCAAGGACGCGATGCCCATGGTGCGGCGCAACGGCCGGCCCTGCTCGTCCGCGTCCTGCCAGCCTCGGCGCCGGGACTCGAGAAAACGGTCGGCGATCATGTCGATGGCCGTGTCGCGATCCAGGGGCTGCCACTCGGCGGCGCCGGGCGCGCGGTACAGCACTTGAGTTTGTCGACCCGGCGAGTTCACAAGCTGCTCACTGGCGGAGCCCTTGGGGCACAGACGACCGCGGGAGATGGGAGAGTCCGGGTCACCCTCGATCTGAATGACGCGCTCGTCCTTGACGTAGACCTTCTGTCCGCAGCCCACGGCGCAGTACGGGCAGATGCTCTGCACCACGCGGTCCGCCGTGGCGGTGCGCGGGGTGATGTCACGGGTGCGTTGGGACTGCACTGCGGAACTGCGGCCGGTGTGATCTCCGGTCCGGAGTTGGCGGATGACCGGCCACTCGAGCGGGCTGAATCGGGACATATCGCAAGAATAGACCGTTTACCGCGCGCGTCCAGGTGTCAGGTGTGTCGCGACGGCGACGACCCGCGCGGCCCGCACGGCGGCATCGGCCCGGCTCACGCCGGGATTCGGCCCGCACGGCGACGACCCGTGGCGGCCCGTGGGGCCGCCCGGCCGCCACGGGTCGTCGGTGGTCTGCGACGGCGTGTCGCGTCAGCGCTCGTCCATGGGGTCCATGGTCTGGTCTGCGCCGTCCCGCAACGAGCGGTTGACCTCGCGGTCGGCCTGCGGGTCCTGCACGAGGGCCTCGACCTCCGGGTCCTGGGTCTCGGAGGTGGTATCGAGCTCGGGGATCGTCTCCTCCTGCGCCACCTGCTCCACGTCGGCTTCCTCGGGGTGGGTCAGGGGATCCTCGTCGGCACCCCATTGGGCGTCGTCCTCCTCCCACGCGGAGTCCTCGTCACCGGTGGTGCCGATCAGTTCGTCCTCGCGGAACGTGTCGTCCGAGGCCTCGGGGTTGTCGAGCGGGTTGGGGTCCGGGATGGGCTGCGTCATGGGTTACTCCTTGCCAGGTTCTCGACGAGCGCGCTGTCACGCGCACGGTCAGACTACGGTGCCGCGGCCACGCGCCTCCACCGGACCCCCGGCCGCTTCACGCGCAGCGGACCGCTCCGGGGCGGCTCACACGAGCGGCCACGGGTAGCGCATGCCGGAGGGGTCCTCAGGGAGCCTGCCCAGCAGCGCGAGGGCACGGGCACGACGACGCAGGGCACGCGTCTCCTCGGTCGTCAGCAGCTCGGTCACCTCATGCAGTGCGCCGTTCTCGGCGAGCGCCTGAATGTCCGCCACGAGGTCCGGGGGCAAGGGGTCGCGCGCGAATTCCCAGATCACGGTGCGCAGTTTGAACGCCGCGGCGAAGCACAGGCCGTGGTCGATCCCCCAGACCCGCCCGTCCCAGCCGCGCAGGACGTGGCCGGATTTGCGGTCGGTGTTGTTGGTCAGCACGTCGAAGGCGGCCATGGCGCGCAGCACCGGGTGGGTGTCCGGGTGGTCCTCCACAATCGTGAAGTAGTGCTCCCGGGGGTCCGCGGCCACGAACATCTGCAGCGATCCCGTCCCGAACGGGGCGTCGTCCCGGATCACGGTGAGCGGGACGATTCCCCAGCCGAGCGCCTCGCTGAGCAGGTACGCGGCGCGCTCCCGGCGGTACAGACCCGGCGGGAAGTCGTGCAGGGGCCGCTCCCCGAGCTCGGGTTTGTAGATGGCCCAGCATGCCGTGTCCGAGTCCGGCGGACCGAACGACGTCGCTGCGGGAGCTGCGTTGTCGGGGTCGGGTGCCGCGACGGGTGAGTCGGCCGGAGCGGCGTCGTCGCCGATCGCGGGAGCCGAGCAGGCCTCGGCGGCTTCAGGGTCGGGGACCTCGCCGACACGAGCGTCGCCGTCGGTGCCGGTGACCGATTGCGACGCCAGAGCGCGCACCTCCACGAGGAACGTCTCATTGCTGCTGCGCGCGAGCTGCCCGAGCAGCGTGATCTCCCCCGTGCGCAGCAGCTCGTCCGCTCGTTCCGCCCTCACGACGCCGCTCTCACGACGACGCCGTCCCGCGGCCCCCGCGCCCGCTCCGGGTCGCGCCGGACCGGCCCGTCACGACGCCACCAGCTCCCGCAGGGAATCCCGCGTGGAGTTGACCGTGAGCACCACCGGATTCGTGTCGTCGCCGGAGGGCTCATCCGCACCGTCGGGCGCCGCGGGATAGGACAGCACCGAGATCGAGCACGGCCCCACGCTGAGCCGCTGGAAGTTGTCCAGGGGCGTGCCCATCGCGTGGGCCAGCAACCCGCGAATGGGGTCCGCGTGGGAGAAGCACACCACGGTCCCACCGGGGTGGAGCGTGCACAGGCGCTGCACGGCATCGACCATGCGCTGCTGCATCTCGGGGAAGCTCTCCCCGTCCGGGAACCGGAACGCGGAGGGATTGTGCTGCACGGTGCGCCACTCGGGCAACCGGTTGAGGTCGTTGAGCGCGCGCCCCGTCCATTGCCCCACGTCGAGCTCCAGGAGGGCGGGGTCCTCGCGGACGGGCAGACCCAGCAGCTCGGCACTCGGCTGGGCGGTCTCCCGCGCGCGTTCGAGCGGCGAGCTGTACAGCGCGCTCACGGTCAGTTCCGCAATCCGCTCGGCCGCGGCGCGCGCCTGCTCCCACCCCTGCTCGGACAGGTGCAGTCCCGGGGAACGCCCCGGCAACAGCTCACCCGTGGTGGGGGTGCGGCCGTGACGCACGAGCAGGACGGTGGTCGATCCGCGGGAGTCGCTCATGCTTCGTCAGCCTAGAACGCACCCGCCCCCGCGTCACGGGCCCCGCCCCGCACGGCTCCCCGCCCGTCACACGGCGTCACCGAACCGCCCCGGGGGCTCGACGCCGCCGCCCACCGGGCGTAGCGTGACGCGCGTGAACGCCCAACCTGACATCCGCACCCTGGGTGACCTGCGCGCGTCGGGTCATGAGCTGAAATCCCTGCGCCGGGAGATCCGCGACAACTTGCTCGCGGCGCTCGCCGCGGGGGAGAACCCGTGGCAGGGACTGCACGGCTTCGAGCGCACCGTGATCCCCCAGTTCGAGCGCGCGCTGATCGCGGGGCACGACGTCGCGCTGCTGGGTGAACGCGGCCAGGGCAAGACCCGCTTGCTGCGCACCCTGCCACGGCTGTTGGACGAGTGGACGCCCGTGATCGCGGGCTCCGAACTCAACGAACACCCCTACGAACCGCTCACCGCCGAGTCCACCGCGCGGATCGCCGCCGAGGGTGACGACCTACCGATCACGTGGCGCCATCGCGACGAGCGTTACGTGGAGAAGCTGTCCACCCCGGACACGTCCGTCGCGGACCTGATCGGGGACGTGGACCCCATGCGGGTCGCGGAGGGGCGGCGGCTCGGGGACCCCGAGACCATCCACTACGGGCTGATCCCGCGCGCGAACCGCGGGATCGTGGCGCTCAACGAATTACCTGACCTGGCCGAGCGCATCCAGGTGGCCCTGCTCAACGTCATGGAGGAGCGGGACATCCAGATCCGCGGCTATGTGCTGCGCTTGCCGCTGGACGTCATGGTCGTGGCCTCCGCCAACCCGGAGGACTACACCAACCGCGGCCGGATCATCACCCCGCTCAAGGACCGCTTCGGGGCGGAGATCCGCACCCACTACCCGCTCGAACTCGAGGATGAGATGGCCGTGATCCGCCAGGAGGCCGAACTCACCGCCGAGGTCCCCGACATCATCCTGGAGATCCTGGCCCGGTTCACACGACAACTGCGTGAATCCAGCGCGGTGAACCAGTCCTCGGGTGTCTCCGCGCGCTTCGCGATCGCGGGAGCTGAAACCGTGGCGGCCGCCGCCCGGCACCGCGCCACGGTGCGCCCCGGTGACCCCGCCGTGGCCCGGCTCGTGGACGTGGACACCGCGGTGGCCGTACTCGGCGGGAAGGTCGAGTTCGAATCCGGTGAGGAAGGCCGCGAGGACGACATCCTGGAGCACTTGTTGCGTACCGCGACCGCCCAGGCCGTGCGGGAACACTTCCGTGGCTTGGATCTCTCTCCCCTGGTCGCCGCGTTCGACGGTCAGCGCACCATCACGACCGGCGAACGCGTGGGCGCCCAGGAGTTCCTCGACGCCCTGCCCGCCCTCGAGGACTCCGAGCTCTACGACCGGTTGGCCGAACGCGTGGGCGGTGAGGGGCCCGGGTACCGCGCGACCGCCGTCGAACTCGCCCTCGAGGGGCTGTTCCTGACCCGGAAGCTCTCCAAGGAGTCCGGCGACGGGGAAACCGTCTACGGGTAGGCCTCCCATGCGCACACCCCGGCATTCTTCACGGTACGGTCGTTACTCCGGCGGCCCCGATCCCCTGGCCCCACCCGTGGACCTCGGGGAGGTCCTGGACGCCGTGACCGAGGACGTCATGGCCGGCTACTCCCCCGACCAGGCCCTGCGCGAATTCCTGCGCCGCGGCGGGCGCAACCAGCGCGGACTGGACGATCTGGCGCGCCAGGTGCATCAGCGGCGTCGGGACCTGCTGAGCCGGCACCGCCTGGACGGCACGGTGCAGGAGGCCAAGAAACTGCTCGACCGCGCGCTGCGCGAGGAACGCGATCAGTTCCTGCGGGACGCGCGCATGGATCCCACGGACCGGCAGTTCCGGGAGATGCGCCTGGACGCCCTGCCGTCCTCCACCGCGGCGGCCGTGACGGAACTGTCCGACTACGACTGGCAGTCGGACGCCGCACGGCGCAACTACGAACAGATCAAGGACCTGCTGGGCCGCGAACTGCTCGAGCAGCGCTTCGCGGGGATGAAGAACGCGCTGCAGAACGCCACGGACGAGGACCGCGCCGCGGTCTCCCGCATGCTCGAGGACCTCAACGAGCTGCTCGAGAAGCACGCCCGCGGCGAGGACACACCCGAGGACTTCGAGCGGTTCATGAACCGGCACGGGGACCAGTTCCCCGAGAACCCCCAGGACATCGACGAGCTCATCGACGCGCTGGCTCAGCGCTCCGCCGCCGCGCAGCGCATGATGCGGTCCATGACCCCGGAGCAGCGCGAGGAGCTCATGGCGCTGTCCGCGCAGGCGTTCGGCTCCCCCGAACTGATGTCTCAACTGGACCGCCTCGACGCCGCGCTGCAGGGCCTGCGTCCCGGGTTGGACTGGTCCGGTTCGGAGCAGTTCGAGGGCGATCAAGGCCTCGGTCTCGGGGACGGGACGGGTGTGCTGCAGGACCTCGCGGACCTGGACGCCCTGAGCGAGCAGCTGTCCCAGTCCTATGCGGGTTCCACGCTCTCGGACCTGGACGTGGCCGCCCTGGCCCGGCAACTGGGCGACGACGCCGCCGTCGCCGCGCGCACGCTCACCGAGCTCGAGCGCGCCATGCGGGACAGCGGCTACCTGCGCCGCGGCACGGACGGCGAATTGCGGTTGTCCCCGCGGGCCATGCGCAAGCTCGGCAAATCCCTGTTGCGCGACGCCGCCGGGAGACTCTCCGGTCGCAGTGGCCGCCGGGACACCCGGCTCGCCGGGGCCGCCGGTGAGCAGACCGGCTCGTCCCGCCCGTGGCAGTTCGGGGACGTGGAACCGTGGGACGTGACCCGCGCGGTGACCAACGCGGTGACCCGCACGGCGGCGTCGGGCGCGGACCCGAGTGCGGGTCTGCGGATCGACGTCCAGGACATCGAGGTGCGCGAGACGGAGGCGCGCACGCAAGCGGCGGTGGCACTGCTCGTGGACACGTCCTTCTCCATGGCGTTGAACGGGCGCTGGGTCCCCATGAAGCGCACGGCGATCGCCCTGCACCAATTGATCTCCACCCGCTTCCGGGGTGACGCACTCGAACTCATCACGTTCGGCCGCTACGCCCAGACGATGGACATCGGGGAGCTGACCGCGCTGCCCGCGTGGCACGAACAGGGCACCAACCTCCATCACGGCCTGCTGCTCGCGCAGCGCTTCTTCCGCAAGCACCCCACCATGCACCCCGTGCTGCTCGTGGTCACGGACGGTGAGGCCACCGCCCACCTGGAACCCGGCGGCGAGGCATGGTTCATGTACCCGCCCGATCCCGAGACCCTGCGGCTCACCGTGGCGCAGCTGGACGCCGTGGCCCGGCGCGGCACCGAGATCACCCTGTTCCGGCTGGGGGACGACCCCGGACTCGTCCGCTTCATCGCGGCGCTCGCGCGCCGGGTGCGCGGTCGGGTGGTCGCCCCGGATCCCGAGGACCTCGACGCCGCAGTGCTGGGCGAATACATGCGTTCACGCTCCCGGAACGGCTCCTGGGGTGGGTCGGGTGACAGCTTCGCGGACGACGACGCGTGACGGTCTTCGGGACGAATGCCCTGGTCGCGGGCTGATTCTTTTGCATCCACATAGAAGTATTGCTTAAGTGAAGACGAGCCCTCGCGCTGGAACCACCCGTGGACATCGGGGAACGGATGAGACGAGAGGATTCGTCATGCACCGCACACGCACGTTGACCGCGGCAGCCGCCCTCCTGGTCCTGTCACTGGGCGGGCTCACCGGATGCAGCTCCTCGCCCGCCGCGCAGCCCAAGAGTCACATGACCGCGTCCGACACCCCCGCGCCCGGGTCGCAGAGCCCCGCGGCGACCACTGCGGCGTCGTCTGCGACCCCCGAACCGTCCGGGTCGTGCGCGAACACCTCTGCGGAGCAGGCCGTGAACGAGAACATCGACAAGGTGGGCCCGGCGTTCCCCAAGGGCAACGTTCCCGACGCCGAGTGGGTGGCGATCGACACCGAGACGTACGACCCGTGCGCGGACCTGTCGTGGGTCACGCTGACGATCCGCAGGGGCACGGCGTCCTCCCCGTCGCAGCAGATGCTCTTCCACGACGGCGAGTACCTGGGCACGACCACCCAGGAGGGCATCGCCTTCTCGCCCGCGACCGTGCGGCTGTCCGACTCCGCCATCCAGGTCACCTACCGGTGGGCCAAGGAGGGCGAGAGCAATGCCGGTGCGAGCGGGCGGGCTGTGTCCACGTACTCCTGGAACCCGAACACCGAGTCCGTGGACCACGCGGGCGAGTGGCCCCCGGGTGTCGGCTGAGCCGCGCCCCGGCGCCCGGTTTCGACAACGCCACCACGCGCCGTCGCCCCCGCACTCCACCGGGACGGCGGCGCGGCCGCGTGGCTGGACACCGTGGCATGCCACGTGTGACACGATGAGCGCACGGGACGCACCCCACTGGCGAGGAGAGTCATGAACCTGCTGCGCACGCTCGTGACCGCATCCGCCGGTGCATACACCGCCAATTGCGCGCTGGGGGCGTCCGTGGCCGCCCGGTGGGTGAACACCTCGAACGTCCGGTGGATCCACCACGGTCTGTACATCACCACGTCCGCCGTGACCGCGGCGGCATGCGTGGCCGCGGTGCGTGAGCGCTCCCCAGTGGCGGCGGTCCTCGCACCGGCGGTCGTCCCGCTCTTCCTGTTGCAGCGCCACGGTGCGCGCCCGCTGCGACGTCACACCCGAGACGCCCTCGCGGCGGCTCCCTGCTACGTGGTCGGCCTCGCGCTGGCCTGGAGGTGAATCGTGGAATTCCTGGATGCCGTGTTCAACCGCCGCACCACCAACGGCCCGTTCCGCCCGGATCCTGTGAGCCCCGAGCACCAACAGTTGCTGATCCGCGCGGCGGCCGCGGCTCCCTCCCAGTTCAACAGCCAGCCGTGGCGGTTCGTGCTGATCGAGAACCGGGACACGATCGAGACCGTCGCCCGGATCAGCGGGGAGAGCATGACCGAGGTCATGGGCGCGGGCACGTTCTTCGACCGGTACAAGAAATACTTCCGGTTCAGCCAGAAGGAGATGGACGCCCAGCGCAGCGGCATGCTGTTCGACAAACTGCCCGCGCTGCTGCGCCCGTTCACGTCCAAGGCGTTCACGCCCTCCGGGCAGAGCCTCATGAACAAGCTGCGCGTGCCCCAGACCCTGGGCGAGGAGAACCGCAAGCTCGTGGCGGGGTCCCCGCTGCTGATCGGCGTGATGCTCGAGCGCGGCGAATACCGCCCGGAGGAACTGTCCGGGTTCTACTCGGTGTTCAGCATGGGTGCCGCCATGGAGAACCTGTGGCTCACCACGGTGGAGTTGGGTATGGGGATCCAGTTCGTGTCCTTCCCCATGGAGGCACCGCACCAGTGGCAGCGGATCGTGGACGTGCTGCGCGTTCCGGAGGATCTGGAGCTCATGGCCGTGTACCGGCTGGGCTACGTACCCGAGCGCACCCACCGCCCGGCGATCGACTGGTCCAGCCGCGAGCGCAAACGCCCCTCCCAGTACGTGTTCCGGGAGACGTGCGAGACGCCTCAGCAGGGCTGGGATCAGGACGTGCGTCCCGGGTCCGACTGAGTCCGGTCCTTCTGCGGGGTGTCCACCTGATCCCGGTCCGCCTGGACCGGCTCCGCGTCCTGGCCGGTGTGCACCGCCAGCAGCCGGAAGAACCGCTGTTGCACGGCCCGCCACCCCGGGGGCAGCGCCTGGCGCAGCTCTCCGGGGCGGTAGCTGCGCCGGATGGACAGCAGACCGTCGAAGCGCACGAACACCCTGGCTCGTGCGAGCGGCAGCGTGGCCACCCAGTACAGCAGCCAGGCCGCGCGGCTGCGGCGCAGGTCGTTGTGCACCGCTACCCTACGGGTCAGCCGACGTGAGTCCGCCAGCACGGCGGACAGCTCCTTCCGTGTCAGGTGGTGGAGCATGTGGTTGGAGATCACGGCGTCGTAGCGTTCCCCCGCTGCCACCAGATCGTGGCTCGCGAGCGTCCGGTAGGTGGCGCCCACTCCGCGGTCGTGCGCGGCCGCCCACCGTGTGGCCCGGGCGTCCGGGTCGATCCCGGTAATCCGCACGTCCAGCCCGTCGCGAGCGGCCCACCGGGTGATGGCCCGGGCGACGTCGCCCCCGCCGCACCCGATGTCCAGCACGGTGCCGGGGCGGCCCTCTCGGGCAGCGGCACGCAACGCGGGACGTACATACCGGCGGTAGACGGGCCGCCAGGATGCAACGAGCGGGTTGATCACCCCGAACAAGCGGTAGGTGTTGTCCAGGGCCACCGGATCGCAGGCCGGATCGTCCATGAGCTCCGGCTCGTCCACGCAGCGGTGGCGGAGCAGGGGGTCGCGGCGGCCCAGGACATCAGCGTGCGGCAGAGGGTTGTTGCGCAGCATAGGCTTCATCGCTCACGTCGTCTCGGACGCGGGACGGACCCGCAGCAGGGCGCTCTCGATGCTCAGGCCGGGGCCGAACGCGAGCGCCGCCACGATGCCCGGGTCCCCCGCTCGCACAATGCGCTCGAGCACGAACAGGATGGTCGCGCTGCTCATGTTCCCGGCGTCCGCGAGCACTCCCCGGGAGGGGGCCATCTGCTCGTCCGTGAGCGCGAGCCGTCCCTGCACCTTGTCCAGGATGCTGCGTCCCCCCGGGTGCACGGCCCACAGGGGGATCCGGTCCGCGCTCAACCCCGCGCGGTCCAGCAGGGGTGCGAGGGCGTCCGTCACGTGGTCGTCGATGATCCGCGGCACGTAGGTCCCCAGGATCATCTCGAAGCCCTCGTCCCCCACGCTCCACGCGAGTTCCTCCTCGCCCACTGGGGCCAGGGTCGTCTCAAAGTCCACGAGCTCGAGGGTAGCGCCGGGAGCGGCGGCGTCGCGCCCCGTCACCACCGCGGCGGCCGCACCGTCCGCGAACAGGGCGTTGCCCATCACGGTGTCGGGATCGTTGCGCACGTGCAGGTGCAGGGTGCACAGCTCCACGCACACCACGAGCACCACGGCGTCCGGATCCGCGCGGCACGCGGTGTACGCGGCTTGCAGGGCGGGGAACGCGGCATTGCAGCCCATGAACCCCAGGTGCATCCGCTTCACGTCCGCGGGTAGCCCCAGGTCCTTGGTCACGCGCACGTCCGGGCCCGGCGCGAAGAACCCGGTGCAGGACACCGTGATCACGTGGGTCACGTCCGCGAGCTCGATCCCGGGGGCCGCGGCGTCGAGGGCCGCCCGGGCGGCTGTCACGAACATCCGTTTGGCGTGCTCGGTGTAGAGCTGGTTGCGTGCGTGCGTTCCCGGCGAGCGCAGGTGCCGGGTCGTGGGATCCACGAACGGCGACGCCGCGGCGTCGCCCCCGTCAACGGTCCCCGATGCCACAACGCCCAGCTCGGGCAGGACCGTGTGACGTGTGCTCACCCCGGCGCCTGCGAAGGCGGAACGCACCACGCGCGTGCCGAGCCTGGTCATCCCCGGCTGCTCGGCGAACAGCCGGGACACGTCCTCCTGCCGGATCACGGTGTCGGGGACGGCGGTCTCGATCGACAGCAGGCGTACGGTCATACCCCATGGTAGGCGCGCGGGCCCCGCCCGGACGAGGCGCCCCGTGCCGGACGAGCCCCGACATGCGCAACGGCCGCCCGATCCATGGGGATCGAACGGCCGTCGGACGGGCGGGTCGGATCAGAGATCCACGACCTTGTTCTCGCCGTCCACGGTGTCGCCCTTGACCTTGGACTTGATCAAGTTGGCCACCTGGGTCACCTTGCTGTTACCCGGGCTGTCCCAGTACTCGGCGCTGTGGCCGTCGATCTCGATGAGGATGTTGTTGGGGTTCTCCGGGCCGCCCTGGAGCCACGAACCGGTGAAGCTGCTCCACAGTTCCTTGAGCTTGGCCTCGTCGTTGACGATGCGCGCGGTGCCGCACACGGACACCCACGAGCCGGAACCCGAGTAGGCCACGTTCACCTCGGGGCGCTGCTGCAGGGCCTGTGCCTGCTCGGAGTCGCGCTCCGCGATGAACCGCACGGTGCCGTCGAACTCGACCTCCTGCGTGGCCATGGGCTTGGACACCAGGTGACCATCCCCGTCCACGTGGGTGAGCATGGCGATGCGGGTGCCCTTGATGATGTCCCGCACCTTCTGGATGTCGTCGGTGTTCTCCGCCATGGCACTTCCTTTCGTCGAGGCTGTGAATGCCCACCAAACCGTGGGGTCCGCCACCGCGATGTGGCGTTGATTGTCAGTTTATTTACTAGTGACGGTGCGCACGAGAGAGTTGGCCGGGAGCGGAATTCACGCCGTCGTGAGCAGCACGGCCCCGAACGATCCGGTCGTGGGCGACATGATGCCGGACGACACGGACACAGACATCCAGGCAGGGAGGGACGCATGACGCGATCGCACGAGGGCACCGTGCACGTGCTGTTGGAGCGCCACGGCACCACGTACGCGCAGGACGCCGGCATCGAGCTGCGGGACACACCCGCTCCCCTGTTCCAGCTGCTGGTGCTGGCCAATCTGCTGTCCGCGCGCATCGGGGCCAAGGTGGCGATCGCCTCCGCGCGCGAGCTGTTCACGGCCGGGTACCGCACCCCGGAACGGATGCGCGCGGCGTCGTGGCGGCAACGGGTTCAGGCGCTGGGTCGCGGCGGCTACAAGCGTTACGACGAGCGCACCTCCACAATGCTCGGCGACGGCGCCGCCCTCCTGATCGACGAGTACGGCGGGGATCTGCGCCGCGTGCGTGAGCGCGCGGACGGTACCGACGACGTCCTCGACGCGCTCCAACAGTTCCCGGGGATCGGCCCCGCGGGCGCCGCGATTTTCGCCCGGGAGGTACAGGGTGTCTGGCCCGGCCTCGCGCCGTTCTTCGACGCTAAGGCCCTGGGCGGCGCCCGGCGCATCGGTCTGCCCGACGACGCCCACGACCTCGCGGACCTCGTCCCGCCCGAAAAACTCCCCATCCTGGCCGCGGCCCTGGTCCGGGTCACGCTGGTCCGCACCAAGGATGACCCGCTGGAGTAACGGACCGGGTGCGATCCGCCGGAGGTGCATTCGGCGGCGGACGCCGGGTTAATACACCGGCTGTGGTCCGTGGTGCCGAGTTAACACCCCGGTCATCGGGGTGCTCCACAGCCGTCATGTCCCCCCGCGACCATGGGTTCGGCCCGTTCGCCGGTCATCACCACGCGACCGGCAAGGCCATCTCCGTACGGCAACCCGTGAGAGGCTCTGGATGCGCACCCGCACGACCCCCCTGACCGACCGTCTCGCAACGGACCCCCTCCGCTGGATCCGGCCCACGGCCCTCCTGACAGCACCCCGCGGGCGGGAGGACACTGCGGGAATGACCACTGCGCCGGCCCACCTGTTGATCGGCCACCGCGGAGCCGCGGGGGTCGCACCCGAGAACACGGTGGCGGCGTTCGAGGTGGCCCGTTCCTCGGGTGCGCAGTTCTTCGAGCTCGACGTCCAGCTCTCCGCGGACGGTGTGCCCTTCGCGTTCCACGACCCCACCCCCGCGCGCACCACGAACGCCGCCGAGGTGTTCCCGGGTCGGGAGAACGATCCGGTCACGTCGTTCACATGGGCCGAATTGCAACGGCTGGACACTGGTTCGTCCTTCTCCGGCGCGTTCCGGGGCGAGCGCATCCCGCACTTCGACGACGCCGTGGAGGTTGCGCGCGACGCGATCGGCGTGTTCATCGAGATCAAGTCCCCGGTCACGTCCCCCGGTATCGAGCACATCATCGTGGAGCGTCTGCGATCGGATCCCCGGTGGCAGCGTCTGGTCCGCGACGGGCGAATCGAGGTCCTGGGGTTCGACGCTGCTTCCAATCAGCGCTTCGCGGTGCTGGCCCCGGAGGTCCCCCTGCAGCAGCTCGTGTACCGGGTTCCCGATGCCGAGACCCTCGCGCGGATTTCCACCTACGCGGGGCAGGTGGGGTCCAACCACCGCTGGCTCAATGTGGCCGCGGTGGACCGGGTCCGTGCGGCAGGGCTGGGCATGAGCGTGTACACGGTGAACGCCGAGCGAAATTTCAACCGCATGGTGGCCCTGGGCGTGGATCGGATCACGACCGACTTCCCCGTGGAGTTCTCCCGGAAACACCCCGCGACCGTGGGTCACGCCGTGGCCGTGCGGTAGCGCCGGCGGTCGCCGGACCGCAACCGGGCCGCCGCCGCGCTGCCCTGCCACCGGGGATCCGTTCGCAGCCGTCCGTAGGTGTCCACGTCCACCCGCGGCCACGGACAGCCTCCGTCATCCAGTAGGAGAACCAACCGTTCCGGTTCTGCTCGTCCACCGCGATGCACACGAGCCCCACGGGCCCGTCCCCGTGGCACACGGCCCACGCGACCTTGCTTCCGCCCGGGTCGGTGAACCGGTGGACGTACTCCTCTGCCTCTTCCGACGTGGTCACCGTGCCCTGCCGGGACATGGGCGGGTCGGAACGGAACGCGGAGAGGACGGCAGCGGCGTCGTCGGCGTGGAGTGGCCGCAGGGTGGGCGGCGCGGTGACGGTATCGGAGGCCCTGGTGGCACCGGGACCGATATCGGCCCCGACGGACGTCATTCCTGGGACGCCGAGAACGACCACATCACGCCGTAGCGGTCGAAGACCTGGCCGTACCAGTCGCCCCACGGGGCCTTCTCGAACGTCATGCCCGTGTGGCCACCGCCAGCCTCGAGCTTCTCGATGAGGGCCCGCGCCTCCGTGGCCGTCTCCGTCGTGTAGAGCAGGGAGTAGGCGGTCCCGGTGAGCGGGTAGTCGCCGTCCCCCATGGCGTCACCGGCGGCGATCACTCCGCCGGGCATGGTCAACGTCGAGTGGGCCACGGCCTGGGGATCCGGTTCGAACGGCATGCCCTGCAGGTCCATGTCGCCGTAGCGCAGGATGTGCAGGTCACCCCCGAACACGTCGTGCCAGTGCTCCATGGCTTCGGCGGTGGTTCCGGGCAGGGCGATGTACGTGGCGAGTGAGGGGGTCATGTGAGGCTCCTTCGACGAACGCATCCCGGATGATTCGGTCCCAGTATGGCCGTCGCGAGCGGATTCGGGAACCTTTTACTCCGGCGCCCGGCGCAGTTGCTCGGGCAGTTCCTCGAGCAGCCGCAACCACAGTTCCGAGACCGTGGGATAGCTGGGCACCGCGTGGCGCAGCACGTGCACCGGTACCTTCCCCGTGATCGCGATCGTGGCCGCGTGCAGTTGCTCGCCAGCGTCCGGGCCCGCGAACGTGGCGCCCACGAGGCACCGGGTCTCCCGGTCCACGACGATCTTGGCCTTTCCGGAGACGGTGTCACGCAGCAGCGCCGCGCCGGCCGCACCGTTGTAGGGCACCTCCGCGGTGACGACGTCGATCCCCCGGTCCCGCGCGGAGGCTTCCGTCAGTCCCGTCTGCGCGACCTGCGGTTGCGTGAACACGACCTGGGGCACCGGCGGATTCTCCACCTCGTACGGCGCGGGCGCCCCCGTGGCCGCCGCCTTGATCCTGGCCCCGATGACCCGTGCGCGGTACTTGCCCCAGTGGGTCAGGGGCACATCGCCGCTGGCATCGCCCACGGCGTGCAGCCATGCGGGGAGCTTCTCATGGAGGACGTCGCCCGCGCTCAGCCCGACCGCGTCGAGTCCCACGTCCCGCAACCGCGGGGTACGGCCTGTGGCCACGAGCACCTCGGCCACGTCGACGGTCCCGGCGGAGGTCTCCAGGTGGACCGGCCCGCCGTGGACCCGGCCCAGCCCCGTGTCCTCGGCATCGCTGCGGGTGCACTTGGTGACGGATGCGTCGAGCACCACTTCCACGCCGCTGGCGCGTAACCCGTCCAGGACGGTGTCCCCCGCGAACGGTTCGTTGCCGGACAGCAAACCCGAGCCCCGCACGAGCAGGGTCACCCGGGATCCCAGGGCGTTGAGCCACACCGCGGCCTCACATGCCACGACTCCCCCGCCCACGATCGCGATGCTCTCCGGCGTCTCGACCACGCCGGTCGCGTCCGCGGACGTCCACGGGTGCGCTCCGTCGAACTCGGAGGGGATGCTCGGCTCGCTGCCGGTCGCGAGGATCACGGCGTGCCGCGCGGTGAGGGTGCGCGCGGCGGCGTCGTCGGCCTCGATGCGCACCGAGCGCTCGCCCACGAGGCGGGCGTGGCCGCGCACCACGCGGATGCCCGCGGACTCGGCCCACTCGACCTGGGAGGAGTCGTCGTAGTCGGAGACGAACGAGTCGCGCCGCGCGAGCATGCCGTCCCGGTCGAGCCGCGTGGGGACGACGCCCTCGAGGTCGTCCGTCAGTCCCGTCACGTCGACCGGGCGCAACAGCGCCTTGCTGGGCATGCACGCGTAGTACGAGCACTCCCCGCCCAGTAGGTGACCCTCCACGATGACTGCGGTGAGGTCCGTGCCCTCGATCGCGTACTGCGCGGCGTTCTCTCCCACCGCGCCGCCGCCGATCACGATCACGTCCACCGACTCCTGCGTTGCTGACTCCGTCATGTCCTCACAGTAGCCGCCGGGGTGCCGGATGTCGGCCCGGGGGCACCCCGTGCGCGGTGCGGAACCGGCCTCTCACCTGGCAATACTCCCGATTGTGACCCTCGTCATGTGTACGGTGGAATCGCCACCTCCGTTGCATGGTCGGCATCACGACCCTCGCCGGCCCAGCGGACCGACGATGAGGAGATGCCATGAACGCGAGCGCAATGACACCCCCGGCCACCGACGAGCCCCCCACCACCCATCGCCCCTTCCGAGCCCGCGGCGGACTGGCTTTCCTGGGGCTCGCGGGCATGCTGACACTGGCCGCGTGCGGCGAGGGCAATGACGCCACCACCGCGGATCCGACGGGCGGGCAGGGGGCCGCGACGGCGGCGTCGAGCCCGGGTCCCCTGGCCACCGCCACGGTGCGTCATGCCGAGGGAATGGAGGTCGGCACCGCGCAGTTCACCGAGGCCGACCAGGATGCGATGCGGGTTTCGGTCGAGTTCTCCGGTCTGGAACCGGGGTACTACGGCCTGCACGTGCACGGCAACGGCGTGTGCGAGGCGGAGAGTTCCGCGCCGGACGATCCCTCCGAGACCGGCGCATTCCTGTCCGCCGGCGGGCACCTGGGTGGCGACGACGCTCGCCATCCGGAGCATGCGGGTGACCTTCCCGCGCTGCTGGTGACGGAATCCGGGCGGGCGGCCATGTCGTTCGAGACGGACCGGCTCACGGCCGAGAACCTGCGGGACGACAACGGCTCCGCGCTGATGATCCACTCCGGCCCGGACAACTACGCGAACATCCCCGAGCGCTACGCCCCGGAGGGACCGGACGAGGACACCCGCTCCACGGGTGACGCCGGCAGCCGCCTGGCGTGCGGTGTGATCGAGTAACCCGTCCTCGTCACACGGACGTTCGGCCCCCCGCCCGGGTGAGCGCCAGGACGACCACGACGATCAGCGCGGACGTTGTGCCCGCGATCATGTCGGTCATGGTGTCCAGGTTGTTCACCTGAGCGTTGCTGTCCGAGACCAGATCGGTGACGAACTCGGCGACCTCCCACAGGAACGCAATGAAGGCGCTGAACGACACGATCGCGAGCCCCCACAGCCACGTGGGCAGGACGAAACCATGCCGCCGGGACAGGATGCGCCACGCGTGATCGGCGCCCAGCGCGATCAGGATTCCCGAGAAGAAGTGGACCACGGTGTCCCACGGCGCCCACACACCGTAGACGTGCAAGTACGTTCCCAGGAACGCCCCGCCGAACAACAGCACCGCGTACAGCAGTTGCAGGGTCATGGGGATGCTGGCGCGGGCGATCGGCTCCAGGGCGAGCGGGACGAACGCCGCGAGGACGAGTGCGGACAGCAAGAACACGGCCGGGCCGTTCTCCCGGGCGATCTCGAAGATCAGCGTCCCCACGAGGAGCACCTCCAGCACGATCAAGGGGACATGGCGGCGCAGTCTCGTGTCGTGGGGGATCATGCATCCGACCCTACGCACGGGCCCTGACACGGTGGGTTGGGACGCGACGGCGTTGAGGAGGCTCAGTCCGTGAGGATCAACGACAGCCCCCGATCGAGGGCCTGTTCGGTGCCCTCCCGAACGGATTCGGGTGCGTTGAGGTGATCCAGGGCCAACCCGTTCACGAGTGCCGTGACCAGGGGCGCGGCGGTGTCCGGGGTCAGCCCCTCACGTAGCTTCCCGTCCTCCTGGGCCTGCCGCAGCACGTTCAGGACACCTTCGTGGAAGATCTGCAGGTTCTGCCAGTACACGCTCGCGAGCCAGTCCCGGGTGGAGGCGGCCGCCCCGAAGCTGACCCACACGGCAGCGTCCTCCCTCCGCACGCCCTCCAACGGCAGGAGTTCACGCAGGGTGCGAGCGAGGGATGCCCGATAGCCGTTCTGACCGCGCGCAGCCATGACCCGTTGGGTTTGTCGCTCCACGGACCTCTCGAGGGCGGCGAGCAGCAGATCCCGCCGCGTCTTGTAGTGGTATTGAACGGTCCCGGGGGAGATCCCGGACTCCTGGGCCACGGTGCGCACGCTCACCACGTCGAAACCTTGCTGGGCGATCACGCGGATCGCCGCTTCCGCGATCATGACCCGGGCGGGGATCATCCCGCGACTCTCGTTCTCCTGTGGCATCTGACCACCCCCTCTCATACAAGTGTATGGTTGCGGTATGGCATACGTTCGTACGAGATAAGGCGGCACACATGGGTGACCTTCTCGCACTGCTCGGATTGGCTCTGCTGGACAGCATGAGCCTCGGGACCCTGGTGATCCCCCTGGTCCTCGTGATCTCCCGGCGGCGCGTGGACGCGGTCCCGCTGTTCTTCTACTTCACGACCGTGGTGCTCCTCTACTTCTTCCTGGGGATCGCGATCGCCCTGGGGTTCGACCTCCTCTCCGACGTGGCCGGGAGGATCTGGGACAGCGAGCCCGCCCAGTGGTTCAAGGTGGTCGCCGGGCTGGGTCTGCTCGCGTACGGGATTTTCGCACCGGACCCCGTGAAGCGCGAGGGGCACCGCGCACCGCCCAGGTCCCTGCATCCCGGTGCCATGGTCGCCCTCGGTGCCGGCGCTGCTCTCACGGAGGCCGCCACGATGGTCCCCTATCTCGCGGCCAACGGGATCATCACGAGTATGGACATCGGCTGGCCGCTGCGACTGGCCCTGCTCGCCGCCTACTGCGTCGTGATGATCCTGCCCGCGCTCGTGCTCATCGCGGCTGCGGCATTGGCCGGCCAGCGGATCTGGCCGCGCCTCGAGAGGATCGTCCCCACGCTCGAGCGGGAAGCGAAGGTCACGCTTCTGTGGATCGCAGCGATCGTGGGGGTGTGGATGGCCGGGAGCGGATTGTCCGCCGTGATGAACTGACCTCCCCCCTGTCCGCGGAGGACCCCCGGAAGTGATCGAACGCCGCTCGGTGCAGTACTCCGGTGTACTACATTGGCATGCCCGGTGGGGGCGGCTCGTGTTCATCGCGGTCACGCTGGTCGGGTTCGGGCTGAGTTTCCTGCCGTTCACCGAGCTCGTGACCAAGGTCTTCCCCGTGATCGGCTGGCTCGGTGTCCTCTTCGTAGCGGTCCTGTTGGTCACGTGGCTGGTCAGCGCGCACCGTCATCGCCGAGGAAGGGTTGTGCGGGGACCTGATCCGTGCCCTGCTCTACCGCCTGGACCCGAACCGCCGATGGACGCCCCGCCACGCGAATGCCCTCATCCAGGCGGTGGACGAGTCCAACCTGTGCGCCAAGCACCTGGTCGACGTGATGAGCGGTGACCTCCACCAGGAGGCCGAGCGGACCAGCGGGGTCAGCGCGCCGCCCGAGGAACAGGAACAGCTCGGCGAGAAGCTGTCGCGGTTGCAGAAGTCCTGCCGTTCCCAGCGCACTCCCGGGCCCCCGCGCCGTTGATGGCGTTGCCCGATTTCTAACGGCAGTACGACGACGGCGGACGGTCACCTTCGCGCTCGAGGTGGCCGTCCGCCGTCGTCAGATGTACCGCCTGGATCCCGGGAACGGGCGGCGAACTACGAGGTCGTCAGCCTCCGAAGCCGATGTCCAGGGACACGACGCCCACGCCGATCACCATGGCGGTGGCCAGCAGGAACGCGAGCACGATCAGAATGAGCCCCCACGGGGTGCCCTTCTGCGGGTTGCTGGGCTGAGTTTTGGGCGTGTTTTCCATGATCTTCCCTTCGTGTGGTCGGAGTTCAAGTCTGGCAGGTCGCCGAGAGTTCGGGGGAAAGTGACATGGGGCGGGGCAGCTGCCGCTCTTGCCCTGGCGTCTCTGCGTACTGTTGTGGCCATGAACACTTTCTTCAACTCCATGCGCAACCTCGGCTTCCGACGCGGACCGCAACGAGTGGTCGCTGGCATTTGCGGTGGTCTGTCCCATCAGTTCGCCATCAATGTGTGGCTCGTCCGCCTGCTCGTCCTGTTGTCGTTCCTGCTCCCCGTGGTGGGGCTCGCGCTGTACCTGGTGGTCTGGATCATCACCCCGTGGCAGGATGGCAGCATCCCGCTGGAGACGTCGCTGCGCAAGTGACCCGTGCCGTCGTCGTTTCCGACGCTGGCCGAGCCGGGCCCGCCATGACGCGGCGCCCGGCTCATGCTTTCGTGGCATAGAGGCGGAAGCGCCGCTGCGTCACCCGCAGGGGCGTGTGCTCCCCCAGCACGGTGAGTTGGTCGGCGTGCTTGTCGATCGAGAAATTCGGCGCGTCCCACGGGACCATGGCCAGGTACATGATCAGTGCCTCCACGTCCGTGAATTCCATGACGCCGTCCCATGCGTCGGCGACGTCGATCCGCAACCCCGCTTCCTCCAGCTCCGCGATGTACCGGCCCAGGGTCACATGCGGGTAGAGAAACTCTTCGCCGAACCATTCATGGATTTCCGGCGCGTCGAACCCGTCGACCTGTTGCGTCAACAGCCGGCCACCCGGGGCAAGAACCCGGGTCACCTCGCCGACATCGATGGCCTCATGGCGGGACATCACGAGATCCACGCTGCCGTCCTCGAACGGCATGGTCTCGCGCGTATCAGCGTCGTACGGAAGCACCTGGATCCCCCACGGAGCCAGGTTCGCGCGCGCGACCGGCAGGTTCGGTTCCCACCCCTCCGTCGCCGCGACGACGCCGCCGTGCCCCGCAATGCCCGCGAGCAGCGCTCCCCACCGTTCGCCACCCCCGGTCCCGAGGTCCACTGATCGGGACGCACTGCGCACGGCCGCGAGACAGTCCGCCTCGACATCCCACGGTGGCTCAGTAGCGGTCAGTCGGCCTTCCAACCCTGAGAAGTCCCAGCCGACCATCCGGGTGCGGTCGTAAACGGCGCGCAATGAGTCGATCGTCATGCTTCATTGTGGTCTCCCACCGCGCCCCGTGAGGCTGTGTGTTCTCAGCTGCCGGAGCTTTCTGCCCCATCGAGTTCCTCGGCGGCGGCGCCGTCGGACTCCGGATCCTGCAGTGCGGGCCCGCCCACGGCCTGGTCCTGCCAGGTGAGCACGCGCCATGCGCCGGGCTCGCCGTCGAGCACGACGACGCCCGTGTTCGACAATCCGTTGGTCGCCGTGAACTTGCGGTCCAGGTTGGCGCACCGCAGCGCACACCACGCACGGATGACGGCGCCGTGAGACACGAGAACAGCCACGCGGTCCGGTGCCAGAGCAGTGGACGCTTCCTCGACGACGGCGTCGAAGCGCGCCATGACGTCGTGGCCGTTCTCGTCCGACCCGGGGATCCTCGAATCGAGGCCGCCATCCGCCCAGCTCAACGCTGATTCCAGATAGGTCTCGATCGAATCGTGGTCATTGGCCATTTCCAGATCCCCGGCACCGATCTCACGCAGACCCTCACGGATCTCGGTCGACAACTCGCGCGCCTCCGCGAGCGGGGCGGCCGTCTGCTGGGTGCGCACGAGGTTGGAGGCGTAGATCGCACTGATGGGCTCACCCGCCAGCGCCTGCACGAGGGCCCGCGCCTGCTCACGCCCCAGGTCGGTGAGGTCCGCGCCAGGTGCGGCGGTGTCCAAGTGATGGCCCACGTTGGAGGAGGTCTGGCCATGACGCACCAGGATGAGTCGCACGGGGATAGGCCCCTTTTCAGTTGCCGGGGGTCTTGGAGGTCCTACCCGGTCCACGGTAGCTCAGGGAGGAATCCGCTGAGCCACGCACCACGACCGCGGGGCGAGGAGCGACCCTGGCCGTACTGGCCGTCACGCTGCTCACCGGGTGCGAGGGGCGGGACGCCCCGTAGCGCAGGACCACCCCCGGAGCCGAGCCACTCCACGACCCGGTCTGCCGGCAGACGGCCGATCGTCATGGTTGCGGAGAAGGCACCGCAGGCGACGGCCGCGGTGCCCGCGGAGGTGCCGAGCGCGTCCTTCAGGCTGCGCTCGCGCGGAGCTCCACCCGATTGTCACTGACGCTCCCGCCCCCGAGACGGACGTGGCGTCCCTGCGTGCGACGTGAGCCACCGTGACTGTGACGGCCCAGGGCTGAGCCGCTGGAATTACCGTAGAGTAACTTCTATGTCTGACCACCGGAACTCCCCCGTAGCCGGCATCCGCCGCGAAAACCTGAGCATTCCCGTCGCCTCGGACGCCGTGGCGGGCACGCTGTGGCTGCCCGAGGGCGAGCCGCGCGGCGTCGTCGTCATCCACCCCGCCACCGCAACGCCCGAACGGTTCTACGCCGGGTTCGCCGAGTACGTGACGGGCCGCGGTCTCGCGGCGGTGACCTATGACTACCGCGGCACGGGCCGCTCCGGCGAGCCCCGGAAGAACCCGCACCTGCGCATGCGCGACTGGATGGGCGGGGACGTCCCCGCCGTGGCCGCCTGGACCCGCGCACGGTTCCCCGGGCTTCCACTGCACGCCGTGGGTCACAGCATCGGCGGGCACGCCATGGTCCTCGGCCACGGGCTCGAGGGCCTCGACCGGTTCGCGGTGGTCTCCTCCCACCTGGCGCACACCCGCACGATCGCCCCGCGGAAGGAGCAGCTGCGCGTGGCCGCCATGCTGCATGTCGTGGGCCCGGCGCTGAGCCGGACCCTGGGGTACATGCCCGGCAATCGGCTTGGCATCGGAGAAAACATGCCCACAGCCGCGATGGTCGAGTGGGGGTCGTGGGCGCGGCGTCCCGGCTACTTCTTCGACGACCCGTCCATGGACGCGACGGCCCGTGCGGCCGCGGTCACCCAGGATGTGCTCGCGCTCGGCGCCTCCGACGATCCCTGGGCCAGCCCCGCGCAGATGAGGGCCCTGACCGGGCGGCTCACCTCCGCCGCGGTGGAGCACCGCACGTTCACCCCGGAGCAGCTGGGCGTTGCGCGCATCGGCCACCACGGCCTGTTCCGCCGCTCCGCCGCCGACGCCGTGTGGCCGGGCCTCGTGGACTGGCTCACCGCGCCGTCACCCCAGGGCTGAACGGCCCGGCTTCCCGGGACTGCACGCGCCGGGTGGAGAAGGGCAGCCGCGACGTCGCCTTGGGCGCTCAGGCGTTGACGGGTCCGCGCATGGGCCTGTCCACCGGCTGGCGCCACACGAGGACCGCCACGGTCAGCATGAGCACCACGGCGATGAGACCGAACGGCACGGGCAGCAGCGGGATCAGTGCAGCAGCAGTGTGACGGACAGCGTCGTGGGCTCGAGGGCCCTCACGGTGTGCAGCAGCCCCTCCGTGAGGTGCAGCACCTGGCCCGGCCGCAGCTGCACGGGACCCTCCGGGAGCTGGAAGTCCACGCTCCCCCGGACCACCTGGATCAGCGCCGGGTGCGGTGCGGCGTGCTCGTGGAGCTCGTCGCCCTCGTGGAACTCGAAGGCGACCACCTTGACGCCGTCCTCCTCCGCCACCGTGGCAGCACTGGGGCGGCCCGGACGGGGTTCGCTGCGGCCGACCAGCTCTGTAAGGGTGGCGACTCCACTCCCGGAGCCGTGGTGGGTGGTGTGCTCGAACGAGTGGTGCGCCATGGTTTCTCAGGTCCCCTCCGTGAATTGCTCGAAACATAATCAGCATATTGCGTGCAAGTTATTGGATCAACGGGGGTTCACTCGGCCGGAACCGCCGAGGGGCAGTCGCCCTCCTCCTGCGGCACCTCCCAGCTGACCCGGCGCACCGAACGGCCCACCCACGAGGAGGTCGTGGTCCGCCTGAGGACGCGCCCCCTCAGACACTCACCCGAGGGTTGCTCACACGAGGGCCAGCACGAACGTCCACACGCACACCACCGCGAGCATGCCCAGGCTGTAGGCGATGGAGCCGCGCATGATCTCACTCTCCCGCCCGTTGAGACCCACCGCCCCGGCGGCGATCGCGATGGACTGCGGAGAGATGACCTTTGCGGTGGTACCGCCTGCCGTGTTGGTCCCCACGAGGAGGGACGGGGCGGCGCCGATGCCCTGCGCCGTCGCCACCTGCAGCGGCGCGAAGAGGGTGTTGTTGTTGACCACCGAGCCCGTGAGGAACACGCCGATCCAGCCGATCACCGGGGCGATGAGCGGGAAGACGGGACCGACCGCGGCGAGCGCGGTGCCCATGGCGGTGGAGCCGCCGGAGTAGTTGGCGATGTTCGCGAGCACCAGGATCACGGCGATGAGCAGGATGGCCGGGCCCAGTGCCTTGAGTGCGCCCGCCAGCTCCTCCCCCAGTTCTTTGGCGTGCAGCTGCGGGGTGGTGAAGAACGTGATGAGCACCGCGATCAGGATGGCCGTTCCGGTGGCACCAAGGATCGAGAAGGTCCAGGTGGCATTGACGACCGTTCCGGCGGCGGTGGTCACGTGACCGGTGAGCCCGGGCATGGGCACCTTGAAGGTCGTGAAGTTCAGCGCACCCTTGGTGAAGAGGTTCTGCACGGCGGGGACGGACCACAGCAGGATCACGGCGGTGAGGATGTAGAAGGGGCTCCACGCGCGGATCACCTCGCTCGCGGGATGGCTGGCCTCAGCGGTCTCGGGGGCCTCCGGGGCACGCGAGATCCGGCGCGGGGACCACACGTGGCACACCGCGAACAGGGCGACCATGGCCAGCAGGCCGGCCGCGAGATCCGCCAGCTCGGGGCCCATGAACCACAGCAGGCCACCCTGCACCGCGCAGAAGACCACCGAGGAGACCAGCGCCGGGAGCCAGGCCTCGCGCAGGCCGCGCGCCCCGTCGACCATCCACACGAGCAGGAACGGAACGAGGAACGTGAGCGGCTGGAGCAGCAGCACGAGGGCTCGCGAGAGTTCCGGCGTCTCCATGCCGGTGACCTGCGCGCCCACGAGCACGGGCACGCCAATGGCGCCGTAGGCACCGGCGGCCACGTTGGCCACGAGGCACAGCACTGCGGCGCGCACGGGCGGGAACCCCAGCTGCACGAGCAGTGCCGCGCAGATCGCAATGGGCACACCGAAGCCTGCCACGCCCTCCAGGAACGCGCCGAACGCAAACGCAATGAGCAGCACCTGCACGCGCTGGTCAGCGGAGACCGCGGCGATCGAGGAGCGGATCACGTCGAAACGGCCCGAGCGCACGCTCAGCCGGTACAGCCACACCGCCATGACGATGATGTACGCGATGGGCCACAGCGCGGTCAGCAGCCCCAGCAGACCTGCACCGGCCGCGGCGGAGACGGGCATGTGGAACACGAGCAGTGCCACCAGGATCTGCACCACCAGCGCGATGAGCCCCGATGTCAGCCCCGTGAGCTTGAACAGCATCATGCAGGCCAGGAACACGACTATCGGGATCGCGGCCACGAGCGCGGTCAGGGGCAGGCTGCCCAGGGTGTCAAGAGATTGGGTCCACATTGGAGCCTCCACGACGTCCGGCGGGTGAGCAGTCTTCAAGGCGGGCTCGCGACGTCGCCGCGGTACGCGCCGTCGTCAGCCGCCGGTCGCGCAGCGGGGCGGGTTCCGGGAGCCAGCGGGCCCTCGTACCACCGCCTGCCACGCGCCGCAGCGACGCCTTGATCACAGGGTCAACGCTAGTCCTGAACCGGGCAGTTCGGGCGGGAACCCTCCGCGGAGAGTGACAGGTGCGTAGCGAGAAACCGGGCTGCGGACCCCATGGGGAACGGCACAGTCGCCCAGGGGGTCCGGAACCCCGCGAGTGGGAACGGGACACCGTAAAAATACCCACACCGTGAAATTACGATAGGCAAACCTTAGTTATTCTCAATGCCCTCGGCACCCGCCACAACCCTTTCTGGCGGCAGTACCGGAAACGCCCCGGAACGCGTCTTGCAATGCCCCTCCCGGCGTAGAATTGAGGGTGATGAACTCCCGGAGTTCAGCACTCGGTTCACCCATTGACGAGGGGCAACGATGACGGCAACCATTCAGCGAAAACAACGCACGTCAGCCCCGCCGCGCACACGGCTGCCGGTGTCGAACTTCGCCGCGAAAACCACCATGGCCGTCACCGGTCTCATTTTCGTCGGATTTGTGTTCGTGCACATGTACGGCAATCTGCACATCTTCCGCGGCCAGGAGGAGTTCGACCACTACGCACACTGGCTGCGCGAGATCCTGATGCCGCTCATGCCCTACGCGGGTGTCCTGTGGGTGCTGCGCGTCGTACTGCTGATCAGCCTGGTGCTGCACGTGGGCTGCGGGCTCCTGCTGTGGACGCGCGCCCGTCGAGCCCGCGGGCCGTTCAAACGCACCGGGCTGCGTCGCGCCGACGCCCTGATGGCGCGCTCGATGCTCGGAACCGGCCTGGTGATCCTGCTGTTCGTGATCTTCCACATCCTGGACCTCACACTGGGTGTCCAGCCGGCCGCATCCGGGTCGTTCGAGAGCGGATCGGCGTACGCCAATCTGGTCGCCAGTTTCCAGCGGCCCCTCGTGGCCCTCTTCTACATGCTCACCATGCTGGTGCTCACCGTGCACGTGGCCCACGGGACGTGGACCGCCGCCAACGACCTCGGCGCCACCGGCAGGCGGCTGCGGCAGCTCGCCGCGTGGGTGGCAGGGCTGGTCGCCATTGTCATCTGCCTGGGTAACATCTCGATCCCCGTCTTGGTTCTCCTGGGAGTGATTCAGTGATGACAGCATCCTCGACCACCCAGCCGCAGGCCCTGCTGGACGAGCTGCGCACCGTGGGTTCGGACCTCCCTGGCCTGGGCTCGGACGTGCCCCCGTCCCAGATGTGGGCGGACCGGCGGCTGCACTACCGCATGGTGGGCCCACTCAACCGTCGGAAGTTCACCGTGGTCGTCGTGGGCACCGGACTCGCCGGTGCAGGTGCGGCGGCGGCCCTGGGCGAACTCGGCTACAACGTGGAGTCGTTCACCTTCCACGACGCCCCGCGCCGCGCCCACTCGGTGGCCGCCCAGGGCGGCATCAATGCCGCCCGCGCCCGCACGGTGGACAACGACTCGATCGCCCGGTTCGTGAAGGACACCGTCAAGGGCGGCGACTTCCGCGGCCGCGAGGCCGATGCCTGGCGGCTGGCCGAGGAGAGCATCCGGGTCATCGACCACATGAACGCGATCGGCGCGCCCTTTGCCCGCGAGTACGGGGGCGGGCTGGCCACCCGCTCGTTCGGCGGCGTACAGGTCTCCCGGACCTACTACACACGCGGGCAGACCGGTCAGCAGCTGCAGGTTGCCGCCGCCCAGGCGCTGCTGCGGCAGGTCTCCACGGGACAGGTGAACCTGCACACTCGCACCGAGATGCTGGACCTCATCGTCGTGGAGGGCCGCGCCCAGGGCATCGTGGTGCGCGACCTCGTGACCGGGAAGATCTCGGCGGTCACCGGGGACGCCGTGGTGCTCGCCACCGGCGGCTACGGTAACGTCTACTACCGCTCCACGCTGGCCAAGAACTCGAACGTCACCGCCGCATTCCGGGCTCATCGGCGCGGGGCGCTGTTCGCCAACCCGTGCTTCATCCAGTTCCACCCCACGGCACTTCCCATCTCCAGCGAGTGGCAGTCCAAGACCACGCTGATGAGCGAGTCCCTGCGCAACGACGGCCGCATCTGGGTGCCCGTGCAGCCCGGGGACGAGCGCGCGCCCAACGACATCCCCGAGGACGAGCGCGACTACTACCTGGAACGCCGGTACCCGGCCTACGGCAACCTCACGCCCCGCGACGTCGCCAGCCGGGCGGCGAGGACCGAGATCGACGCGGGCCGCGGCGTCGGGCCCCTGAAGAACTCCGTGTACCTGGACTTCCGGGACGCGATCGAGCGGCTCGGAAAGAAGGTGATTGCCGAGCGCTACGGCAATCTCTTCGAGATGTACTCGGACGCGACCGGCGAGGACCCGTACGAGCAGCCCATGCGCATTGCGCCGGGCGCGCACTTCGCCATGGGCGGGCTGTGGAGCGACTACGACATGATGACGTCGATCCCCGGGCTGTTCGTGGGCGGCGAGGCCGGCTGGGGTTACCACGGCGCCAACCGCCTCGGGGCCAACTCGCTGCTGTCCGCGTGCGTGGACGGGTGGTTCACGCTCCCATACTCGGTGCCCAACTACCTGGCACCGCTGCTGGGCAAGCCGAAGCTCTCGCCGGACGACGACGTCGTGCGGGCCGCGGTTGCCGAGGCCGAGGCGGGCGTGCAGGCGCTGGTCGAGATCGGCGGCACGCAGGGCCCGGAGCGCTTCCATCGCCGGCTGGGCGACCTGCTGTACGAGAAGTGCGGGGTGACGCGCACCGCCGAGGGGCTGGCCGAGGGTCTGCGAGGCATCCGGGAGCTGCGCAGGGAGTTCTGGGGCGACCTGCGGGTGCAGGGGCGCCCGGACGGCTTCAACCAGGAGCTCGAGCGCGCCGGCCGCGTAGCCGACTACCTGGACATGGCCGAGCTCATGTGCCTGGACGCGCTGGACCGGGACGAGTCCGCCGGCGCGCACTTCCGCGAGGAGCACCAGACCGAGGGCGGCGAGGCCCAGCGCGACGACGAGCACTGGCTGTTCGCGTCCGCGTGGGAGCGTGCTGATTCCGGCGAGACCGGCGAAACGGGACCGCGCTACATCAGGCACCAGGAGCCCCTGGAGTTCCCCAGCGTCCCGCCCGAGACCCGCGACTACCGATGAGAGGAACATCCTCGTGAAACTCACGTTGAAAGTCTGGCGTCAGGAGTCCGGCGCCGAGGAGGGGCACTTCGAGGAGTACCTGCTGGAGGAGGTCGGACCCGAGTTCTCCCTCCTGGAGGCGCTCGACAAGCTCAACGACGACCTCGTTACCCGTGGCGAGGAGCCGATCGCGTTCGACTCGGACTGCCGCGAGGGCATCTGCGGGGCGTGCGGCGTGACCGTGGACGGCAGACCCCACGGCCCTCAGGAGAAGACGCCGTCCTGCCGGCAGCACCTCCGCTCCTTCGAGGACGGCGCCACCGTGCAGCTCGAACCGTTCCGCAGCGGCGCGTTCCCCGTGGTCAAGGACCTCGCGGTGGACCGCAGCGCGCTGGACCGGGTGATCGAAGCCGGTGGTTTCGTCTCCACCTCCGTGGGCACCGCCCCGGACGCGGACGCCATCCCGGTGTCCCACGAGTCCGCGGAGTGGGCTCTGGACCTGGCCGCGTGCATCGGCTGCGGTGCGTGCGTGGCGGCGTGCCCCAACGGCTCCGCCCAGCTGTTCGCCGGGTCCAAGACCATGCACCTGGCCACGCTGCCCTCCAGCCAGAAGGAGCGCAGCCGCCGGGCCAAGGGCATCACGCGTGCCGCCGAGGAGGAGTTCGGCCCGTGCTCGGTGTACGGCGAGTGCGCGGAGTTGTGCCCCGCGGGCATCCCGCTCACCGCGATCGCCGGGCTCAACCGGGAGAAGCTGCGGCAGGTGCTGCGCAACAAGGACGACTGACCTGGCCGCTTTCCACAACAGACGACGACGCTCGGTGCCCCTGGGAGGGTACCGAGCGTCGTCGTACTGGGCGGG
This sequence comes from Kocuria sp. CPCC 205297, assembly GCF_040981035.1. Classification (NCBI taxonomy): domain Bacteria; kingdom Bacillati; phylum Actinomycetota; class Actinomycetes; order Micrococcales; family Micrococcaceae; genus Kocuria; species Kocuria sp. CPCC 205297. The sequence continues at coordinate 7,739 of NZ_JAVKPY010000012.1, read as the reverse complement.
TTCGCCGGGCGGGCTACATGGCGAGGTCGCCGAGGACCCACATCCAGCCCGTGCCCACCACGGTCCAGATGATGATGATGGCCACGGACATGATGAAGGCGACCTTGAACCACTCGGAGACCTTGACGTACCCGGAGCCGTAGACCACGCCGGACGGGCCGGAGGCGTAGTGGGAGATGGCGCCGAACAGGTTGCCGATGTAGCCGAGGGCGAGGGCCGCGAACATCGGCGGGGCACCCGCGGTGATGGCCGCACCCAGGAAGACGCCGTACATGGCGACGATCTGCGCGGTGTTCGAGGCGAACATGTAGTGCGCGTAGAAGTACACGAGCGCGAGGATCGCGAAGGCCACGGGCCAGGACATGCCGCCGACGGCACCGGAAACCACCGAGCCGATCCAGGTGATGACTCCCAGGTTGTTCAGGTTCTCCGCCATGCCCACCAGGACCGCGAAGAAGATCAGGGTGTTCCAGGCGGAGCCGTTCTTGGCCATGTCGTTCCAGGTGAGCACCTTGGTCACCAGCAGCACCGCGATGCCGACGAAGGCCGCCGTGGTGGCGTTGACGCCGATGGCCGTGCCGAAGACCCACAGCACCAGGAGCAGTACGAACGTGGCCGCCATGATGATCTCACCGCGGGTCATGGAGCCCATCTTCTGCAGCTCGCTGCGGGCCATGGTGGGTGCTTCCGGCGTGCTCTTCAGCGTGGGCGGGTAGACCTTCATGAGCAGCCACGGGACCACCGCCAGGCTCACGAGGCCGGGAATCAGGGCGGCAAGGGCCCACTGGCCCCAGGAGATGTGCACGCCGAGCTTCTCGGCGGAGGCCACGGCCAGCGGGTTGCCGGCCATGGCGGTGATGAACATGGCGCTGGTGATCACGTTGACGTGGGCAGCGGTGAACGTGAGGTAGGAGCCGAGCTTCCTGCGGGACTCGTCGGTGTCCGGGGTGGAGCCCTGGACCTCCGCGACGGAGCGGACGATCGGGTAGATCACACCACCCGCGCGGGCCGTGTTGGACGGGGTGGCCGGTGCGAGCAGGAGGTCCGTGACGGCCATGCCGTAGGCGATGCCCAGGGGCGATTTGCCGAGGACCCTGAGGAACATCAGGGCCACGCGGCGCCCCAGCCCGGTGAGCAGGAAGCCGTCCGCGATGAAGAACGCCGCGACGATGAGCAGCACGGCGGAGTTGGAGAATCCGCTCAGCGCCTCCCCACTCTTGACATCCATGGCACCGGTGATCATGGCCGTGGCCAGACCGATCAGCGCCACCGAGGGGGTGGGCAGGGGCTGCAGGATGAGTCCCAGGATGGTCGCGACGAAGATGCCGAGCATGTGCATGCCGCGGGGGTCCACGCCCTCGGGTGCCGGGATGAAGAAGATCACCGCGCCCACCAGCACCATCAGTCCGAACTTCCAGAGCATCGAGACGGTGCCCCGGCTCATGGTTCTGGATTCGTGGGTGGAATCAACCTGATGGCCGGACATTTCTGCCTCCGAGTGTCGCTCCGGTATGAGACTCTTCCCCCTCAATTTTAGGCCCGTGGCCAGCGAAAATACGGCTCCCTGGTCATGTGGAGGCGACCGGTCTGGTGATTCCCGTCACCGTTCATTGGGTGACTATGGTCACTGGGTCAAAGGTCGGGGGCGGGTCTGATGTCAGCCGCCCGTAGATGTCGACGTCGAGACGTTCTCCGTTCACCAGGAATTTCTGGCGTTGGGTTCCTTCTTTGACGAAACCGACTCTCCTCGCGAGGACGCCGGAGGCCGGGTTGTTGACGCGGTGGCCGAGTTCCAGGCGCTCCAGTCCGCGCTCCGTGAGGGCCCACTCAGCGACCGTGGCTGCGGCGCGGCTCATGACTCCCCTGCCGCGCGCTCGGTCGGTCATCCAGTCCCAGAACCACCCGTTCCGGTTGTCCTCGTCCACCGTGACGCAGACGAGGCCGATCAGTGCGTTCGACTCGACGACGGCCCAGGGTTCATGGGGCGACCCCGGACTCACGAGGCGGGCGACGTACGCCGACGCTTCCTCGGCCGAAGTGACCACGCCTTGACGGGCCATGTCGAGGTTGGAGGCGAAGGCTTCGAACACGGCTGAGGCATCGGACTGTCACAATCTACGAAGGAACAGGGCTTCACCGGGCACGGCAACATTCCTCACCAGTCAATGGTCGGACAAGCCTCGCGGGCTTCCCAGAGATGCGCCTTGGACGTCGGCAGCAAAGTCACCTGACACGGCTGCTCCGAACAACGACAGTTCAGCCCGGCTCAGTAGTGGTATCGAGCCTGCAAGATCACGAGATCCTCACCAATCACGAGGTAGACGAGCCGGTGCTCCTCGTTGATGCGCCGCGACCACGAGCCCCGCGCCCCGTACTTCAACTGCTCCGGCTTGCCGATGCCCTCGAACGGCTCGCGCAGGCAGGCATCGATGAGCAGGTTGATCCGCTTGAGGATTCTCCGGTCGGCGGTCTGCCAGTACGTGTAGTCCTCCCAGGCGGCCTCGTCCCAGACCAGCCGCATTCAGACGTCCCGAGACTGGCTGACCGACTCGTCGGAACGGTCGAGCTCGTGGACCTGGGTCTTCCCGACACGGGCACGATCGTAGGCGTCGAGAAGCCTGCGGGCGTTCGACGGCGACCGGAACAGGTAGGCGGTCTCCTGCCACGCCGCGTACTCGTCGGCGGGCATGAGCACCGCGTTGCCCTTCCGAGAGACGATCTCGATGGCTTCTTGGTCCTCGTTCACGCGCTCGATGAGCGGGAAGAGAGTCTTGCGGGCCTCGCTTGCGCTGATGGACATGGAGTACCTTCCCTACGTTGACTGGTACCAGTTTATGGTACCAGTCAACCTCCTGGCGTGGTCCGCATGACGACGATCAGGCATGGGCTTCCTTCACTGGGGACGTTGCCGACGCCCTCAGACAATACGGCTCAGGCTGCTTCGTTCCTCAGGGGCCAAACAGGGCCAGGGGCACCACGGCGATACCGTCCCGCCGCCGATAGGCGATCGGACCCGTCGTGATGATCAGACCATCCACAAAACGTGATCCCAGCTGGTCGCGCAACCAGCGCAGGTGCTTGCCATCGGAGTCGTTGACAGCTGCCGCGAGTTTCACCTCCACACCGACGACGCCACCGTCGGGCCGCACGACCACGAGGTCCACCTCGTGGTCGCCGTTGCGCGTCCGCAGGTGTGCGACGTCGGCCTCCGCTGCCTGCGCGGCGACACGAACGCACAGTGTCGCCAGCGACTCGAAAAGCATTCCCAGCATGGAACCCGCCTGGGGACGAAGTGGCTCCCCTTTGCCGCCCAGCAGTGCGTCGGCGCCCAGGCCGAGGAGGCGAGCCGCTAGAGCAGGATCGGCCAGGTGGTGCTTCGGAGCCTGCCCGAGGCGAGTCATCGGACCGCCGAGCGGGCTCCAGGCCGGCACAGGGTCGAGAAGCCACAAGGAGGCCAGCACCTGACGGTAGGACTCGGCGGTCGCCCGTGCCGGCTTCTCACTGTGACCAGGGGTCGCCGCGTCCAGGATCTGGGAGTAGCTCGCCGTCGTCGAAGTGGCGGAAGCATACGCTCGCAGCCAGGCCATCATGGCCTCCGGGCGACGGACCGCCAGGCCCTGCTCCGGCACGTCGCGCTCCACAGCATTGCGCAGGTAGGAGTCGAGCTGAAAGCTCCGGGCGCGGGAGCTCAAGCCGCGCATCCCCGGAAAACCCGAGGCGACGATTTCCTCCACGTATTCGGGCAGTCCCATCGTGGACTCACCCTGGATGGCATCACGTCCGGCCAGAACAGCGGCGAGGCTCACGGTTGGTGCAACCAGACCACGCTCCGCGAGCGTCATGGGACGCATGCGCAGGCGGCCGATCCGGCCGGCCCCCGAGTGCTGCACGGTTCCGTCCTGGGGACTCGCACTGCCGGTCAACAGGAACTGCCCGCCCACGGCGTCCTCATCCACGGCGCGGCGAACAACGTCCCACACCTCTGGCATCTTCTGCCATTCATCGATGAGGAGCGGACGCGGGCGGCGGAGAATGATCTGCGGATCCGCTGCGACAGGCTCCCGAACGGCTTTGGAGTCCAGCTTCACCAGCCCAGCCGCCCGTTGTTCCGCCGTCGTGGTCTTGCCTACGGCCTTGGGGCCGTCCAGCGCGAGGGCCGCCACCTCGCCAAAGAGATCATCCAGCTCGAGGTCCACGACGCGACGGGTGTACGACATGGCTTAATCATACCGTTAGCAGGTATCGCACTAGACAAAACGCATGGCCTGAACTCAACAGCACGCCGCCAGGTTGGCATTGAACTGGCCACCTTGACGGACATCGCGCTCTGACCCGCCGGGGGCGAGGCTCACACACCCGTCGTTCGAGCAATTCAGACCCAGGCTCCGCTGCTCCGACATCACTCGCCCGGCCAAGGACGGGGCAAGCCCCGCAACGCTCCAGCGGGGACAGTCCTCACGCTGGAACGGAAGTCGCTTACGCTCCAAAGACAGTTCAGCTCACACGTTGAACCTGAACTCCACCACGTTACGTAGCTAAATAACCTTTGGCGACAGCGACTCGCGCTTTGGTGAGCGTACGTCGCTCATGATGCGCCACCGCCCGCCTATCCTGGGCGAGAGGGTGACCACAGGCGCGCGAGGAGGACCGAGGGAATGGCTTTGAGCCCGTCGCCGGGACGTCGACCGGGACTGCACCCGGCGTTGTCGACGCGTCAGAGGTTCGCGCTCCTCGAGGAGGCCGGGTCAGTGCGACAAATGAGCGCCCCCAAGGAACACCCGCTCGACGATCAACCTGCAGATCTTAATTACGCATCGCCTATTCGGTAGAAACAAGTATCGGCATGAGCCCCACTGACGAACTCGCAAGGAGAAGGCTCTGCGAAGGCCCGACGTCCGATCGCGAAGATGCTCCTATAACCTCTACCAGGCGCACAGCTGAGCGGCTCAAAAATTCATGCAAGGCGATTGGCTCCGATTCTCCGACGACGCCACGAACCCTGCTCGTTAGCTCGTCAAATCCCCGACTTACACTCGGCCCTGGTTCAGAAAAAGCGCGAACATCCCTACAGTCGGTGTAGGCAAAGCAATGATTACTGCGGGCGGGCACGTGCCCAAGGTCACTCGGTAGCGGGAAGGCGCTGTTCGCGTACATGCCGTCATTTAGAGCGTAATCAGTTAGCTCATCACTGGTCAAGAACGCTGGCGCTGCATAGGATACGGTTTCACCTTCAGCCTCCAGGTCACACAGGACATTATGCTGAATACACCCGTTTGCGGTTACATCAGTCTTGACCTTGAATCTGAAATACGGCTCTCCAAATATACGCCATTCACTCGCATTAGAGCGACGCAAATAATCTGGCATCTTGAACTGCAGGTATAGAAACCCCCACTTTCGCGGAATTGACATATCGTATCCCAGATCGGCTTCATCTTGAAGCGTTGGCGGTAATGCAATCCCATCAAGGTCATCCTGTAGCTCAAACCACCTTTGAAGCTCATAAGTTAGATACATTCCGTAGGCTGCCTCATTGAAGTCAGCTTCACTCTGGTCGTACGGCATGCATCCTCCTTGAATGAACCGACTTGGCTTCGATGCGCTGGTATGCAACGAGGGCCCGTGCTCCGTAACAGAACACCATCTTGCCCTAAGATGGCACGATAAACGTTGACCCTCGGCGGGCAGCCATCTACCTGCGGATTTCCCAGGACCGCGAGAACACTCGCTTGGGCGTGGACCGACACCGCGAGGACGCCGAGGCTCTCATCAAGGCTAGGGGATGGAGCCCTGCCGGGGTCTATGAGGACAACGACATCTCTGGCGTCGGCAAGCTGCGGCGTCCCGAGTTCGAGCGCCTCCTCACCGACATCGAACGTTGGCTCATCAACGTCGTCGTCGCTCAGGAGTGGCCCCGTCTGGAGCGCAATCGTGCGGACGGGGTGCGCATCATCGAGGCAGCACAGCGTCACGAGATACTCCTGACCTTCGCCAAGGGAAGCGACATCGACTGCACGACCGCTGCTGGACGTCTCAGCGCAGATCTCTTCTCCGCGATTGCGCGCAACGAGATCGAGGTCAAAGCCGAGCGACAGAGTCGTGCCCAACGGCAGCGGGCAGAGCAGGGGCGTCCCCCGAAGGGCGTGCGTCCGCTCGGATACACCCTCAAGGGAGAGGTCATCCCTCACGAGGCGCGGGCAGTGGAGGCCATCTACCAGGCATTCACTGCTGGCGCTTCTTTGCGAGCCATCGCAGCGGCACTATCCGGGAAGAGCGGCCCCGACATTCCCAGCGTGCCACCACTCCCCCGACACTCACGGACTCTCGCACTGCAGCGCAACGAGAGGAGGGCGGCGGACGGGCTCCCACCCCGACCCGTGCCAGACGATGGACCATGGGCTCCGTCGACCGTTCTCGGCATCCTCCGGAACCCGCGGTACGCCGGTTACTCAACGTACTCTCCACCCACCATCCAACCTGATGGCGGGAAGCGACGTTCGTGGCGCGCCACGATCTTGCGCTCCGACTCCGGTGACCCCATCCGCAGTCAGTGGGACTCTCTGGTCCCAGAGGCCACCTGGTGGGCGGTTCAAGATCGCCTCGACGATCCGAACCGAGCGACGAACCGAGTGGGCACTGACCGCCGTCACCTCGGGTCCGGCCTGTACCTCTGCGGCTGGCAAGAGCCCGACACCGGCGAGGTGTGCGGCAAACCGGTGCGCGCGCACAGTATGCGGTATCGCTGCGAAGGGCATGTGATGCGGCTGCGCGAGCACATCGACACGTATGTGGTCGAGACGATCCGCGCTCGTCTTGCTCGTCCGGACCTCAAGAACATCGTTCCCACACCGGATCACCCGCGCCTTCGAGCCATCTCCGACGAGATCACAATGCATCGCGGACGGATCGCTAGGGCGCAGGCCGACTACGACGATGAGATCATCGAGGGCCGCGACCTCAAGCGCATCCGCGACAAGGCCGAGGTGTCCATCGCTGCACTCGACGCTGAACGGTCTCGTCTATCAACGTTGACCGAACACTCCTTCGCAGCAAGCCCTGCGCCCGTCGCTCGTGTTCGTAAGACCCGCCCGGATGGCTGCCCGCTCGCGGCACCATATACGAGACAGGAGACGGTCATGCATATCGGCTACGCCCGTTGCTCGACCCAACATCAGGACCAGGACCTCACCGCGCAACGAGAAGGACTCGCAGCACTCGGAGTCGAGAAGTCACGCGTCTACACAGACGCCGGACTTTCCGGCACGAACCGAGACCGGCCAGGCCTGCGTGAGGCCCTCGCAGCGCTACGGGAAGGCGACATCCTCGTGGTCACGAAGCTGGATCGTCTCGCGCGATCTGTAAGAGATGCCGCTGACATCGCTGCCGAGGTCGAGGAGCGCGGGGCACGACTCTCCATCGGAGGTTCTGTTCATGATCCCGCCGACCCGATGGGTAAACTCCTGTTCAACGTGCTGAGCATGGTCGCCGAGTTCGAAGCGGACCTCATACGCCAGCGGACGCGCGAAGGCATGGCGGTCGCGAAGGCGCGGGGCCGACTCCGAGGCAAGCAACCGAAGCTCTCCCCTGCGCAGGAGCGACACCTCGTCGGCCTAATTGGGCTGACCCCGTTTTTTAGGTCCGGTGGTTCTGGGAGTCGTCCTGTCGCCCGTGGTTGCGGGCAGGGAGACTGGTCAGATCATGTCGAACAGCAGGAAGCGTCACACCCCGGAGCAGGTCGT